>DATJNL010000457.1:0-13284 GCA_035508175.1 Myxococcales bacterium
GGCCGACGTGAGGACTGCGAACCACCCCCAGAAGTTCATTCGCCCCGACGCGGGGGCGCGCAGGGCTGGAAGGCCCGGCAGGCGTGGTCCGAGGAACTCGTCGAGACTCTCGCGGATCCTCTCGGAGGCGGGAGCTTGCCAGACGTCCGTAGGTCTCACGCGTAGCCGGAAATAGGCGTCGGGATGCTGCCGCAGGACGATCTTGGGATCGAGGTGCGCGTAGGCCTTGTCGTCCGGGTGCAGGTCGGTCACCGCCGTGTCCTTGCCGTCGCGCTGCACGTAGAGGTTGGCGCTCGAGAGGTCGTGTTCTTGAAGGGTCGCGAATCCCAGGGTCTCGACCGCCTTCATGACTGGACCTCGAGTCGGCGAAAGCAGCCTTTCACGTGATCGTTGACGATGCCGTTCGCCTGCATCCAGGCATAGACACAGACCGGGCCGACGAACTTGAAGCCGCGCTGGACGAGTGCCCGGGAGATCTGCTCGGAGAGCGGGCTCTTCGAGCGTGCTCGGCCGCTGGCCTGGATGGGCGCGCCGCCCGCCAGCGCCCACGCGAACCGCGAGAAGTCCTCCCCGGCCTCCTGCATCCTGAGGTAGGCCCGCGCGTTGCCGATGGTCGCGGCGATCTTCGCGCGTGAGCGAACGATCCCATCGTCGGCGAGGAGCCGCCTCACGTCCTTCGAGCCGAAGCGGGCGACCACCTGGGGATCGAAGCCCCGGAAGGCCCTCCGAAAGGCGTCGCGTTTTCGCAGGATCGTGATCCAGGCGAGTCCCGCCTGAAAGCCGTCGAGCATCAACGTCTCCCAGAGCTTGCGGCCGTCGCGCTCGACGACGCCCCACTCCTCGTCGTGGTAACGCTGGAGCAGGGGGTTTCCTTCCGCCCAGGCGCACCGGTGCACCCTGGCCTGCTGGTGAGGCTGCGCGCGGAGGGGCATGTTGGCCTTCAAACGAACAGACGCACCAGCGTCGCGGTGACCATGACGCATTGTAGCTCAGCGCGGGCTTGCCAGCGACCGGCGGGTCGCCTACGAACGTGCGGGGAGGTCTCAACATGGATGTGTCCAGCTTCGACGCCATCGTCATCGGCACGGGCCAAGCGGGCCCGCCCCTGGCGGTACGCATGGCCAAGCGCGGGTGGAAGGTCGCGGTGCTGGAGCGGCAGCGCTTCGGCGGCACCTGCGTCAACTACGGCTGCATTCCGACGAAGACGCTGGTAGCGAGCGCACGCGCTGCTCACGTGGCGCGGCGGGCCGAGGACTTCGGCGTGCTGCTTCAGGGCGGGGTACGGGTGGACATGGCCAGGGTCCACGCGCGCATGCGTGAGGTGGCCGGACAATCCGAACGCGGGGTGGAGAGCTGGTTGCGCGGGCAGCCGGGGATCGAGGTGATCCTCGGCCACGGAAGGTTCGTGGCCCCTCGGACGGTGGAGGTGGGCACGGCTTCGGGATCGAGGAGGCTCAAAGCGCCGCGAGTCTTCCTCGACGTGGGCGGGCGGGCGATGGTGCCAGACCTGCCGGGGCTTTCCGAGGTGCCCTTTCTCACCAACAGCGAGATGCTGGATTTGGCGGAGCTTCCCGATCACCTGATCATCGTCGGCGGCAGTTACATCGGCCTCGAGTTTGCGCAGATGTTCCGGCGCTTCGGCGCGAGCGTGACCGTCATCGAGCGCGGCGGCCATCTGCTCTCCCGGGAGGACGCCGACGTGGCCGAGGAGGTGCGGCGGATCCTCGCCGCGGAGGGCATCGAATTTCGCTTCTCGGGCAAGCCGGAACGTGTGGCCCGCCGCGGGTCCGGCCTGGAGTTGGTGCTTTCGAGCGGGGAGGCGATCGCCGGCAGCCACCTGCTGTTGGCCACGGGCCGCCGGCCCAACACCGACGATCTGGGCCTCGACGAGGCGGGCGTGCGGGTGGACGCGCGAGGATACGTAGAGGTGGACGAGCAGCTCCGCACCAGCGCCGAGGGGGTCTGGGCCCTCGGGGACTGCAACGGCAAGGGTGCCTTCACCCACACCTCGTACAACGACTACGAGATCGTCGGGGACAACCTGCTCGAAGGGGCGGCCCGCAAGGTTTCGGATCGCATTCCAGCCTACGCGGTGTACGTCGATCCACCCCTGGGCCGCGTCGGATTCAGCGAGGCCGAGGTGAGGGCACGCCAGAAGCCTGCGCTGGTTGCGAAGATGCCGATGACACGCGTGGGCCGGGCCAGAGAGCGCGGCGAGACAGAAGGCTTCATGAAGGTGCACGTGGATGCAGAGTCGAAGCTCATCCTCGGCGCTGCCTACCTGGGTATCGAAGCCGACGAGGTGGTGCAGATGCTTCTTCCATTGATGATGGCGCGCCAGCCCTACTCGATCCTGACGCACACCATGTTCGTCCATCCCACGGTCAGCGAGCTCGTGCCGACGATGCTCGAGGAGTATCTGAAGCCCCTCGTCTGAACGATCGGGGGCCTCTTGAAAGCACTTGCCGGTCGTGCTTGTTAGCGGCCGCAGGGCGGGGTGCTCGAACCCCGCGGGCGAACCATGACCTTCCGCACGAGCCTCGGCGCCTTCGTGGCTTTCCTGGGAATCGGATGCGCGCTCGGCTGCTCGAACGGCGGCGGTACGGGCTGCACCGTGGTCTGCCCCGTCGGCTGCTTGATCTCCGCGGACTGCGCGAGCTGCACACCTGCCGGCGCCGACGCCGGCCTTGGGACCGCTTGCCGGAACGATGCCGATTGTTGCACCGGCCACTGCGGCGCCGCGCGAGTCTGCATCGCGGGGTCGATCGCCGAGGGTACTGCGGGTGGAACCACAGGCAGCTCTTCGACGGGGGGCGCCTCGGGGTGCCACGGGTGGACGAGTGCGCCGAGCTTCGCGGAGGATGCGGCCTGCAATCCCGCAGGAGGTACCTCCCTGGTTTGCAGCTCCGCCGGCAGCTGCATCGCCAATTGCAACGGACAACCGGTCGACTACTGCGCCGCCGTCGCGGTCTGCGCTGCCAACGGCCATTGTGAGCAGCGCACGAACGGAGGGACCACGGGGAGCAGCGGTGGCGCCACCGGCGGGAATGGCGGAAGCGCCGGCGGCTCTGCGGGCGGCACCGGCGGGCGCTGCGGCCAGACCGGAGTCGCTTCCTGCACCGACGATTCTGCCGCATGGGATTGCTGCAGCCAGTACTGCGTCAGCGGTGCCTGCCACTGCAACGTCGGCGGCGATCAGTATCCCTGCCTCACCGACGACGACTGCTGTGGCGATTCCTCGGGCTGTGGCGCCGACGGAAAGTGCCAGTAGCGCCTCAGAGCGAGGCGAGAAAGCTCGCGACCGCCGCGAGGACGTCGTCATCCACGGGCGCCTGCGGCAGCTTCTTCGAGACCCGCAGCGAGTGGTCGCCCCCGTCTACGACATGCAGGTCGTTCCGCACCGTCATCCGCGGACGCAGCGCCTCGAGGAGAGGCAGGGGGCAGAGCGGATCCCGCGTTCCTTGCACGAATAGTATCGGCGTGCGCAGGCGCAGCAGGACCTCATCGCGCAGCTGGCCGCTGCCCGCGGCTCTGAGGGGGTAGCCGAAGCACACGAGGGCGTCCACTGGCTCCTCCAGCGAGGCATGGCAGCCCACTCGGGAGCCCATGGACTTGCCCGCGAGCACCACGGGCCCTGGGTGGTGGAGGCGCGCCTCCGCGACGGCCTGTCGATGCCTCGCGACGAGCGCGGGCAAGGGATCAGGCCGAGGCCGTCTTTCGATCTGGTATCGGTAGTCGAACGGCACCACTGGTCCGAGAGTCCCGAGTCGGTGCGTCCAGCCCTTCATCCAGTCCGAGCGCGAAGGGGCGCCGGCACCCGGCGCGAACACGATGACGGGGTCCTTCACGCGCTCTCAGCGCCGTCCGAGCTTTTCCAGGATCGCTTCGGGAGCCTCGTCCATCTCGTCAATCACCAGTACGCCTTCTGAGTCGGTCGTCGGCGCCGCCGGCTCGGGGGGCGGAGGCCTGCTCGAGGCGGGCTTGGGGCGGGCGGCTCGAGGAACCTGGGGGGGCGGCGCTGGTGGCCGGGCGGCGGGCCTGGGCAGCTCCGCCACGGGCAGGTCAGAGGCGAGGGGTACCGCAGCAGCGGCCTCGGGGACGACCCAGTCGGTCCGCGCGTCCATCCAGCTCCGGTATCGGGCCCAGGTCCACTGTCCCTCCGAACCGCCGCCCTCCAGAGCCGTGATCAGTCGCGAGAACTGCCCGCCGCGGATGGTGCCTTTGACCCCGGAGGAGGGAAGCAGAATCTCGCACTCGGGAACGCGCATCCTGAGGTCGCTGCGATAGCGCAGCCGCTGGCAGACGACGCCGGCCAGGCAATCGGCGAGCTGGGCGCAGATGCCTGGCTGGCTCTCGGCCGGGAAGGCCGTCACGACGCGGGCCAGCGCCTCGGACGTCGAGGCCGAGTGAAGCGTCGTGATCACGAGGTGCCCCGTCTCGGCCGCGTTGAGCGTCAGCCTCATGGTCTCCGGATCGCGCATCTCGCCGACCATCAGCACGTCAGGATCCTCGCGCAACGCATCCACGAGAGCCTGCTCGAACGACGGTGTGTCGCGCCCGACCTGCCGCTGCCGTACCAGCGCGGCCCTCGGGGTCAAGAGGTGCTCGATCGGGCTCTCGATGGTGATGATGTGACGCGTCTCGCCCAGGTTGATCTCTTGAAGCAGCGCCGCGACCGTCGAAGACTTTCCACATCCGGTCGGCCCGCAGACCATCACCAGGCCGTGGCGGTTGGCGACGAGCTTCTTGAGGTCGGGGTGCAGGTTCAGGCTCGAGAGCGTTGCCTGGAACGAAGAGAGAAGCCGGATGGCGAGGCCCACGCCGCGCGAGCTGTGCAGCACGTTCACCCGGCAGCGCACGCCCTGCAACGTGCGGGAGAGATCGTGGGAGCGCACGGCCAGGAACTCCTGCCAGGCCTCCTCTCCCAGCAGCTCGCGCGCCATCGACGTGAGGGTCGCGGGTGCGATCGGCTCTCCGCTCACCCTCAGGTCACCCTGGATGCGCAGCGCTGGGGGCAGCCCACCCTCGAGGTGGAGATCGGAGGCACCCGCCTCTTTGGCCTTGGCGATCAGTGCGTCGATGGAGAGGGCCATCGTGTTCCTCCGTAACGCCCGCCCGGTGCCACTATTCCCCGGGGGACATCTTCATAGCGTCTCGGCGACCCTTCTTAGTATTCCCGCGGCGTCAGCGGACTCGCTCGGTTCCTCCGACTGGCGCGGACTCTCCCCGCCCCACCGGCCCGTGTCAATCGAAGCGCCTGCTCAGGCCTTCGCGCACAGCAGGCCGTATTGGTCCCGGAAGAGCCGGCGCTCGGCGACCGCGAAGCCGAAGGAGGCCAAGCGATGCGCCGCGTCGTCGGGTGAGTAGACGTGCTCGCGCGGCGGTCCGGCCGTCCGATCGACGTCCGCGTTCCAGTCGATGAAAAGCGCCCGACCGGCCGACGCGAGCAGAGCGGCCAGCTCTCGCAAGGCGTCGTCGCCCAGCTCGTGCAGCACGTTGAGGGCGAGGACGCGATCGGCGCGCCCCTCGAGCGCGCGGGCCGCCGGCGTCCGCGCCAGCACGACCTTCACGTTGGGGAGCGGCCGCGCGGCCAGCTTGGCCGAGAGCCGATCGAGCATCGCTCGTTGTTCGTCGAGGGCCACGACGGTGACGTCCGGTCGGGCGGCGGCGATCTCCAGCGCGTAGGTACCGGTGCCGGTGCCGAAATCGACGATCCAGCCGTTTCGAGGGATGTCCAGCATCGCGAGCACGCCGGCCGGGGGTAACGACTCGAAACGGGCGCGATCGTCCAGCATCGAGGCCTTCGCGGGATCGAAGCGGCGGGGCTGCTTGGCGCCGTGGCGGTCGTCTTCCATCGAGGGTCCCCTCTCGTCAGTTTGCGGTGGCGCGGGCGCCCGCCGTGCGCGTCTTCGGGCGACCAGTGCCCGCGTGCTTCTCCCAGAAGGCGGACAGGAGCGGCCAGAGCTTCTGCCGCGCGGAGCTGGAGACCAGCGTCCCCACGTGGCCTCCCGGGAAATGGAGGTGCTCCTTTTCGGCCGAACTCACGAGATCGAGGAGCGCGGCCGCGCTCCTCCAGGGCACGATGTTGTCATGTTCGAAGGTGACGGCGAGCGTTGGGCAACGGATGTCGCACAGGTCGACCCGTCGGCCCGAGACGTGGAGGCGGCCGCCGGCGAGGGCATCCTCCCGGTAGAGGCGCGTGAGGTACTCGTCGAAAGCCCGCCCGGGGAAAGACACGTTGTCGTTGCCCCAGCGCTCGAGCGCGAGGAAGCCGTCGAGGAACGCCGGATCGTCGGCCCGGTGCCACAGGTGCACGAGCTTCGACAGGGTGAGCGTGGGACGCAGCAGGTGGAAGGCGGCCTGCATGAGTGGCCACGGGGCATTGCCGCAGGCTTCCGCGAAGGCCCGGCTGTCGAACGCCCGGGAACGCGTCCAGGTCGATAGAAGCCCCTCGTCGTGGAAGCGCACCGGCCCGGCGAGGGCGAGCAGGCTCTGGATGCGCTCGGGACGCCGCGCCGCATGGATCGCGGCGAGCGTACCGCCGAGGCAGTAGCCGAACAGGTGCACGCGCTCGACGCCGGCGGCGAGCGCGCTGCGGCGAACGGCCCGGCCCAGGTAGCGATCCGCGAAGTCGTCGAACGACAAGAAGCGGTCCTCGTCGCCGGGCGTGCCCCAGTCGATGGTGAAGACGTCGTGGCCCTGCTCGACCAGGTAAGAGGTGAGGCTCTTTCCGGCCATCAGATCCAGCACGTAGTGGCGGTTGATGAGCGAGGGCACGAGCAGCACCGGCGTCCGGAGGGCCAGGCCCTCGGCCCGGGGGCGCGTGCGCCAGAGGCGCCACTTGTTCTCCGCAAAGACGACGTCGGCGGGAGTCGCACCCACCTTCGGGAGAGGCTGGGCGGCTCGCTGGCCCAGGGCGAGGAGCTTGCCGACGACGCCTGGCGTCATCGGTACAGCGCCTCCAGCTGTGCGCCGAAGACCTCGATGACGCGCTTGCGGCGGAGCTTGAGCGTCGCGGTGAGAAAGCCGTCTTCTACCGTCAGCGGTCGCTCGAGGATCGCGAACTTCTTGATGGTCTCGTAGCTGGGCAGCTCAGCGTTGACCCGATCGACCCGTGCCTGGATCAGCGCGCGCAAGGCTTCGGCCCGCGCGTCTCCGCGCGCACCCTGCCGGTCGAGCTCCGCGGAGACCGCCGGCCCGTTTGGCCAGACCCCGGCCGTGAGGTAGCGCTTGCCGTCGCCGTACACGAGGAGCTGCGCCACGTACGGATCGTCGCGGAAACGGATCTCGATGTTCGCCGGAGGCACGTTCTTGCCGCCCGCCGTGACGAGGATGTCCTTCTTGCGATCGACGATCTGCAAGAAGCCGTCCTCGGTGAAGCGCCCCACGTCGCCGGTCTTGAACCAGCCATCCTCGGTGAAGGCCGCGCGCGTGGCCTCCGGGTCCTTGTGGTAGCCGCCGAAGACGGAAGGTCCCTTGGCGAGGATCTCGCCGTCTTCGGCGAGGCGGAGCTGCACGGATGGGAAGGGCTTGCCGACGGTGTCGAAGCGGAAGGCGTCGGGCCGGTTCATGGTGAGCGTCGGCGAGGTCTCCGTGAGGCCGTAGCCCTCGATGATGAGCAGACCGGCGTCGTGGAAGAACTCTTTCACCTCGCGCTTGAGCCCCGCTCCTCCAGAGAGACAGAAGCGGAAACGCCCACCGGTGATCTCGGCCAGCTTGCGCCGACGCGCTTCCGGCGCCGGATCCACCGAAGCCTGCTGGGCCAGCTTCTCCCAGATCGAAGGCACGCTCATGAAGACGCTCGGCCGCACCTCCGGCAAGAGCGACATCACCTGCGCGGGCTCACAGAGGAAGGTGGTGAAGCCCAAGGTGTTCCCCAGGCAGGCCTCGCCGTAGCCGAAGATGTGGCTCATGGGCAGCCAGAGCAGGTCCACCGCGCCCTCGTCGATGAGCGGCGCATTGCACTGGAGCCAATCGAGGCCGTTGATGGCGACGTTGCGGTGCGTCAGCGGGACGCCCTTCGGCGGACCCGAGGTGCCGCTCGTGTACAGCATGACACCGGGTTGGTCCAGGGAGATGCTGCGCATGCGCTCCTCGAAGGCCGCAGGCGCCGCGCCGTCACGCATCCGCCCAGCCTCGCGGGCCTGGCTCCAGGGCACGACCTTGTGTTCCACCTCGGCCAGCGTGACGGGTGCGCCCTTGGCGCACGCCTCGTCGACGAGCGGTGCGAGCGGGAGGCCGTCCGACAGCAGGACGATTCGCTTCACCCCCGAGAAGGCGTCCCAGCTCGCGAGGATCCGCGCGAGCAACGCCGGACTGTCCGCGAAGAGGACGCGCGCGTCGGAGTGTCGCACCACGTAGCCCAGCTGCTCCGCGGTGCTCGCTGGGTAGATCGGCACCATGGCGCCGCTGGCCGCCTGGATGGCGAGGGCGGCGCTCATCCACTCCACGCGGTTGGCCGAGTAGATGGCCGCCCGGTCGCCGGCCGAGAGGCCCTCGCCGGCGAGGTACGACGCGATCTCCCGGATCTCGGCGGCGAAGGTGCCCCAGGTCACCGGCCGCCAGTCGCCCCCCGGCATCGGCAGACGAAACCGCACGCGGTCGCGGCGCTCCGCGAGCGAGTCGAACACGGCCAGCGGCGCGATCTTGAGCTCCCGGTACGGTGCGATGTCCATGGCTAGGCCTTCCGCCCTGGCCGGTCGAGCTCGGCGAGCTGCTCTTCCAGATCGAGCAGGCGGCTCTGAAGCTGGTTGAGGGCGTGGAGCGCACGCTCCTGGTCGCGCTTGGTGGGTAGGCCGAGCGCCCCCCAGAAGGCAGCCGCGGAGCGGTCCGCCGCCGCCTTGACCTTGAAGGCCTGCGTCAGCAGGGCCCCGGCCGGCTCGAGCACGAGCGGGCTCTTCAGCCACTGCTCCAGCAACTGCGCGGTGGCGTTCTCCCAGACGTCGAATCCCTTCTTCCAGCTCTCCCAGATCATGCGCTTACTCCTGTTCGAGGCTCAGGCGGCGCACCTCGGCCGCTGTGGTGAAGTCGTCCTGTGTCTCGTTCGGCAGGCTCGTCGCGCGCGCCACCTCGCCGTAGCACTCGAAGACGAACGAGACCTCGCGGGTCGTCAGCGGCGCCCCCACGGCGGGAGTGGTCGTGAGGGTGATGTGGAGCGCCATGGCCTGGGTGAACGTGAGCTCGGGCAGCTCGAGGATCCCTTGATCCTCGACGTCGAACTGGTAGGCGTCGACGCCGTTGTAGGGGAGGCCTTCGAGCGTGCCGTTCTGCACTTCGCCGGTGGCGTTCCAGCTGCTGCCCTCTTGCAGCGGAAACTCGTACACAGGCACGCCATTCGCGTATGGCAACAACGTCTGCCCACTCGAGGGGTTCTGCTGGCTCGAGGCGAGTCCCCAAAGCCAGACTGCGGTGGCGTCCTCCGAGTAGATGGCTTCGTTCTGATCGGCGGCATCGAAGGGCAGCACGAACTGGCCGTTCGGAAACGAACTGGCGTACCATTTGCCCGTGAGGGCCGAGGCCGCGAGAGTCGCGAGCTTGTCGTCGGCGTAGTCGACCGACCAGTCCCACACGCGCTGGCCGGCATCGTCGGCTTGGCCCACCACGTCGACGCTCCTGGTGGTTCCCGGCGGGGAAACGAGGAAGGTCTCGGGTACTCCCAGCGCGATGGGGAGCTCGCTCGCGTCGATCCGTCCGTCGAGGTTGGGCAGACAGGAGAGAGCCGCAGGCGCGACATCCGGGTAGCTGCCGTGCAGAGCCGTGGGCGGTGCCTGGCCGGCGCAGCCGGCGCACACGACGAGGGCCAGCGCGCGGTCAGAACTCATACGCAAGAAGGAGCCGCCCGAGTTGTGCCGGCTGGGCGGTCAGGTCGAGCTGTGGGTTGTCGAGTCCCGAGAACGGGAAGAGCACGGCGTACTGCAACTCCGCCACGAAGCCCACGCTGCTCTCGTAGCGCAACGTGGGGTCCACCTCCAAGCCGAGCGCGTGCGTCCCGCCAGGTGTCGAGGAGGCGTAGAGCGCCCAGGAGGCCACGCCGAACAGCTCGGCCGACAGGCGCGATTTGCCGCTGTGGGCGAGTGTGAGCCTCGCGTGTGGCCGCAGGTAGTAGGCATCGGTGACCGTCCCGATGATGTTGCGGAACAGGATGCGGTCGATGTGGTAGTCGGGGCTGAACTGGAAGTTGTTCACCGTGTAGTCGTAGGGGGGACTCGCTTGCGCGCCATTGAGGTCGCCGGGCTTCGCGGCCGCCGCACCGGGCGGGACGAGAGCGCCGAAGCCGGGCGCGCTGTCGCCGCTCGCGATGCCCGTGTCGAGCCCCACGCCCCACGGCCGGTTGGGCGCGCCCACCTCGCTCTCGAACGCGCCTCCCCACTGCGTCGCGGTGACAGCCTGCGGCAGGAGCACCCCAGGGATGAGAGAGGCCTGCTGCTCCGACGCGTAGAGGAACGCGGCTTCCGCCTCGAGGCGCACCTCAGGAAACAACAGGCGCGCCCAGCCGTCGATGGCGTCGGCCTGGTAGCCACGCGGAACTACCTGGGAGGGTGTGATGGCCACGGGCTCGCTCGTGAGAATGTAGTCGGCGGGGACGTCGTCGTTCTGCCACCGGTGAGAATAGTAGGCGCCGTAGTCGAAGGTGGTCAGATGGGCCCTGCGCCGCCGCTCGATCGCGTCCGCATCGTGCCACTTGAGCACCGCTACATTGAAGGTGTGGACCTCGGTCGAGGGATCGAGGCCCACGAGCGTGGTGCCGCCGGTCTTCGGGATCAGCGGTCCAGCCGCGGTGAAGTCGAAGGCCAGGGCCCAGATGTAGCCGACGAGCGGCGTGGCGAACAGGATCCGATCCGCCGACTGATCGTAGTCGCAGTCCAGGCAATCGCCGGAGTTTGCCGTCATGCCCAGGCCAAACTGGTTGCCCATGCGGCCCGCGGCCAGGAGGCCCACTGGCGTGAGGACCTCGCCGTAGGCTCGGCGGATGAGGATGACCTGCGAGGGCGACTGGTACGACGTGCTGCTCTGCGGAGAGCCTTGCGGGAGGCTGCCCAGCTGAAGGTTGTTCAAGCCGTCCAACCGGACCTTCACGGCCAGGCCGCCGAAGGGCGCGTACGCCGCGAGATCGGCGCGCAGCCTCATGTCCGCGTCGTCGAGCAGGTGAGAGCTGGGTTCCGACAGCGGCAGGGGGAAGAAGAGCTGGCCGGAGGGCGTCGGGCCGCGATCCAAGTCGAGGTCGTAGAGCAGCTCGCCCCGCGTGCGGAAGTAGCCCTGCGCCGCGAACACCGTGTGCTCGCGCCCTTCGAGGTCCTGGCCGACGTCGGTGAAGCCGTCCTGGATCAGGTCGGAGAACACGAAGGCGGCCACGAGCGCGGGGGCGGGAATCACCGCCGCACCTCCCGCTCGGAGAGGAAGTCGACGAGCTCCCGCGTCGAGGGTGCCTGCGCCTCGATCATCGGGAAGTGACCGCACTGCGGGAAGATCACGAGGCGCGCGTTCGGCAGCTCCTTGGACAGCCGCTCGCCGTACGCCAGCGGAGACACCTTGTCTTCGCGCCCCCAGAGCAAGAGGGTGGGCTGCACCACCGTGCGGTAGCGTGTCTGCAGCTCGACGAAGCGCTGTCCCCTCACGGCCGCCAATGCAGCGGCCTTGGTCCCCGGCCGTTCGAGCGCCTTTTCGACCGCCTCGACGAGCTCTTCGGTCACGAAGCGTCGGTCGTAGAAGGCGAGCTCCATCTTCTCGTCGGGCCGCTGGTCGTAGTAGAGCGCGAACAGGAGCTCGCCCACGCCCCCGGCGCGCGACCAGTGGAAGAAGGTGGGGAGCTGCTCCTCGTACATCCAGCCGTCGTACAGGACGAGCCGGTCGACCCGCTCGGGGGCGGCCAAGGCCATGGCGAGCGCGATCGAGGCGCCCCATGAGTGGCCCACCACGGCCGCGCGGTGGATGCCCCGTGCGTCCATCAAGGCGAGCACCAGCTTGGCCTGTGCCTCCGGCGAGTAGTCCCCTTCCGGTCGATCGGTCCACCCGAACCCTTTCAGGTCGAGCGCCAGCACTCGGTGGCCGCGCTCGAGCGCGGGCAGCACCGGCAGCCACGTGTCGAGCGACGAGGCGAAACCGTGAAGCAGCACGACCGCGGGCGCGTCGCGCGGGCCGGCGTCGAGGTAACGCACGCGCGCCCCCGCGACCTCGGCGAAGGTCGCATCCTTCGGCTCGCCGGGCATGGGGCCCTCGTGAAAGGCCAGGCAGCCGGCGAAGGGCAGGAGGAGTGACATGGCGAAGGCGCGGTTCACGGCTGTTGCAGCCGCCGGATCTCGGCGGCGTTCTGGAATTCTACCGACGGCTCGTCGAGCTGCGAGGCGACCGTGGCGATGGTTCCGAAGCAGGGGGTGACGAACGCATAGGTGCGCTGCGTCGTGACGAGGGCGCCGAAGGTGTTCACCAGATCCGTTCGCACGCGCAACACGGGCAAGCTCGCGCCGCTCGGCAGGAGGACGGTGCCGCTCTTGTCCACCGACGCGGCGTAGCTCTCGAACCACGAGTCGGCCAGCACCGGGTAGCCATCGTAGGTTCCGGTCACGTTGGTATCGGTCTGCCAGCTCGAGCCTAGCTGGAACGGAAAGGAGAGGACCGGGACCTGTGGCGTGTACGTCAACTCGGAGTCTCCCGAGCCCTGCGTCGGAGAGGCAACGCCCGCCAGGCTGATCGTACTCGAGTCCTCGGCGAAGACGCCGAGGTCGGGGGAGAGATCCGAGAGGACGGCCGCATAGCTTGCCGATGGGTAGCCGCCTCCGAACCATTCCGAGGACATCGGCTCGGTCTGCACCAGCTCCTGGTGGTCGCCCGCAAAGGGTCCAGCGAGGTTCCACAGGTAGCCGCCGTCGGCCTGCGGCGCCCCGGCCGTGTCGAAGCCCGCGTCGACCGCCACCTCGAAGGTCGCTTGCAGGCCTGGGCCGACCGGAACTTGCGCCCGGGTGAGCGTGCCGGTGAACGAGTCGTCGCAGAGGGGCGAGCCGGTCGTCCCGCCGGCGGTCGATCCGCCCCCTGAGCTTCCGCCTGACGAACCGCCCTGGCCGCCGCCGCTCGTCGACACCCCGCCACCGGATCCCGACGGGCCGCCCGTCCCCGACACCGAGCCGCCAGGGCTGGTCGGCGGCACGCACGTGCCATCCGCGAGGCACTCGCCGGAGATGCAGTCCGACCCGACGAGGCACTGCCGGGGGCTGCCGCCGCAGGCGACGAGGAGCAAGGCGCAGGCGAGCGACCGGGCTTTTGTTGCGCTGCACAAAGCGGCGCTAGGAT
>DATJNL010000458.1:0-3272 GCA_035508175.1 Myxococcales bacterium
CGACGTCGCGATGGGCCTGCGGATGAAGAGCTCGGAGAAGCTCAAGGCCTATCCCCCGGCGGCCACGACCGCGGTCTTCTCTTCCGACGAACGACCGCCCTTGATCCAGGCGCCCAGGCGCCCCATGTACAGGTACACGACCGGGGTCGTGTAGAGCGTGAGCACCTGCGAGATGAGCAGGCCGCCCACGATGCTGATGCCGAGCGGCCGCCGCAGCTCCGAGCCGGTGCCCGTGCCGAGCGCGAGCGGCAGGCCGCCGAGCAGCGCGGCCATGGTGGTCATCATGATGGGGCGGAAGCGCAGCAGGCAGGCTTCGTAAATCGCGTCGACCGGCGCCTTGCCTTCCTTGCGCTCGGCCTCCAGCGCGAAATCGATCATCATGATGGCGTTCTTCTTCACGATGCCGATGAGCAGCACGATGCCGATGAGCGCGATGACGCTGAACTCCTCGCGCGCGAGCATGAGCGCGAGCAGCGCGCCCACGCCCGCGGAGGGGAGCGTGGAGATGATGGTGATCGGGTGGATGTAGCTCTCGTAGAGCACGCCCAGCACGATGTAGACGGTCACCAGTGCCGCGAGGATGAGGATGGGCTCGCTCGCGAGCGACTCGCGGAAGGCCTCGGCGGTGCCCTGGAAGGAGGCGTGCACGCCGGGCGGCAGCCCCATGGCGACCTGCGCCGCCTGGATGGCGTCGACGGCGTCGCCGAGCGAGGCGCCGGGGGCGAGGTTGAAGGAGAGGGTCGTCGCGGGGAACTGCCCCTGGTGGTTGATGACCAGCGGCACCTGCGTGTGCTCGAAGTGCGAGAACGTGGAGAGTGGCACGAGACCGCCGGTGGCCGCGTGGACGTAGATCTGGTCCAGCGCCGCGGGGTTCTGCTGATCCTTGGGGTCGACCTCGAGGATCACGCGGTACTGGTTGAGCTGCGTGAAGATGGTCGAGACCTGCCGCTGCCCGAAGGCGTCGTAGAGGGTGTCGTCGATCGCCTGCGGCAGGATGCCCAGGCGCGAGGCGGTGTCGCGGTCGATCACGAGCGACAGCTGCAGGCCGGCCTGCCCCTGGTCGCTCGCCACGTCGCGGAGCTGCGGCAGCTTCTGCAGCCGCGCGAGCAGCTTCGGCCCCCACTCGGCGAGCTCGGCCGCCGACGCGTCCTCCAGCGTGTACTGGAACTGGGTGCGGCTGACGCGGTTGTCGATCTGGAGGTCCTGCACCGCCTGCAGGTAGAGCGAGATGCCCTCGACCTGCGCGAGCTGCGGCATGAGGCGGTCGATGACCTGCTGCGCCGACGCCTTGCGCTCGGAGCGCGGCTTCAAGGTGATCGAGAGCCGGCCATTGTTGACGGTGGCGTTGGTGCCGTCGGCGCCGATGAAGGAGGCCACCGAGGCGACGTCGGGGTCGTGCTGGACCACCGTGGCGAGCTGCTCTTGCAGCTGCATCATGCGCGGGAAGGACACGTCCGGGGAGGCCTCGGAGACGCCCAGGAGCGCGCCGGTGTCCTGGTCGGGGAAGAAGCCCTTGGGCACCACCACCGCCAGCACCAGCGTGAGCCCGAGCGTGGCGAGCGTCACCGCGAGCGTGAGCGGCTGGTGGTTCAGCACCACGCGCAGCGTCCGCTCGTAGAAGCGAACCACCGCGTTGAAGCCGGCCTCGAAGGCGCGCTGCAGCGCGTTCTCGTGGATCTCGCTCTGGGGCCGCAGCAGCATCGCGCACATCATCGCGGTGAGCGTGAGCGAGAGCAGCGCCGAGACGAAGATGGCCACGCTGAGCGTGACCGCGAACTCGCGGAAGAGCCGGCCGATGAGCCCGCCCATGAAGAGCAGCGGGATGAGCACCGCCACGAGCGACACCGTGAGCGACACGATGGTGAAGCCGATCTGCTTCGAGCCCTTGAGCGCCGCCTCGAGGGGCTCGTCGCCCTCCTCGATGAAGCGCGAGATGTTCTCCACCATGACGATCGCGTCGTCCACCACGAAGCCGGTGGCGATGGTGAGCGCCATGAGCGACAGGTTGTTCAGGCTGTAGTGCAGGAAGTACATCAGCCCGAAGGTGCCGATGATGGAGAGCGGCACGGCGACGCCCGGGATGATGGTCGCGCGCACGCTGCGCAGGAACAGGTACATCACCGCGACGACGAGCAGGATGGTGAGGATGAGCGTGAACTGCACGTCGTCCACCGAGGCGCGCACCGTCTCGGTGCGGTCCGAGAGGACCAGCACGTCGAGCCCCGAGGGCATCGACGACTTGAGGCGCGGCAAGAGCGCCTTCACGCGATCGGCCACCTGGATCACGTTCGCGCCCGGCTGCCGCTGCACGTTCAGGATCACCGCGCGACGTTGCTGCGCCCAGCGCTGCGCGGCGCCCGAGACGGAATCGAGGGCCGCCGAGGGGTCCTTGGCCGAGGCCGGCTTCGCGAAGGCCCAGCCGGCGAGCTGCGCGTTCTCCACGCCGTCGATGGCGTGGGCCACGTCCTGCAGGCGGATGGGCGAGCCGTTGACGTAGGCGAGCACCAGCGGCCGGAACGAGGCCGCCTTGAAGAGCTGGTCGTTGGTGGCCAGCGTGTAGTCCTGCCGCGAGCCGTCGAGGTTGCCCTTGGGCTGGTTCACGTTGGCCGCGACGAGCATCGCGCGGACGTCCTCCAGCGAGAGGCCCACGCCCGCGAGCGCCTGCGGGTCCACCTGGATGCGCACCGCCGGCTTCTGCCCGCCGTTCAGGGTGACGAGGCCCACGCCGGAGACCTGCGAGATCTTCTGCGCGAGCACCGAGTCGGCGAAGTCGTCGACCTGGTCGAGCGGCAGCGTGTCGGAGCTCACCGCCAGCGTGAGCACCGGCGTGTCCGCAGGGTTGCTCTTGCTGTACACGGGCGGCGCGGGCAGCGTCTTGGGCAGCAGCGTGGCCGCGGCGTTGATGGCCGCCTGCACGTCCTGCTCGGCCGCGTCGATGTCGCGATCCAGGTCGAACTGCAGCGTGACCTGCGAGTTGCCGAAGCTCGAGACCGACGTCATCTGCGAGAGCGACGGCATCTGCCCGAACTGGCGCTCGAGCGGGGTGGTCACCGCCGAGGCCATCGTCTCCGCCGACGCGCCCGGGAGAGACGTGGACACCACGATGGTGGGAAAGTCGACCTGCGGCAGCGCCGAGACGGGCAGCTGCTGGTAGGCGACCATGCCGCCCAGCATCAAGCCGACCATCAGGAGCGAGGTCGCGATGGGCCGGCGGATGAAGGGCTCGGAGATGCTCACGGTTCTCTCAGGTGGCGCCGCTCACTTCGCCGAGC
>DATJNL010000459.1:0-3886 GCA_035508175.1 Myxococcales bacterium
CCCCTCACCCTGTCCCTCTCCCCTGGCAGGGGAGAGGGGACTTTCATGCGGCACAACGGAAATTGCCCCCAACCGAATTTGAACACCTCTCCCCCGGCGGAAGAGAGGGACTACCTGCGGCACAACCGAATTCAAACACCCTCTCCCCCAGCGGAAGAGAGGGGACTACCTGCGGCACGACCGAATTTGAACACCCTCTCCCCCGGCGGAAGAGAGGGGACTACCTGCGGCACGACCGAATTCAAACACCCTCTCCCCCAGCGGAAGAGAGGGGACTACCTGCGGCACGACCGAATTCAAACACCCTCTCCCCCGGCGGGGGAGAGGGCGGGGTGAGGGGGCAGCGCGAGAACGCCCATGTTCCCCATCGTCACTGCTGCGGCCGGTCGCTCTTGAACACCCAGCTGAAGGCCACCGCGGACTCGCCGCTCGGGGCGAACGGGAACTGCCACGCGCGCACCGCCGCCAGGATGCAGGCGCGGACCGGCGCGCTTTGAAGCGTGTCCTCCTTGACCACTGCGGACGTGACCCAGCCCTGCGAATTGAGCATCAACTCCACGGCGATCCGGCCCGCCAGATCGGCGTGCTGGCGCAGCTCCCGTTCGTAGCAACGCTGGATCTCGGTCTGGTGATCCCGCACGTAGGCCCGCGCCGGCTCGCGGTCCACGGGCGCCCCTTGGGATGTGTCCTGGGGTCGCGCGCTCGCAGTGGCGCAGCCGCCCCAGACCACGCCCGCCAGGAGAATCGGGATCCACCTCACGGTCGAAGCCTACTCTCGCGTGGGGCCGGGGTGAACCCCGCAGCACGAAGACGATTGAGCCGCGATCGAAGGACGGGTACGCTCGGGCGATGCCCGTGACGCCCCGCTGGCTCGCCCTCTCGGTCGTCTGCTTCCTCGGCTGCGCGCACGTGCCCGGCGACTGGCCGAGCTACGGCCGCGATCCCGGCGGCACGCGCTTCTCGCCGCTCGACGACATCGACCGCGGCAACGTGGCCAGGCTGAAGATGGCCTGGACCTTCCACACGGGCGACGTCTCGAGCGGCCGGCGCGGTCACAAGCGCAGCGGCTTCGAGAGCACGCCGATCGTGGTCGACGGCACGCTCTACGTCACCACGCCCTTCAACCGCATCTTCGCGCTCGACCCGAAGACCGGCCACCCGCGCTGGGTCTTCGACCCGCACGTGAACCTCTCGCTCCCCTACGGCGACGGCCTGGTGAACCGCGGCCTCGCCACCTGGCTCGACCCCACGCGCGTGAAGGGCCACTGCCGGCGGCGGCTCTACGAGGCCACCCTCGACGCGCGCCTCGTGGCGGTCGATTCGGCCACCGGCAAGCCGTGCCTCGACTTCGGCCCCGGCGGCGAGGTGAGCCTCACGGCCGTCAGCGGCTACCAGCCCGGCTGGTACCACATGACCTCGCCGCCCACCGTGGTCGGCGACGTGGTGATCGTCGGCTCGTCGATCGACGACAACGTGCGCGCGCAGATGCCCTCGGGCGTGGTGCGCGGCTTCGACGCGCGCACCGGCGCGCTGCGCTGGAGCTGGGACCCGATCCCGTTCGAGCTCGAGGAGAAGAGCGGCGCCGCCAACGCGTGGTCGATCCTGGCGGCCGACCCCGCGCGTGGCCTGGTGTTCGTGCCCACCGGCAGCGCCAGCCCGGACTTCTACGGCGGCAACCGCCCCGGCGACGACCGCTGGGCCAACTCGATCGTCGCCCTGCGCGCCGCCACCGGCAAGCTCGTCTGGGGCTTCCAGCTCGTGCACCACGATCTGTGGGACTACGACAGCGCCTCGCCGCCGCTCGTGACCACCCTCGGCGACCGGCCGGTCGTGGCCATCGGCAACAAGAGCGGCTACCTGTACGTGCTCGACGAGCTCACCGGCGCACCGATCTTCCCGGTGCGCGAGCAGCCCGAGGCCGCCTCCGACGTCCCCGGCGAGAGCGCCTGGCCCACGCAGCCCATCCCCGACACGCCGCCGCCGCTGGCGCCGCAGTCGCTCACGCGCCACGACCTGTGGGGGGCGACGCCGCAGGACCGCCTGGCCTGCGAGGACCGCTTCGACCAGCTCCGGGCGGGCTCGTTCTTCGTGCCGCCGTCGCTGCAGGGCTCGCTCGACTACCCGGGGCACATCGGCGGCCTCAACTGGAGCGGCACGGCCTACGACCCGGGGCGCGGCATGCTCTTCGTGCCCACCGTCAGCGTGCCCTTCCTGGTGCGGCTCATCCCGCGCGCGGAGCTCGCCGCCTTCCTCAAGAAGAAGCCGCCGGGAGACGTGACGGCCCAGGAAGGAACGCCCTACGCCGTCTACCGCGCGCCGCTGCTGGCGCCGTCCGGCCTGCCGTGCAACCCGCCGCCCTGGGGACAGCTCGCCGCCGTCGATCTCGCGGCGGGCACGGTGCGCTGGCAGGTCCCGGTGGGGTCGCTCGCGGGCCAGGCCGGCTCGCCCATCCTCGGCGGGCCGATCGCGACGGCGGGAGGCCTGGTGTTCATCGCCGGCACCGAAGACGCGAAGCTGCACGCCTTCGACTCGGACTCCGGCCAGGAGCTGTGGAGCGGCTCCTTGCCCGCGAGCGGCCACGCGACGCCCATCACCTACGAGGCGGGCGGCAAGCAGTACGTGGTCGTCGCCGCGGGCGGCCACGCGAAGCTCGAGGGCGAACGGATCGGCGACGCGGTGGTGGCGTTCACGCTGCCTTAGATCGACTGGCCAGCGCTAGCCGCACACGCCGGGGGTCTGGCTGGTGTTGCAGGTCTGCCCGGATGGGCAGTCGGAGTTCTGGTCGCAGCCCGTCTCGCAGTCGAAGCCGTTGCAGATGACCTGGAGTCCCGTCTGCCCGCCGTTGCACTGCGTATCGGTGTTGCACTCGCAGCCGACGGGGTCGCCCGAGGTGGCGCAGGTGGAGCTGCACTGGTCGGTGCCGCTGTTGCACGACTGGTCGGCCGGACAATCCCCGCCGGTGTCGCAGCCGGGGCCGCAGAGGCCGGTGCTGGGCAGACAGGCGACGCCCACGCCGCCGTCGGTGCACTGGCTGTCGAAGATGCAGCTGCAGTCGCCGCTCGCGCAGCCGCTCTCGCACACCGAGATGAAGCCCTGCGACGAATCGCACGCCTCGGTGCTCGGGCAGTCGTAGCCGGTCTTGCACCCTTGCGTGCAGAAGCCGCTCGTGGCGCAGGTGGTGGCGCGCCCCTCGGCGGCCTGGTTGCACTGCGAATCGATGGCGCAGGCGCAGGTGTTGCTGCCGGTGGGGTTGCCGCAGACGCCGGGCGCGCCGTGCGTCAGGTCGCAGCACAGGTCGACCGGACAGTCGGTGGCGGCGTTGCAGCCCTGCACGCACGAGCCGTTCACGCAGATCTCGCCCTGGCCCAGCCCCGCCTGCTCGGTGTAGCCGCCGGCGCACTGCGAGTCGGCGACGCAGGCGCAGGCGCCGCCCGTGCAGTACGTGTCGCACATGCCGCCACCGTCGAGGTCGCACATCTGGAAGAGCGGGCAGTCCGCGCCGCTCGCGCAGGCCGCCCCGTCGTTGCCGCAGGCGATGGTGAGCGCGACCTGGCCCGCGGGCGCGCTCACGTCGCCCTGCGTGTTCGCCGCGGTGACCGTGAAGAACCAGACGCCATCGGTGAGCCCGGTGACCTCGTAGGTGCAGTCGAGCTGGGACACCGAGCCCCCGTCGCCGCAGGGCGTCGGCGTGCCGGGCACGCAGGGGAGGCCCACGTTGACGAGATCCGGGTAGGGGCCGCCGTCCACCTGGCCCCACTCCACGTTGAACCAGCCCAGGTTGGTGAGGCAGGCGCCGTCGGTGTCGGAGGTGGGACCGTTCCAGCTCAGCTTCACTCGGTCGCAGCGGGGCGCGCCGGTGCCGCCGCTGGTGGAGCCGCCGCCCGTG
>DATJNL010000460.1:0-15729 GCA_035508175.1 Myxococcales bacterium
CTTGTACTCCGCTCCGTCCACGGTCGGAAACGAGATGGCCGGCAGTGTGGCGCCATTCCCCGCCCAGTTCTGCGCCTCGAGGTTGCCGATCGCCCCACCGCTGACGACGTCCTGGACGGCGGCTTGCATCATGAACGGGGCCGAGGTTCCGGCGGAGCTCTGGAGGCCAGCCTGACTCGTCCGAGAGTTCGCGATGGTCGACTCACGAACGAGCAGCGTGAAGCGTACCGAACGCAGGTTCTGATACGCGTTGTTCTGATTGGTCGGGAAGGCCACGCCCGGGTAGACACCCTGGCTGGAAGCCAGCGGCGAGCCGCCGGCTGCAGCGAACACGTAATTGGAGGGCGTCGCGTCGACCGTCACCGTGGGCAAGGTGGCGGGAAGACCGTTCCAGTTGATGCTCTGTGCTCCAATGGAGCTCACGTACTGGAGTTGTCCGCTCCCAGGCGGATTCTCGATGCCGAACTCCACCTGCATGTCCAGGACACCCTTGACCAGCACCGTGGTGATCAGTTGGGGCGAGGCCGGTTGGAACGCGAAGCCGGCTCCCACGGGCGCCATGGGGAGCACGGAGTTCCGGACCAGATTGGCGCTTACGAAAGGAGGGGTGTTGCTTCCATCGGCGCC
Organism: Myxococcales bacterium; assembly: GCA_035508175.1. Taxonomy (GTDB): domain Bacteria; phylum Myxococcota; class Myxococcia; order Myxococcales; family JAKAPL01; genus DATJNL01. The sequence continues at coordinate 628 of DATJNL010000460.1, forward strand.
CACCGGCTCGATGGCGTATTCGGTGATTCGCGCGGGCAAACCCACGGCACCCGGCTGCGCTCCGCCGAACAGATCGACGGTCGGCGTCGACAAGACCATGGAATACGACGCGTAGCAGTCGGGGCCGCCGGCGCAGCTGCCCGCGGCCTGCAGAGCTTGGGTGGGGTTGATGGGCACCGTTCCGGCCGCACCCACGTACAGGAGACTGGCCCCCTGCCCGGCGCCTTGGAGCAGGAAGAGATCGCCCCCCAGCGGCAACACCCCGCCGCCCGTCGGCATCATCGTGTCGAAGCCATAGCTCACCGCCGGGTTCGAGCCGTAGAACGTGAGCGGGCTGGCGTTGCCATTCGAGCCCGCCACCGGCGTCGAGGCCAGGAAGAACGGGTTCGAGTCGTCGACCGCCACGATGACGAGGTCGTCGGGGCAAAAATACGGGGCGCCGGTATTCGAAAGCGAACCGCCCGGCGGCAGCGCATTCGGCTCGTAGATGAATCCGCCGCTGTTGGCGCCGAGCTGCAACTTGTACCCGGGGCTCGCGGGCCCGCCACACGACGCTCCCGCGTACGGCGATCCCGCCGCAGTGTTGTAGAACAAGGGATAGGTGGAGCGGAAGACCGGGGGCAGGCAGGCGACGCCCGCCGCCCCGCCCATGTCGTACGGGATGGTGCCGAGCGCCTGGCACGGTCCCGTCGCGGAAGAAGACACGCCCGGCGCTGCGGCGCGCAGATCATTGCCGATCAGGCGGATCGCTTCCTGGATGTGATCCAGGGACTGGCTGGTCTGTTGCTGAGTGTTCAAGAGCTTGACCTGGGCCACATAGGCGCCCATCGCCGCGGCGGTGAGGACGGCCAGCAGGCCGCCGGCGATGATGACCTCGAGCAACGTGAAGCCGCGGCTGTTCGACACCCTCTTCATAGCATCCGTACCTCGCCGAGGAGCACGTGATTCCCGTATGGCAGCGTAGGAGGGGGCTGGGGCGGAACCCTGCCCTCCGGAGAAAACAGCAAGGCGGGCACTGGTCCATTGATCAGCGAGGGCGCCCCGAAAGTGGCCGTGCCGTTCGGATTCAGATTCTCCGTCGGCCACGTGACCTCGGCTTGCAGGAGACAGAGCACCCCCTGGTTCAACGTGTCCGGTGTCTTCAGCCCGCCAACTCCCACCGTCGCCAGGGCGTTCGCAGCGCACGGCTCTCCGGCCAGGTTGCCGGTCGAGGGCGCGCAGCAGACCCAGGTTCGCACGAAATACGAAGGCATGGAGAGATTCGGATTCGTACCCGGATTGCACGTCCCGGGGGTATCTCCCAACGCTGCATCGCTCATTGGATAGACGGAGCAAGTCGTCGCGGGAGGGGTGCCTCCGGCTGCCACCATGCCGATTGGATTGTCGTTGACCCCGGGCGTCGAGGTCGGAGGCAGGAGCGCACCCGCGCCGAGGCCGACGGTCGTCATCGGAAAGAGACCGAGCTGATCCAGCGCCTGCTGCCCTAGAAAATAGGCCACGTCCCGACCGGAGTTGGTCCTGTTGGCTCGCATCATGCTGAGCGTCAAGGCGATGCTACCCACCAGGCCGACCGCCAACAGCATGGTGGCGATCAGCACCTCGATGAGCGTGAAGCCCCGATTTAGCTTGGCTGGTCTCATTGTCGTCTCAGTTGCAGGTTCCGGGGGTGCCCGGGTTGCAGCTGCTCTGCGTCCGCCGGTCCCACCACTGCTGCAGCAGCAGCCGCTGGGGCGGGAGAGAGGACGCGTGCGTCTCGGTCTGCCCCTTGAGGGCCACACGGCCGGTGGTGGACGCGGCGAAGAGGTCGATCGTGGCGCTCCCGTTGGGCTGCGCCGCGACCACCCCTCCCGCAATCTTGCCCGTGCCGACGGCCATGTCGGTTTCACCCACGTTGGCGCCGCAGATGCCGCAGTTGGCTCCCGTCTGCGCATTGCAGGACGCCGCGCCGATCTCGGCGACGCGGCCGTCGCCCTTCTGCTGGTCCAGCGAGGCCCCGAGGCCCGTCAAGGTGCCCGTCACGGTGGCGTAGTACACGTTCTGGCCCGCGACGAACGGTTGTCCGAAGACGCGTCCGACGCAGCGGGGGTCGTTGGCCGCCATGCCGAAGGTCGATCCCGTCCCCGGGATGCAGGCGGGGCAAGTTGCCAGCTCCAGCGGATTGCACAGCGAGCCAGCTCCCTGGTTGGGGAACACGGCGTTGGCACTGTCGTTCTTGAGCGCCAGGGCCGGATTGACGCTGAAGTCCTGCGCCTTCAGATCGATGGCGGCGATGATCGATGCTTGCGCACCCCAGTCCGTGCCCCCCGTCGCGCACAGGATGACCGGATCGTTGGCGCCATTCCCCCCCGGACAGGTACCGGGTGGCACGAAGGCGCAGGCGTTGTCGAAGGGTGCCTGGGCCTGCGCGCAGGCGAGGCCGTTCAACAACGCAGTCTGCGCGGGGAGCGTACAGCCCGCTCCGTACGGGCTGTCGGTGCCGCTGCCCCGGTAGGCCTGCACGTCGAAGAGCGGGAGTGCGAACGAGCTGGCGCCGCTGGTCACGATCGAGGAAACGAGGTTGATGGGGTTCACTTCGTACAGGCGGCCGTCCAGATCCGGCACGATGAGCTGCTCGGTGTCGGGCCGCCCGCTGATGCTCACCCCGATCGGCGGCGCAGGAATGTCGTTGTTGCCGTTCGACCGGAAGATGTTCGCGGACAGCGCGTCGTTGCTCTCGTAGAGGTTCGTGAAGTGCACCAGCGGAGCGCTGCTCCCGATGCCCGACGTGCGGAAGAGGCCCGTCAGGCTGTCCATCGCATAGACGACCTCTCCCTGCCAGCCGCAGCTCGACGCCTCGGGAACGTCGGGCCCCGAAGACAGCGGGCCACCGAGCTTGGTGTTGCCGCAATTGGCGTCCGAGTAGAGCGTGATGGGTCTGCCATACCCGTCGCTCTGGTCGTCGTTGCCGTTTTGGCCAGCCACGTACGTCACGTCCAGGTGAGCGCCTGCGCCAACCAGCGTGCCCATGAAGACCGTGGAGCTCTTGCCGAAGTAGTGCAGGTAGCCGCCGTAGGTCGCCCCGGCCCCGGGGGCCACCGGCGCCGGCTGGTAGCCAGGTCCCTCGCTCGTCGCATCCGTGTAGGGAGCGTTGTTCTGGAATGACACCTGGCCGGCGGCGAAGGTCGGCTCCCACTCGTTGCGGTCCATCGGGTCGCCGTCTTCCCAGAGGATGAAGGGCAGCGAGTGCAGGCTGCCGTCGATCTTGTAGTTGTTGGCCAGGTTCGACTGCAACGACGCCGCCCCCGGGTGCGCGGGGCAGTTGTTGCTGGTCCCGCAGAGGGGGCCGAGTGGATCGGTCACATCCAGCGCGAACACGTGGTTGCCGCCCTGGCCCAAGGTCTCGGTCAGCACGGTGTGCCACAGGCCGGTGTTGTCCTGCACGTCCTTCACCACCGGAATGCCATCCACGTACAGGCTGCGCTCGCAGTTCCCGTTGGTGGGGATGAGCGGCAGGTTCTGGTTGGGGATGAAGGCCCAGAGCTCCTGCCCGGAGACGAAGTGGCTGAAGCGGCCGGTGCTGCAGCCGCCCACGCTCGCGCGAAGGGCCGAGTCCGGACCGTCGACGAAGATGGCGTGCAGCATGCCGTCGCCGCTGCCGATGTAGGCCACGGTGGGCCGGCAGGCCGCGGGTTCACCGTCGGCGAGCTGCTCGGTGACGCCGACCGCCGGCGCGCCGACGAGCACCGGCGTCGAATGGTCGACGCCGCCGATCGACGGGAAGCAGAGCGAACGGAAGTTCGCGGGGCTGTTGGCGTTGCCGGCGCCGCAGTCGCCTCCGCCCGCACCGTTCGCCTTCGTGTTGCACGACTGGGCGCAGCTGTGGGCGCAGCTGCCGCAGGCTCCGGGGAACGGCGGCACCCAGGGCTTGGGGGGCGGCGAGTTGCCGGGACCACAATTGCTGAGGCAGTTGGACCAGCACTGGTCGAGGCACTCCACCGCCGGCGAACCCGGCTGCGCGCACGTGTCCTTCAGCAGCGGGAAGCAGCCGCTCGTCGCGCTCGCCACGTCCTTCATCAGGTTGTCGACGTCCGAGCTCGCCACCGGCCCGCCCAGGATGGACCCGGCCGGGTTGTTGAGGGTGCAGCCCGAGCACTGCAGGACGCCCTTGATGCAGTGCCCCGCGTTCCCGTCCGGGCAGGCCAGCCCGGTGGCGCCCGCCGCGGCGCCGCCGCAGCCGGCGGCAGCCGGAAAGAGCGCACACTTCAAGGGCCCGTCGTTGATGTTCTGGAAGGCCAGCGCCGGAATCCCGCTGGTCCATCCGGCCTGCGGCGCGCCATACAGGTGCGTGAAGATGAAGCGGTCGTTGGTGATGTTGGCCGGGTTGTCGTTGATGAGCTCCGAGCTGGTGGACGCACTCCAATCGGCGCCGGACGTGTCCCAGAAATCGTTCGTTCCCGTGCAGGCCGACATCGGCCCCTGGAAGTTCGTCGAGTAGGAGCCTTGCGTCCCCTGCGCCACCGCGCTCGCGCAGCTATAGGTGTCGCCGCCGCCCGCCGGGCACGCGTAGGTGCCAGGCGCGCCATTGCAGAAGCCGTCACCGATGTCGCTGCCCGTGCAGCTCCCCGGCGGCACCATCGCTCCGCACGCCGTTGCGTGGGTGTCCTGAACGGCATTGGCGATGCACTCGTCGATGTTCGCGCCGCCGGCGACGTCGTCTTGCCGGAAATGGCCGCGGATCTCCGGGAAGAGCCAGGACTGGTAGTTCGTGCCCCCCGGCTGGAACACCGGGGTGTACTCGGACGAATCGTAGGTCGACTGCTCGAAGGTGCCTTGCAAGGTGTACGTGGCTCCCGGGGAATGGTTGAGGTAGGTCGTTCCGGTGTTCGTCGCGAACGTTGCGGGCGCGGAACGGGCCAGCTCGAGCGTCTGGGGCGCGAACGCGAGGTTCAGGATCGACGACCACACCATCCGGAGCCCGTCGGGCTGCCCGTCGAAGCTGTCGCCCTGCAGGTAGACGACCGTACCCGCGCCGATCATCGCGGTGTTCTTGTTCCGGATCCAGTAATCGCCGTAGATCTTGCCGTTGGGCCAGGACCCGCTGGAGCCGTACACCGGATCCCAGGCCGGAGCGCTGGTGGCGGGATAGCCGCGGATCAGCACTTCCGTGTCGGGGGTCGCGCTCGGGCCGGGGGGATAACCTCCATACCAGCTGCCGCCCGGGCCGCCGCCCAGCGTGGGATACCAGCTCTCGGTGAGGCCGAAGATGCCTTCGAAGTAGAAGTCTCCGATCTGCAGGAACGGGTCGTTCAGGCTGACCGGGTTGTCGCCGTCCTTGTTGGGCGGGCCGTAGTAGACAAGGTGGTCCGGATCGCTGGCGAGGCCGCCGTCCGCCAGCGTGGGGCCTGGCGCGGCGCCGCCCCCGGCGTTGAACTGGATCAGCCCGACGCCCCGGGGATCGCCTCCGAAGCCCGCCGCCGCAGGCTGCTCGAGGACCACCGTGGAGCTCGGACCGCTCGCGTAGACCTGCGCGCCCGGCCAGCCGACCGCGAGCCGGTTGATCGTGGCCGGAGGCGCCGGAACGCCCGGGATCGGGGCCGCGGCCGCGACGGCGGGCTCGATGCAGAAGTTCCCCCCCGCGACGTCCTGATCCTGGGGGTTCGGGAAGGGCAGTCCGGGCGCGGGGAAGGCCTGGGGCGGCTGCGGGGGGCCAGGCGGGCCGCCGCCGTTCTCGACGACCTGGGTCGGCCAGTAGCCCGTCAAGCTCTGGTGGTTCTGCCACTCGGTCATGAAGTGCGACGGGCGCTGGTCCACGTACTCCGGGATCTCACCCTGGGCCACGCCGTTGACGCCGAGGAGGCTCTGCATCACGGTGTCCTCGAGCGAGCTGGCGCCGAAGCACTCCGCGAGCATGTTGCCGCCGTTCGCGACGTAGGCCTGCGTGGCGTCGAGGAAGGACTGGACCAGGTCGGCGCAATAGGGATCCCGTCCGTCGGCCTGCGTCAGCCACTGGAAGCCTGTCCCGGCCTGCGTGGTGCTGGCGCCGAGGTTGCCGCAGTTCGGAAGGTCGTAGTCCAGCGTCTGGCCCGGGCCGCCCGCTTCCGCCGACGACAGCGGACACCCTTCGGTGGTCGGGCCGCTGCACAGGAAGGCGTCCCAGTGCGGGATCCAGAGCTGCGAGTAGCGGGGCGCCCCGCAGGGTTGGTTGCCGGCGCCCGGGGCCGGCAGGAGCAGGCTCTCGATCGCGGCCATCTGCGGCGCGATGACGTCGAGCACCTGCCCGTAAGGGCCGTCGCCGCCGCTCGTCATCACGCCCCCGGCCGCCTCCGGGAAGAAGGTCGTCCCCGGCTGCGGCGACGCGGCGGTGTAGCCGGCGGCGTTGACCGGGTGGAGGTTGCTCGCCGTGGCGGGATTGCCGGGAGTCGTCTCCAGGGCGGCCTCGGCCAGCTGGCTCGCCGTGGCGTCGTTGCCGTTCACGACCACGCCTTCGGCGCAGGTGACGTTGGCCGTGCTCTCGACGTAGGGACCCGCCCAGCCGGGAGGCGTCGTGCAGCCCGTGCTGCCCCCCCGATCGGCGAACGGGTAGCATGCGGGATCGAAGAAGTAGTCGTTGAAGCCCGCCGGTCCACCGACGTCGTTGACGCTGTTCCACCCGCTGGGCAGACTGCCGCCGGCGCCAAACCAGTGTCCCGCGGCCGGCGGGTAGCCGCAGGGGCCGAACGTCAGGCCGGCCTCCTCCAGATACAGCCGGAACGTGTTCAGGTGCACCGGGTCGGTCATCGCGGCGAGCGCGATGGGAGAGATCGGCCCCGTCAGCGTGCTGCGAACGCTGGCGAAGAAGGAAACCTGCGCCTGGTGCACGTTGACCGTGGCGTAGGTGATCGCGTTCTGGATGCCGTTCGCGTTGTTGGCGGCCGTGAAGGGAACCCCCACGCCGCCGGCCGGCGCGCCCGCCCAGGGGTTGACGTAGCCGTTGGGGTTCAGCGGATCCCAGGTGCCGTAGGCGCACATCGAGGGGTCGGTGCAAGGGGAGAAGTAGCTGTGGAAGCCGACGTCCAGCTGGAACGCCGTCGCCGGGTACAGCGGAATCATGTCGGTCGGGGTGTAGTCCGACCAGTGCAGCGGGTGGTGGCCGGGGTCGATGTACGGGCTGCTCCCCGGACAGCCGGGCACGCCCACGGGAGTGGGCAGGGGTCCGTTCGGGTTCGCGTAGATCGGCGGCGCACAGGCCCCGTTGCATCCCGGCGAGAGGGTGGGGAACGTCGCGTTGGGGTTCGCGAAGTACCAGGCCATCAGATCGCGCGCCTCGGCCGCGTTGGACGCATCGATGACGAACGGTCCGCCCCGGTAGTTGACGTTGCCGACGGAGCCCCCGGCGCTCAGCGGGTCGGTTCCGACCGGGTAATTGACGCCCGCCTGGTGGCATGCGTTGTAGCCCGCGCCCGCGGTAGGGCCGCCCCCGGAGACCGGATTGACCGCGTGCAGTTCGTCGAGCCCGCAGTAGCTGGCGGGCACCGACTGGTCGACCAGCGTGACCACCGAGCCGCTGGCCGGCGTCCCGACGCCGCCGCACGACCCGATGTTGAGCGAAAGGTCCGGGTCATCGATGTTCTGCTTGTTGGGGTTGATCACCCAGTACACCGGGATGCCCGCCTTGATGAGCAGCCAGATCAGCCCGTAGGTGCGGCGGGCGCCGTTGGCGTAGACGCCGTTCGAGTTGTGGTTCTTGGTCGGCGTGCCCCCGACGTACCAGCCGCTGCAGTACTCGCCATGGTTGGTGGGGTCTGCCAGCTCCTTCGGCGCCGTGTTCTGACCGATGTCCGCCTGGTAGCAGTTGTCCGTCGGGATGATGAGGCTCCCGGCGGCGAACTCGCGAGGCGACGAGAGTTGTCCCTGCGCCGCTGTTGCAACGAGCAGCGCGGGTACCGCCAGCAACGAACCGCCAAGGCGCAGCAGGTAGTGACGGAGAGAGATGGACATGGCAGAACTGCACACAGAGCAATCGCCGTGCCCGGGGCAGGGAGGCCACTCGGATAGGCAGGCGGCTGAATCAATTGGGCTTTTGCCTGCGGGTGCGCTCGAGACGCTCCCGGGGGCGCGGAAGCTTGCGGAGCGGATATGAAAAAGTTGCGAACCCCACTCCTCGCGATGTTGGGCCTCGCGGTCCTCGTTCTGGGGGCCGTGCTCTGGTTTCGCTCCCGCCACCAGCCGGCCGAACGCACCCTCTCCTTGATCTTCGCCGCGGATCAGCTCGGCTATCTCTCCCCCTGCGGCTGCAGCGAACACCAGCTCGGCGGCGCCGCCCGCGCCGCGGCCTTTCTCGAACAGGCCTCCGCCGCTGCGCCGACGCTCTTCGTGGAAGGCGGGAACCTCCTCTTCGGCAGCCTCCACCCGGCCCCCGAGGAGCAAGAGCAGTTCCGCGAGAAGGCCGTCGCGCTGGCGGCGTCCTGGGAGCGTGGCGCCGCGGGTGCCGCCCGCAGCTTCTCGCTCGGCCCGTTCGACGAGGCGCTGGGCGACGAGTTCGCGCGCCGGACTCTCGGAGCCGAGCCGATCCTGGAGCACGCGCGCCTCGTGGAGCTCGCCGGGGCGAAGATCGGCCTGCTGCCGCTCGCCGCCGGGCAGACGTCGACCGCCGCCGAGCTGCGCAGCCAGGGAGCCGACGTGGTGCTCGGCATCGCGCAGGCGCCGAAGGTCGGCGACGCGCTCGGCCTCGGGGCGGCGGCCGGCGTGGACCTCGTGCTGCAGGCCGGCGTCGTGAACCCGGTCGAAGACACGGACGAAGCGGCGCTGCTGGAAGGCCGCCTCCCCGCGTTCCGCGTGAAGGACAAGGGTCGCTCGCTGCTCGAGCTCACGCTGCACCTCGTGCCCGGGCAAGCCGGCGGCCTCCTGGTGCCCGAGCCGATGGAGCGCCGGCGCGAGCGCGCGGCCGACCTCGATCGGGTCCTCGCGAGCGACCGCGCAAGGCTCGCTTCGGCGGAAGGGCCGGTCAAGGAGTTGCTCGTCGAGAAGATCCGCGAGCTGCAGGCGCGAAAGGAAGCGCTGCTGCAGCCCGAGAAGCCGCCGTCCGGGCGGAGCTGGGCCTCGTTCCGCTTCGTCGAGCTGTCCGACGACCTGCCCGACGACCCGGCGGTCAAGGCCATCTTCGACCAGTACACGCAAGCGATCGGGCGCGCGAACCTGGCCGCCCAGCAGCACAAGATCTGCCCGGCCGTGGCCCCGGGCGAGCTGCACTACGTAGGCGTCGCCTCCTGTCGCGACTGCCACGCCGAGGCCGCCGCGGTGTGGGACGGCACGCGCCACCCGCACGCGTACCAGACGCTCGTCGCCAAGTCCCGGCAGTACGACATCGAGTGCATCCGCTGCCACGTGCTCGGCTACGATCAGCCCGGCGGCGTCTGCCGCCTCGACCAGGTGGGCGCGCTCGGCGGGGTCCAGTGCGAGGCCTGCCACGGCATGGGCTCCGCCCACGTCGACAGCGCCGGCGGCACCGACGTGCCCATCCCGAAGCCGGGCATCGATCAGTGCCTGCGCTGCCACACGCCGGACAACGACACGCGCTTTTCCCGCGACACGTACGCGAGCCACTACCTGCCGGGCATCCTGGGCCCGGGCCACGGGAAGCCGCTGCCCAAGAAGTGACTGGGGGGTTCCCTTCCCGGGGGCTTCGCCCCCGCGCCCCCGCTGCGATCTCGAGACGCGCTGCAAAGGGGTAACGGCGGGTGAACGAGGGACGGCGGGGGAGCCGCTTGCTCGGGGCCCGGACCCCCGTCCGTCCTCGCGCTCCCCACGCGCTGTACCGCGTTGCACCGTCACTCGTGCACAAACATGGGCGCGCTGCGGGCGCGGCGGGGGGCCCCCGGACCCCTGCGCGTCGGCCCCCCTCCTCCCCACTTTCACCGCCCCTGCGCTGGTTCTCGCACCACGTCTCGGTCTGCGCCGCAGGCTGTGATCTCGAGCTGCGCTGCAAAGGGTAGCGGCGGGTGAACGAGGGACGGCGGGGGAGCCGCTTGCTCGGGGGTGCCACCTCGGTCCGTCCTCGCGCTCCCCACGCGCGGTGCCGCGTTGTACCGGATCTCGTGCCAAGACATGGGCGCGCTGCGGGCGCGTCCGGGGGCCCCGACACCCCTGTGCGTCGGCCCCCCTCCCCCACTTTCATTTGCCTCTATCGCTCCTCTCCCTCTCTATCTTTATCCCTCTACCGCCTATGCACCGGATCTCGCACACGTCTCGATCAGCGCCGCAGGCAAGGTTTGAAGTTCATGGAGCTTGGGTTGCAGGGGGTTCGTAGAGTGGAGAGGCGGGGCGGGTGAGGGGGCGGCCGGGACCGAGCGTCGAGGCCGATGCCACTCGCGACCCAGGGCCTATACGCTGCGGGATCGAGACAGGCGAGGCCGAGCCGCGAGTGGACCGGCCGGCCCCGAACCCGACCCGCCGCCCCGCGCTTCATCCCTCGTGAACCCGGGCCCCGGATCTCGCGCGCCTATGCAGAAGCGGGGGCGCGGGGGCGGCAGCCCCCGGCCAAGAGACCCCCGTTAGTTTGACGCCTTTCCCGCTCTCTGTTACTGCTCTCACGAGGGCTCTCTCTCCGACGAGGAACCCGCGGGATGGGTGCCGAGGACCTACTCTACCAGCGCTTCGGCAAGACCTTCCCCAAGGGCGCCATCCTTTTCCACGAGGGCGACCATGGCGCCGAGATGTTCGTGATCCGCGACGGCAAGGTCGCGATCTCCAAGAACGCCGGCTCGGTCGAGAAGGTCCTCGTGACCCTCGGGCCCGGCGAGTTCTTCGGCGAGATGTCGATCCTCAACAACAAGCCGCGCACCGCGACCGCCACCGTGGTCGAGGACGCCCAGTTGCTCGTGATCGACCCCAAGACCTTCGAGGCCATGATCCGCGGCAGCTCGGAGATCGCCGTGCGCATGATCAAGAGCCTCGCCGATCGCCTCGCCGAGACCGACGCCCAGATCGAGAACCTCCTGCTCAAGGACGCCGGCAGCCGGCTCGTGCACTACCTCGCCCGCTCGGCGGAATCGCGCGGCAAGAAGGAGGACGGCGGCGTGCGCGTCGCCATGTCCATCGCCGATCTCCCGGCCGAGCTGGGCCTCACGCCGCCGCAGCTCAAGGAGGCCATGCAGAAGGTCGCCCGCGCCGGCCTCGCCAAGTTCGACATGGAAGGCTTCGTGGTCACCGACCTGCACCGGCTCAAGGAGTTCCAGGAGTTTCTGGAGATGAAGGAGAAGTTCGGCGAGGGTGGGTAGGGATGGGGAGCAGAAGGAGCGTGACGCGCATGCGGGAGGGTTGGTGATCGACTTCAGGGTTCTCGGCTGCTCCGGCGGCGAGCTCCTCGGCCATCGCACCACGAGCTTCCTGCTCGACGGCAAGGTCGCCCTCGACGCGGGCTCGATCTGCGAGGCGCTCACGCTCCCCGAGATCCTGCGCATCGACCACATCGTCCTCACGCACAGCCACTTCGACCACGTGAAGGGCATCCCGCTCCTGGCCGATCTGCTCATCGGCCGCCGCGACGACCCCGTGGTCGTGCACGCCTCTCCCGAATGCATCGAGACCCTCCGCCGCGACGTCTTCAACGAGAAGCTCTGGCCCGACTTCACGCGGCTGCCCACCAAGGGCCACGCGGTCATCCAGCTCGAGCCCTTCGAGATCGGCCGCACCTGGCAGCTCGGCCCCTACCGGATCACCAGCCAGCTCGTGAACCACCCGGTCGAAGCGGTGGGCCTGGTGGTCGAGAAGGGCAAGAGCGCGCTCGCGATCTCCGGCGACACCGGGCCCACCGACGCCTTCTGGGAGCTGGTGAACGACCGCAAGACGCTCAAGGCGCTGCTGCTCGAGACGTCGTTCCCCGAGGCGATGCACGAGCTGGCCGAGGCCAGCGGCCACCTGACGCCGCGCACGCTGCGCGCCGAGATCGAAGGCAAGCTCCGGCAGGACGGCGTGCCCATCCACCTCTACCACCTGAAGCCCGCCTTCCTCGCGCAGCTCGAGAAGGAGATCCGCGCGATGGGCCTGCCGCACCTGCACATCCTGGAGGCCGACCAGGAGCTGTCGCTGTAGCGCCGCGCGCCGCCCCGAAAAACCCTTGCCGTCCCGGGCCCGGGATCTGCTATCACAACCGCGGCTCGCACCCAGGAGGCCGGGATGATCCGCTTTTCCGTCGTGAGTCTCTGCGTCGCGTGGGCTTCGTCGGCGCTCGCCCAGACCCCGCCGCCCGCGGTGCCGCTCCAGCCCGAGGCGCGCCCCCAGCGCGAATCGGCGCTGCCCCAGGCCGGCGACGTCGAGCTGGTGCTCGAGGCGCCGCCCATCCTGAACTCCACGAACCTGAACCCCCTCCAGGCCGTGCGCGGCCTGGGCGTGCAGACCACCAACGGCAACACCACGGTGGGCCTCGGCCTCAACGCCGGCGCGGGCTACTACCTGTCCGACGTCTTCGAGGTCGGCGGCGCGGTCGCCATCGACTACGGCCAGGAGGAGCTCAACCTGGGCGGCGTGCCCAGCAACTCGGGCGCGTTCGAGTTCGGCCTCGAGCCGTTCATCAAGGCGAACTTCGGGCGCGTGCTCAAGGGCCTCCACTTCAGCCCCTTCGTCCAGCTCGGCGTCATCGGCGGCATGGCCACCGCGCCGGTCAGCACCGGTCTCTTCGGCTTCGACCTCGACCTCGGCGTCGACTTCCTCATCTCGCGCGGATGGGGCATCACCGCGTTCATCCCGCTCTCGCTCGTCGACCAGACCTACGACGGAAACTCGATCTTCACCTTCGGCCTGGGCTACGGCCTCGTCACCTATTTCTGAGCCGTGCGCAGCGCCGTCACGCTCCTCGGCAGCGGGGACGCCTTCAACGCGGGGGGGCGGGGGCACTCCTGCTACCTGGTCGAGGACGCGGCGGGCGCCTGCGCCGTGGACTTCGGCGCCACCGCGCTCGGCGCGCTCAAGCGGCTCGGCAAGAGCGCCGCCGCGATCGGGTCGGTGCTGCTCACGCACCTGCACGGCGACCACTTCGCGGGGCTGCCCTTCCTCTTCATCGAGGGGCTCTACCGCGAGCCGCGCGGGCCGCTGATCATCGCCGGCCCGCCGGGCGTGGAGGAGCGGGTGCGCACCCTGGCCGCGGCCTGCTACCGCGACATCTTCGGCCAGCCCCTGCCCTTCGAGCTGCGCTTCGTGGAGTGGCAGGCCGACCGCGCCGTCGACGTGGCCGGCCGCCGCGTGGTGCCGCTGCCGGCGCACCACCAGGATCTGCCCGAGCGCTCGTACTCCCTGCGCCTCGCGAGCGGCGGCATCACGCTCGCCTTCACCGGGGACACCGGCTGGTCGGACCGCCTCGCGGAGGCGATCGGCGACGCCGATCTCCTCGTGGCCGAGTGCTCGCTGTGGGACGACGGTTACGATCGACACCTCGGGCGCGCCGACTGGGAGCGCCTCCTCCCGTCGCTCCGGGGCCGCCGCGTCGTCGCCGCCCACCTCGGGGAAGAGGCGCTCGCGCACCAGCGCGATCTGCTCGCGCTCGCCGCGGCGTCGGGGGTCGACCTCACGGTCGGCCAGGACTTCCTGCGCGTGGAGCTGTAGATGAAGAAGCGCAAGGGCCCCGCGGCGGCGCGGCCCGCCAGGAAGGCCGGGGCCGAGCTGAAGCGCGCGCAGCTCGAGGACCTCGACCGCGACCAGCTGTCGATCTTCATCTACCTGACGCTGCCCCGCGAGCGCTCGGTGGAGCTGATGAAGCGGCTCAACCTGAGCCTCACCGGCTACCGCCCGGAGGGGCTCGGCGACATCGAGCGCAGCGACCTGCTCGCCGACGAGTTCACGGGCGCGCCGGAGCGCCGCAAGACCATCCTGGCGGCGCTCGAGCGCGAGCTGGCGCCGCTGCCGGACGCCGACGAGACGCTCGGTCCCGCCGCGGCCATCCTCGGCCCGCTGTTCGCCGCCGAGGCCGGCGCCGCCAAGGCCATCGCGCGGCTGCTCTCCGACCCCGAGGCCGAGGTGCGCGCCGTGGGCCTCGAGGCCCTCAACACGCTCGCCGACTTCTACCTCGGCGAGCCGCAGCCGCCCCCCGAGGGCACCGAGGCGGTGGAGCCGGCCGCGCCCGGCGCGCCGCCGCCCGACCCCATGGAGGTGCTGCGCCGCGAGCTCGCGCGCGCCCGCGAGAAGGCCGAGACCGCCGAGCGCGAGCGGCAGGCGCGGGCCGACCAGCTTCAGCAGGCGCGCCGCGAGGCCGCCGAGACCAAGACCGTGGTCGGCGACCTGCGCCGCCTGCTGACCGCCGCCGAGACCGAGCGCGACCGCCTGCACGCGCGGCTGCAGGAGGCCGCCGCCGGCCCCCATTCGGCCGCCGAGCTGCGGCTGCGCAAGGAGGTCGACGAGCTGAAGGAGCGGATCGAGCGGCTCGAAGAGGAGCGGCGCGTCCTGCGCATCGAGGAGGCGCGGCTCAAGGTGGCGCTCGCGAAGGCCGCCGCCGGCGACCGCGCGCCGCCCGAGCCCGTGAGGCCTGCCGCCGCCGCCGCCGAGGAGGAGCCCGTCGAGGACGTGCCGTCGACGTGGCTCATGCCCGTGTTCACGAAGGAGTTCTACGATTCGCTCGCCGGCTGGGAACGGCGCATGCAGCGCGGCGCCTTCCAGAAGGCCATGCTGCTGGCGCAGGACCACCGGCACCCCTCGCTGCGCGCCATCCCCCTCGAGGGGCTGCCCAACCTGTGGCGCATCCGCATCGCCTCCGACGTGCGGCTCCTCTACCGGCGCGGCGAGGGCAACGTCATCGAGATCCTGCGCCTCATCGACCGGGAAGACCTCGACCGCTGGATCAAGGTCGAGAAGCTGCGGACGTAGCGCGGGAAACGCGCCCGCGGTGGGGCCGGTTGCGCCCGCGCAACGACCCAAATTCCGTGGCATGTACCCGACTGCGCGCCGGCAAGTGCCCGCAGGCTGCCTGCGGGTATCGGCTGCACGCGTGCAATCGCCTCGGTCGGAAGGCGAAACACTCGTTGCCTGCGTGCAATCGCCTCCCGACCCCGTGCGGACATCGACTGCACGCGTGCAATCGCCTCCGCGGCGACCCGAAACACTCGTTGCCCGCGCGCAATCGCCTCGCGTCCCCGTGCGGACGTCGACTGCACGCATGCA
>DATJNL010000461.1:0-6356 GCA_035508175.1 Myxococcales bacterium
CCCGCTCTGCGTGGTGAACGCCACGGCGCCCGCCTTGACCTCGGCCCGCACGCGCTCGGCGATCGCCTTTCCGTCGATGATCTGGGCCACAGGGAGTCCTTGCTCCGCCCCGGAGGACGCGGAGTATAAACGGCCTGGAGCCCGGCCGTCGAGAACGGGCGAACGATGGCGACACAGGCACAGGGGGCGGGCTGGGGGAAGCTGGCCGGCGCGATGGTCTTGGGCGTCGCCGGCGCGCTGGCCTTCACCTGGCAAGGGGGCGTGGCTGGCGTCATCGTGGGGCTCGTGCTCGGGCACTGGTTCGACTCCCGCACCGCGGCCGCCTGGGACGACCCCGACGAGCCCAGACCGCAGGCGGCCTACGAGGTGGACGAGGAGGCACAGCGGCTCTTCGCCGAGGAGATCGCCGCGCCGTTCGCCGCCCTGCTCGCGGCGCTCGGCAAGCGCTCCGCCGATGCCCGGGGCGCCCTCTGGCGCTATCTGCGCGATTCCCTCGGCTTCCCGGAGGAGCAGCTCGCGGCGGCCGCGACGAAGCTGGACGCGGCGCTGGCGCGCGGCGGAGATCTAGTGGCGGCGTGCGAAGCGTGCGCGCGCCGGCTGCCCAAGAGCGAGCACCGCCTGCTGGTCTCGGCGCTTTACGAGCTGGCGCGGGACATCGGCGTCGGCGCGGGGAACGCGCGCATGGCGCTGCGGGACGCGGCCGCCGCGCTCGGTGTTTCGGAGGACGAGGAAGCGGCCATCCGGGGGCTGGTGTTCGGCGGCGGCGAGGCGCGCGACTACCAGGTGCTGGGCGTGGCGGAGGGGGCATCGGACGGAGACGTGAAGACCGCGTATCGCAAGCTCGCGGCAAAGCTGCACCCGGACCGGGTGGCGCACCTGGGTGAGAAGGCGGTGGAGCTGGCGACCCGGGAGTTCGATCAGGTGCGGAGCGCGTACGAGCGCATCCGGGCGACGCGGGGGTTCTGACGGTCGGGGTCGAGGGTCGGCCCGGGTTGACGTCCGGAGCCCATCGCCTATATTCCCGCCGCTTCGAAGGAGATTCCAATGACCGACGTCGACCTGACCAAGCTGGACCGCCGCGTGCTCGCCCGCATGCTGCGCAAGGGCACGATCACCGAGAAGGAGCTCGAGAAGGCGCTCAAGGCCCTGCCCGACCAGGCCGACGCCGCGAAGTCCATCGAGACCACTTTCGAAGAGACTGCAGGCAAGGGCCTCGAGCTCGAAGGCCGCTAGCCAGACTCCATGTCCTCGCCGAAGAACGAGGAGCCTGCGGGCTTCAAGGTCGTCGACAAGCGCGGCCGGAAGCAGGAGCCCGAGGTCGAGGCGCCGCCCGCGCACGATCCCGCGCTCGGGAGCATCGACTTCACCACGTTCGTCCTCTCGCTCGGCTCGTCCGCCATGGTGCACCTCGGCGATGCGCCCGATCCGGAGACGGGCGAGAAGCACAAGAGCGTCCCGCACGCAAAGCAGATCATCGATCTGATCGCCATGCTGCGCGAGAAGACCAAGGGCAACCTGACGGCCGACGAGGCCAAGTTCGTCGACGGCCTGCTCTACGACCTCCAGCTGAGATTCGTCGAAGCTTCGAAGGGTTAGCCCCCTCGGCCACCGGGGTTCCGGCCGCCCGGCAGCCTTGCCAGGGTGGCTTTCTGCGTTAGCTTGTCAGCACCATGAAGCTCGACAAGCTCACCGTCAAAGCCCAGGAAGCGCTGCAGACCACGCAGGAGCTCGCGCGCCGCCGCGATCACCAGGCGGTCGAGCCGGAGCACCTCGCCCGAGCCCTGCTCGACCAGACCGACGGGATCGTCCCCGCGCTGCTCCAGCGCATCGGCGCCGAAGCGAAGCTCGTCTCGGACCGCGTCGACCAGGAGCTCGGGCGCCTGCCACAGGTCTCAGGCGGCGAGCAGCACCTCTCGCAGCGGCTGCTCAAGTCGCTCGACCGCGCCGAGGAC
The DNA here is from genome assembly GCA_035508175.1 of Myxococcales bacterium. Taxonomy (GTDB): domain Bacteria; phylum Myxococcota; class Myxococcia; order Myxococcales; family JAKAPL01; genus DATJNL01. Next base: position 1,953 of record DATJNL010000461.1, read on the forward strand.
GAGGCAAAGAAGCTCAAGGACGAGTACGTCTCCACCGAGCACCTGCTCCTCGGGCTGCTGGGCGACGCGAAGACGGGCGAGGTCTTCAAGTCGTCCGGGGTCACGCGCGATCGCGTGCTGACGGTCCTCAAGGACCTGCGCGGCGGCCAGCGCGTCACCAGCGAGAACCCCGAGGCGCAGTTCAAGGCGCTCGAGAAGTATGCCCGCGACCTCACGGAGGCCGCCCGCGCCGGCAAGCTCGATCCGGTGATCGGCCGCGACGAGGAGATCCGCCGCGTGATCCAGGTGCTCTCGCGGCGCACCAAGAACAACCCCGTTCTCATCGGCGATCCCGGCGTGGGCAAGACCGCCATCGTCGAGGGGCTGGCGCGGCGCATCGTCGACGGCGACGTCCCCGAGGGGCTCAAGGGCAAGAAGCTCGTGGCCCTCGACCTGGGCGCCATGGTGGCCGGCGCCAAGTTCCGCGGCGAGTTCGAGGAGCGCCTCAAGGCGGTGCTGCAGGAGGTCACCAAGGCCGAGGGGCAGATCATCCTGTTCATCGACGAGCTGCACACGCTCGTGGGCGCAGGCGCGGCCGAGGGCGCGATGGACGCGGGGAACATGCTGAAGCCCGCGCTCGCGCGCGGCGAGTTGCACTGCATCGGCGCCACCACGCTCAACGAGTACCGCAAGATCGAGAAGGACGCGGCGCTCGAGCGCCGCTTCCAGCCGGTGTTCGTGGGCGAGCCGAGCGTGGCGGACAGCGTCTCGATCCTGCGCGGGCTCAAGGAGCGCTACGAAGTGCACCACGGGGTGCGCATCCAGGACTCGGCGCTCGTCGCCGCCGCGACGCTGAGCCACCGCTACATCGCCGACCGCTTCCTCCCCGACAAGGCCATCGATCTGGTGGACGAGGCCGCGAGCCGCCTGCGCATCGAGATCGATTCGATGCCCACCGAGGTCGACGAGGTGCGCCGCAAGATCATGCAGCTCGAGATCGAGCGCGAGGGGCTGCGCAAGGAGAAGGACCCGCTCTCGAAGGCCCGCCTCAAGGACATCGAGAAGGAGATGGGGAACCTGAACGAGCAGTTCACCACGCTGAAGGCCCACTGGGAGGCCGAGAAGGAGGCCATCCAGGCCATCCGGGCCGCCAAGGCGAAGATCGAGCAGGCGCGCGCCGACATGGCCGAGGCCGAGCGCAAGGCCGACCTGGGCCGCGCGGCGGAGCTCAAGTTCGGCGTGCTGCCGGGCCTGGAGAAGGAAGTCGCCATCCTCAACGAGAAGCTCGCCGCGCTGCAGAAGGACCGCAAGATGCTCAAGGAGGAGGTCGACGCCGAGGACGTCGCGGCGGTCGTGTCCAAGTGGACGGGCGTCCCGGTCGACAAGCTGCTCGAGGCAGAGATGCAGAAGCTCGTGCACATGGAAGAGCGGCTCGGCCAGCGGGTGGTGGGCCAGACCGAGGCGCTGCGCGCGGTTTCCGACGCCGTGCGCCGCGCGCGCTCCGGGCTGCAGGACCCCAACCGGCCCATCGGCTCGTTCATCTTCCTGGGCCCCACCGGCGTGGGCAAGACGGAGACCGCGCGTGCGCTCGCCGAGTTCCTCTTCGACGACGAGCACGCGATGATCCGGCTCGACATGTCGGAGTACATGGAGAAGCACACGGTGGCCCGCCTGATGGGCGCGCCCCCGGGATACGTGGGCTACGAGGAGGGCGGTCAGCTCACCGAGGCCGTGCGCCGGCGTCCCTACGCCGTGGTGCTGCTCGACGAGATCGAGAAAGCGCACCGCGACGTCTTCAACGTGCTGCTGCAGATCCTCGACGACGGCCGGCTCACCGACGGCCAGGGGCGCACGGTCGATTTCCGCAACACCGTCGTCATCATGACGAGCAACCTCGGGAGCGAGGACCTGCAGCGGCTGACGGCGGCGGGCGCGTCGCCCGAGCAGCTCCGGACGGCGGCACAGGAGGCATTGCGCGCACACTTCCGGCCGGAGTTCCTGAACCGCGTCGACGAGACCGTGGTGTTCCGGCCGCTCGAGCGCGCCGATCTCGGCCGCATCGTGGAGATCCAGCTCGAGCATACCGGCAAGCTGCTGGCGGAACGGCGGCTGGACTTGAAGGTCACCGACTCGGCCAAGGGCCTGCTGGTCGATCAGGGCTACGACCCGGTCTTCGGCGCGCGGCCCCTGAAGCGTGCCATCCAGCGGCTGCTCCTGAACCCGCTGTCGCTCCAGATCCTCGCGGGCGAGTTCCAGCCCGGTGATACGATCGAGGCCACCGCAGCCGACGGCAAGCTCGTCTTCACCAAGGCGGGCGGCACCCGTCCCACGCAGCGGCCGGCGCGCGCGTAGCGTTACTCGGCCGGTGGGACTCCCTCGGGCTTTGCCGCGGCGACCGCTGCTGCAACGGGTGGTCCGGCGGGCGCGGCAGGCGCCTCCGGTGCCGGGCTCGGTGCCGGGGCCTTCCGGCCACCCGCGGCAGCCACCCAGTACGCGGCGGCCGCGGCGAGCGCGGCCGTGAGCAACCGCAGCACGAGGCCGCCGAAGCTCGCCCAGAGCATCCCGAAGCCGCCGGTGAGAACCAGGAGCAACGCCATCCAGAACGCGCCGGTCGCGACCCCCGCCGCCGCGACCCTGGGCGGAAGGACCACGATCCTCCCCACGGCGAAGACGACGAGCGAGCCTGCCACGCCGAGGGACAGCCCGGAGATGAGCGGGTTCCACAACGCCGGGTTCGGCGACCTGACGACCGCGACGAGCAGCGGACCGACCGCGTGCACGGCCACGGGCCCCGCGAGCAGGGCCGACAGGCCGCCCACGAGCGCGGCCCACAGCACGCCGCGCGTGACCCCGATCAGGTTCATCTAGTAGTAGACCTCCACGAGGCAGAGCCCGTGCGCCGGCGCCGTCGGCCCAGCTTCCCGTCGATCGCGGCCCGCCAGCAGGCGAGCGACGTCCGCGGCCCGCCGTTTCCGCCGACCCACGTCGGCCAGCGTGCCGGCGAGGTTGCGCACCATGTGCTTGAGGAACGCGGTCCCGCGGATCTCGAGGACGATCTCTCCGCCCGCCTCGCCCGCCAGCGCCACGCGGTCGAGCCGCCGCACGGTGGTCTTCGCGGGGCAGTCCGAGGCGCGAAAAGCGGAGAAGTCGTGCTCGCCCACGAAGGCCCGCGCGGCCTCCTCCATCGCCGGCAGATCGAGCGGGCGGAAGATCTCCCAGTGCGTGCGCCGCACCAGCGGCGAGCGCAGCGGGCGGTTGTGGATCCGGTAGCGGTAGAGCTTGCCGCGCGCCGCACGCCGCGCATCGAAGCCGGAGGCGTCGAACGCCGCGTCCTGCACGGCGAGATCCTGGGGCAACAGGCCATTGAGCCCCTTGGTGAACGCGGTCAGGGGCAGCTGCTCGCGGGTGAGCAGGGGAAAGCTCACCACCTGCCCCTGCGCGTGCACGCCCGCGTCGGTGCGTCCGGCCGCCGTCGCCCTCACCGGCCGGCCGAGGAGCCTCTCGAGCGCGCCCTCCAGGACCCCCTGCACCGTCCGCTGCCGCGGCTGCAGTTGCCAGCCCGCAAACTCCGTTCCGTCATAAGCCACCGTGAGCCGCACCGTCTCCACGGGACCCATGATAGCGCGCCGCCGGCCACAGGGTGAGGCCGCCGAGAAGGGGTCCAGATGCAAGGCGCGACCGAGCGAGGACCGGAGCCGTACGTAGGTGTACGGCGAGGACCACAGCGACCGAGCAACGCAGCAGATGGCCCCTTATCGACGGCCGAGCATACACGCGTGGCCGGCGTATGGAGCGCCGGCCACGTGCCCGCTCGCGGGTTTCCATCGAGCTTCCGGCGGCGGATGCGGACGTCGCGCATCCCTGTCCGCGCCCTTCCGGACGCCGGACTGCTGACGCCGCGGCCGCGCTTGGCGGAGCGCCTGTCCGCCAATGCCAGGCCCCTCCAGCCCGGTCTCCTTCCACGCCGGCCGCCGGCTCATCGATCGGCCCGGGCCGGCTTCGCCCGAGGCCTCGACTGCCGCCGCTCGAAGGGAGCCCTGCGGCTCCACCCATGAAACGCTCGGCGCGGCCCGCGCCATCCCCGGGCGGGAGCTACTTGTACTTGAGGTAGGCGGCGACGATCTCGCCCACCAGGGAGCCCACCGCCATCTCGTGCCGGTCGGCGAGCGCCTTGAGAACTTCATAATCCTGCGCGCGGAGGTCCACCGTGAGGACGCGGCTCGAGCCGCGGTTGCTGCCGCCCGGGGCGGTCCCGCCCTCCCCGTTCGGCTTGCCCCGGGGCCGCAAGGGGATGGGCTCGATGTCCACGTCGTCGAGCACCTCCACCTCGTCGGTGTCCGGGTTCACCGCCGGGCTGGCTGCCTGCGACGCGCCCCTGGCGAGCAGCCGCCGACGTTCCTCGTCCAGCTCGTCGGAAAAGAGCTG
>DATJNL010000462.1:0-3533 GCA_035508175.1 Myxococcales bacterium
GCATCCAGCTGCGCCTGGAGGTGGCCCCAGGGCTACCCGACGTGCGCGCCGACCGGCGGCGCCTCGCCCGCGTCCTGCACCTCCTGCTCGAGCGGGCCGCAGCGCGGGCTCCCGAGGGCTCGGCCGTGTGGGTCTTCGCGCATGCCGAGCCCCCCTGCCTGGCCTTCGGGGTCGCGGACGAGGGCGCGGTCCCGAGCACCGCCGACGCCTTCGATCCCCGGGCATCGGTGGCCCACGAGCGCCGGCTCGAGAGCGGCCTGGCCCTGCCCCTCGCCCGCGTCGTCGCGCGGGCCCACGGCGGCGACGCCGAGCTGCGCCGCGAGGGAGGGGCCGTGGCCTGCGTGCTGCGCCTGCCCGCGTGACACTGGCGCGGGCACGCGGTTTGTATTATCAACCGGGCAGCGGTAGCATCGACGCCGAGGTGAATGATGCACTTGGGATTCGGTGAAATAGCCTTCATTCTGGCGCTGGCCATGCTCCTGTTCGGGCCCAAGCGCGTCTCGGACCTCGGCGTCGCGCTGGGGCAGTCGATCCGCGGCTTCAAGAAGGGGCTCGCCGGCGAGGAGGAGATCAAGGCCTCCGGCTCCACCGGCGCGGCGCCCGCCGCCTCGAAGCCCGGCGAGCCGCCGCCGGCCGCGTAAGCCTCCCGGATGGGGATCCGGTCGCGCGCGGCCATCTCCCTCCGCGCGAAGCTCATCGCGCTCTTCGCCGCCATCTTCGTCGTCACCCTGGGGGTCTCGGCGCTCGCCGCCGGCCGGCTGGCCGAGAGCGCGGTCGAGAGCGAGATCCGCGAGCGCGCCCTCGACATCGACCGCACCCTCGCGGCCGACCTCTCGCACAACTCCACCTTCGATCGCCGCGCCGCCCAGCAGAAGCTCGCGGGCTTCCTCAAGAGCCATCGGGGCATCACGGCCGCCGAGCTGGCCGTCGAGCTGCCCGGCGAGGACCTCATCATCCACGTGCCGGGGCCGGGTGGCTCCGAGGCGGAGACGCGCGAGGGCGTCGTGGAGGTGCCGCGGGCGAAGCCGGTCACCCACCTCGACGAGCGGCCCGACGGCCGGTTCTGGGTCGTCACCGTGCCGCTGCGCGTGGGGCGCTCGCACGCCGGCCTCACGCTGGAGGCCTCGCTCGACGAGGCCGACCGGCTCGCCTCGACCGAGTCGCAGGTCTTCGCGGGCGTCGCCGCCGCGGGCGCGCTCGTCTTGATCCTCGCCGCCCAGCTCCTCATCGGCCGCCTCATCGGCCGGCCGATCGACAAGCTCGCCACCGCGATGGCCAACGTGGAGGGCGGCGACCTCGAGGTGCAGGCCCCGCTCGGCCACGACAAGGAGTTCGACCTGCTCGCGCGCGGCTTCAACACCATGCTCGCGCGCATCCGCGGCTTCAACCAGGAGCTCGAGGGCCGCATCGACCAGGCCACCGCCGACCTGGCACGCAAGAACCGGGACCTCGCCGAGCTGAACGACCTGCTCGTCGCCGCGCGGCGCGACCTCACGGCCAAGGAGCGACTCGCCGCGCTCGGCCAGCTCGCGGGCACCATCGCGCACGAGCTGGGCAACCCGCTCAACTCCATCTCGGGCCACGTGCAGCTGCTGCAGCGCGCCGAGGGGCTGCCGGCCGACCTGCGCGGCGACCTCGCCACCGTCTCGGCCGAGGTGGAGCGCATGACCGGCGTCATCCGCCGCTTCCTCGATTCCACGCGCGGCCTGCGCCCCGCCCCCGAGCGCGTCGACCTCGGCAGCCTGCTCGGCGAGTCGCTCGACATGAGCCTGTCGGCCGAGGCCCGCTCGAAGATCCAGGTCAGCCGCGAGGTGAGCGCCGAGCTGTCAGACGTGCTCACCGACCCCTCGCTCGTGCGCCACGTGGTCACCAACCTCGTGGCCAACGCGGTCGATGCCATGCCCGAAGGCGGCGCGCTGCACCTCTTCGCGCATCCGAGCGGCGGCGAGCTCTGCGTGGGCGTGCGCGACACCGGGGTCGGGATCTCGCCCGAGGAGCGCCGCCGCATTTTCGAGCCCTTCTACACGACCAAGCCGCGCGGCAAGGGGACCGGCCTCGGCCTCGCCATCTGCCGCGAGATCGCGCGCGCCCTCAAGGGGCGCATCGACGTGGAGAGCCAGGTCGGCCGGGGGTCGACGTTCACTCTCTGGATCCCACTCGTGCGCGAAGCCGAGCGGGAGGGTAAGAAGGTGGCGGGATGATGGACGGCCGATGCCCACGGGTGCTGGTGGTCGACGACGATCGCGCGTCGCGCGACCTCATGGCCAAGATCCTTCGGCAGGACGGCTACGAGATCGAGGAGGCCGCCGACGGCACCGAGGCCATCGCGCGCGCCCGCGCGGCTGGGCAGCCACCCGTGGATCTCGTCGTGAGCGACATCCGCATGGTCGAGGCGGACGGCCTCGAGGTGCTCAAGGTCTTCCGCGCCACCCACCCGGACACGCCGGTGATCCTCGTGACCGCCTTCGGCAACGTGAACGTCGACGACGCCATGGACGCCATCCGCCAGGGCGCCTTCGACTACCTCTCGAAGCCGTACCAGGTCGATGCCATCAAGGTCGTCGTGGGCCGCGCGTTGCAGCAGAAGCGGCTGGCCGAGGAGAACCGCACGCTGCGCCGCGAGGTGCGCGAGAAGTACAAGCTCGAGAACATCGTGGGGCGCAGCGAGGCCATGCTGCAGGTCTACAAGACCGCGGCGCGCGTCGCCGCAACCGCCGCCACCGTGCTCATCCAGGGCGAGAGCGGCTCGGGCAAGGAGCTGCTCGCCCGCGCCATCCACCAGCGGTCCGCGCGCGCCGCCGGCCCGTTCATCGCGGTCGACTGCGGCGCGCTCGCGGAGGGCGTGCTCGAGTCCGAGCTCTTCGGCCACGCCAAGGGCGCCTTCACCGGCGCGCAGGGAGTCCGCCGCGGCCTCTTCGAGCAAGCCGGCGGCGGAACGATCTTCCTCGACGAGATCGGCAACGTGACGCCCAAGATCCAGGCCCAGCTCCTGCGCGTGCTGCAGGAGGGCGAGGTGCGGCCGGTGGGCCAGAACGAGCCGACGCGCGTGGACGTGCGCGCCGTCGCCGCGACCAACCTCGACCTCGAGCAGGCCGTCAAGGAAGGCCGCTTCCGCGAGGACCTGTACTACCGGCTCAACGTCGTCACCATCCGGCTGCCGCCCTTGCGCGAGCGCCCCGAGGATCTGCCGCTCCTCGCGGAGCACTTCGTGCGCAAGCACGCGCAGAACGAGAACGCCCGCCTCTCGAACGAGGCGCTCGCGCTGCTCACGGCCTACCGCTGGCCCGGCAACGTGCGCGAGCTCGAGAACGTCATCGCGCGCGCGCTCGCCCTCAACGCCTCCGGCGCCATCGTGCCCGACGACCTGCCGGATTCCATCCGCCAGCCCGGCGCGGCGCCGGCGTCCGGCGCACCCGCGAAGCTCTTCGAGGGCCGCCCGCAGCTCTCCGAGATCGACCGCAGATACGCCGAGCTCGTCCTGTCGGAGACCGGCGGCAACAAGAGCAAGGCCGCCGAGGTCCTGGGAATCGACA
>DATJNL010000463.1:0-16019 GCA_035508175.1 Myxococcales bacterium
GTGTTCGACTGGTCGTCGTTGAGGGTGAGCGATCCCCCGTCGGGACAGGTGATGGTCGTCGTGACGTCGCCAGTCGACGTCAGATCGTACACCGCGCCGCCAATGACGAAGTCCACGCCGCTACCGAAGGTCGACACGGTGCCGCACAAGCCGCCGTCCGGTCCGTAGTAGCCAATCTGCGCGTTGGCCTGGCCGGCGCCGAGCAGCGCCACGGTTTCCTTCGAGCCATTCGCGTAGGTGTAGGTGATCTGTCCCGCGTCGAGGTTGCCGTCGAAGCTGCAGCCGCCGCTGCCGTTGAAGCAGGTGAAGAGCGAGGCGAGGGGCGCGGCGCAGGTGCCGAGGAACGGATCGAGCACGCCGGCGTCGCCCGCGCCCGGGCCGCCGTCCGTCTGCCAGTACGAACAGCTCGAGCCGCCGTCGAGCACGATGAGCAGTCCCCCGTCGCCCACGCAACCGACGTTGTGCAGGTTGATGCACTCCCCGGCGCCTTCCATCACGTCGCAGGAGAAGGTGGGCTGGCCCTGGTTCGTCCCTTGTGTCGGCGCCTGAACCGTGACGCTCACGTCGAGTCCCTTGCCCTGGATGCGAATGTCCCAGGCGCTCGCCGAGACGCTCGTGGCGCACCTCACGTCGTCCGAGAAGGGCCCGGCGTCCGAACCGCCGCCCGGAGGCAGCGCCACGCAGAAGGCCCCGGACCCTTGCGTGCCCGTCGCGTACGAGTCGTCGTTCGCGGTGACCGTGATCTGAGCCCCGATGATGGCGTCTCCATTGCAGGTCCGGAGATCCCCGCGAAGGCAAACGACCGGTGTCCCCGCCGAGTTGCTGCAGTCGATGTTCCAGAACGAGAGGTGCGGAAGCACCGCCGAGTAGACGGTCCCAAGCAGGGTCGCGGCTCCCTCCGCCTTCCAGAGGGCAGTGCCCATGTCGAAGCTCCACAGGCCGCTCGCCGAGGGCAGCGCTCCCACGACCGCCGCCGGGATGGTCACCGAAACGGTCTTGCCGGAGGCGATTTGGAGCTTCTGGCCGTTCTGCTCGACGCTCACGTCGAGGACCCCGTGCGTCTCGAGGAGCACCGGGTTGCCGGAGGCGTCGAGGGCTTTCAGGTTGCCGGGGTACGCCTGGATGAGCCCGGCGACGCCCGGTGTCAGCGGCGTCAGCGCAACGTCCACTTGACCCGACACGGTGTGGCCGCTCGAATCGACGAAGACGCCCGGGCCGGCGGTGAGGCTCGCACCGCGCACGCCCGTGACCGTTCCGCCCGCGGTGGCGTCGAGCGGCTGGGACGGCGACATGGGCATGATCACCGGGTCGAGCTCCGTGGTCTCACCCGCCGTGACCGCCACGCCGTACGCGGTGTCGAGGTAGCCGGCCGCCGTGACGGCCACGACGGCGGTGCCACCGTCGGGCGTGGGGACTCCCGAAAGCGTGTACGTCCCGTCGCTCGCGGTCGTGGCGGTCGCGCCGCCGCTCGATAGCTGGGCGCCGGCGACGGCGTTGCCCAGGTAATCCGTCACGGTGCCGTCCACCGCCGCCCGTGGCCCGGCGTCGCCGCTCGCGGCCGGCGGCGTCTTCGAGGGGCAGCCGGCCGCGGCCAGCAGCACGAGAGAGACGAGCCCGGAGGTGCGCCAGCGCTTCATCGAACCGCGGTCACCACGTGGCCGACATCGTACCGGTGTCGCTGCCGCCGTCCAGCAGGGTGCCGATCAACGTCGCCGTCATCGAGCCGTGGGCAAAGTAGACCGTCGGCGCCTCGACGAGGCTGGGCGCATCGAAGGTGACCGAACAGGTGCCCTGGGAGCCGCCCGCCTGCACGGCGTACGTCACGCCGCCGACGCTGAAGTCGATGAGGATGGTCGGTGAGCTCGTGCTGCAGACGTACGTGGTGGCGGCCAGCGCGCCCGGCACGTTCTCGATGGCGATGCCGACGATGGCGTGCTGCCCCACCGGGTTCGAGACCGTCACCGCCGGGGCCACGCTGCTGTCGTCGAAGCTCCCGACCAGCGTCCACTCCGCGAGGCCATTGCCGGAGACGCCCCTCATGGCGCCCGAGAACGTCCCGGCGATCCCCGAGTGGCTCGAGAAGCTTCCCTGGAGCGTGTCGTACTGGCCGCCCCCGTTCGAGCCGCCGTTGGATCCACCGTTCGTACCGCCGTTGCCCGAGCCCGACCCGCCGTTCGAGGACGAGCCGTTGTCCTTGCCGCCGCAACCGACGGCGAGGAGCGCCGCCGCACCCAGAGAAAGAAGCCGTTTCATTTGGTCCTCCTAGAGCGTCCCGGCGTAGCTCTGGATCGCCGTGAAGAGATCGCCCAGGCTGTTCGGCGTGCTCGGCTCGACGTTCTCGACCGTGAAGCCCACCCACACGACGGTGGAGTTGCCGGCGGTCCCCGCGATGGTCTTGTTGCCGGTGATGACCGGCCGCGCCGTGTTGGCGCCCTTGTCGTTCGGGTCGGCCTGGATCGTGGCGAGGACGTCGACCCCGGTCGCCGGCTTGACGATGGACCAGTCGAACGCGATCGCGCCGTAGCCGTTGGTCGCGGTCCAGCCGAGCCCCGCGAAGCTCGAGGCACCTCCCGTGACGACGACGCTCGGCAGGCTGTTGGCGGATTGATCGCTGCCCGAGGCGAAGACGTCCGGGTCGTCCAGGTCGCCCACGGCGCCGACGTCGTTCGTGAGGAAGGCGTTGCCGTTCGGGCCGGCAATTCCGGCGCCGGACTGATCGAGGTCGTAGACGAGCTCCGCGGTGAAGAGGATCAGGGTTTTCCCTCCGAGAGCGAGCCAGCTCGACAGGTTGCTTTGCTGCGTGGCGCTCATCGTGGGCTGGGAGCCGTACTGGTCGGCCGTGAACCAGACGACCGTGGCGTACTGGCTCAGGGCGTAGCTCCCCGAGTTGAGCAGCGGGTCGTTCGTGTCCGACGAGTCGGAGGGCTCCTGGTAGGTGGCGTAGCCGACGCCCAAGCCGTTCAGCCAGCCCTCGAAGATCGGCAGCGAGGGGTCCGGGCCGTTGGGCGCGGTGTACCCGTCGTTGTCGACGAGGAGAATGGTGGCCGCGCCGCCGGTCGTCCCGGCGCCGGTGGAGCTGCCGCCGCCCGTGCCGCCGCCGGTCGTTCCCCCGCCGCCGGTGGTGCCGCCCGCGGTCACGCCGCACGTCTCGCTCGCGAGGGCCACGCACACGCCGGCCACGCAGGTCGATTCGAGCGGACAGAAGGGCCCGTTCACGCTATCGCAGGCCTGGCCATTCGTGGCCTCGCCCACGCAGGATCCGGCAGTGCAGGCGCCGTTGGCGGCGCACTCCGTGTCCAGACCGCCCACCGTTCCGCACGCCTGACCCGCGTCGGCGAGGCCGTACTGGGTACAGGTGCCCCCTTTGCAGTACGCGCCGCCGCGGTTCAGGCAAAGGGGCCCAGATGACGAACAGGCCTGTCCGAGCCCCACGGCCGGCTGGCAGACGTCGGTGCCCGTGTTGCAGTTCAAGCCGAATACGCAGTCCTTGTCGTCCGCGCACGTTCCGCCGTCGCCCACCGGCGCGCTGCAGGTCTTCGGTCCGTAGAGGCAGACGAGCCCGTGGCCGCACGGGTAGGTCGAGCAGTCGGCGCCCACCGCGGGCGGCGGCTCGCACGTGCCGCAGACCTGCTGCGCTCCGATGGCGCAGTAGCCGCTGGCGCATTCGGCATCGATGCTGCACGGATCGCCCGTCACGCCGGTACCGGCGGGCGCCACGCACGGCCCCTGTGCGTCGTTGCCGAAGAACTCCGCGCACGTCTCCGACGGAAGCTCGACCGCGCACGCCTCGATCTGCGCCGCCGATTGGCCGGACGGGGGCGCTGGCAGCGCGAGCCGGTCCAGACAGTTGGAATCGTACTGCGCGAAGCAGTTGGCGAGCGAGCCGTAGTTTCTGACGATGTCCCAACCGTTCGAGCAGCTCTGTGCGAGGGCACAGGTCGCGGTGGCGTAGTCGCTGCAAGCCTGGCTGCCGCTGACGCCGCCGGTCGAACCACCGCTCGAGGACGCGCCGCCCGTGGAGGCGCCCCCCGACGAAGCTCCACCAGATGACGCGCCAGTCGACGAGGCGGCGCCGCTGGTGCCCGCGCTCGCCCCGGTTCCCGTGCTGCTGCCGGCCGAGGCGGTCCCGGTGCTCGTGCCCGCGCTCGCGGAGCCGCCCGTCGTGGCAGCCGAGCACTGGCACGCGCCGTACGCACCGTCGCCTTGGCAGGTCTCGACGCCCTGGCTGCCGCTCGCGCAAGTGCACGGGGCCTGGGCCCCCGGGGTGCAGCCCGAAGCGCCGGTGGTGCTCGCCGCGCCGCCCGACGTGCCGCCGTCGCTCTGGCCGGGCGTGCTGCTGCATGCGAGGACTGCCGCGGCCGCGAAGGCCGTACCGAGGAGACGCTTCATGTCCATGTCACTCCCTGGGCGACGAAGGGTCCGCCCCATGACGCACGAGCCCGCCCGCCGGCGGGCCCCCCCCGATGGAGCACCGTAGGGGATGTCAAATCATCGTGAAATGGTCATTTTGCTGCGGGCGAACCCCGGGGGCTTCGATTTGGGCTCGAACGAATGGCGAGCTGCAGGCGCGAGCCGACCCCGAGCTTCTGCATCAGCGATGCGATCTGGTTGGCGACGGTGCGCAGCGAGGTGCCGCGCGCGGCGGCGATCTCGCGGTTGGAGCAGCCGCGCCGCAGGAGGCCGGCGATCTCGCGCTCGGCCGGCGTGATCGAGTCCGGCAGCTCGGGAGCGTCCAGATCTTCCACGAGCGCGGCGAAGCGGCGCCCGCCGAGCGAGAAGCGCACCACCCGCAGCCCGCCGCCGTCGCTCCGACGCGTCACCGCGCGGCCGCCCGCGCCCCGGCCAGCACGAGGCGCGCGAGGTCGAGCCGCGAGTCGAGGCCCAGCTTCCGCATGGCGCCATTGAGGTAGGCGCTCACCGCGCCGACCGACAGGCCGAGCTCGTACGCGACGAGCTTGTTCGAGTGGCCCATCGCCACCTGGGTCACCACCTGCCGCTCGCGCGCCGTCAGCGCCCGCGGCCCCATGGCCACCGGCTCGTTCTCGTGCGCGATCAGGAAGCGGCGGCCGTCGCGGTCGAACCGGTCGACGATCGACCAGCGCCCGGCGACCAGCGCGTGCCACATCTCGACCGCCTCTTCGGGAGCCTCCCGCCGCAGCTGCCCGCGGGCCCGCTCGCGCGCGACGGCCGCTTCCCGGAGGAGCGCGCGCGCCGACCCTGAGCTCGCCGAGCCGATGGCATGCTCCAGCGCGCCGCCGGGCGAGAGCACGGCCTCCCCTTCCGCCCGCCGTCTCGGGGACGCTCCCGCGAGCCCCGCCCGGAGCCGCTGCATCGCCACCACGTGCGCCACCACGCGCGCCCAGACGCGCTTGACGCGCGCGGGGTAGCGGTGCACGCGCTCCATGGGCGCGATCACCATGCAGCCCACGCCCCGCGCGTCGGCGGCGACCACGGCGGTGCAGTCGCGGATGGCCGAAGGCCCGTGCGGCCGGGCGATCGCGTTCCAGCGCGCCGCGCCCACGCGCTCGGTCGCCGTGTTGATGGCGTCGGTCCCCCGGTAGGTGTCCTTCACCTCGGTGCGGGCGAGCGCGGCGTTGGTCTCGAGGATGGCGCGGACGAACGCGCGGTCGCCGCGGTAGCAGACGACCTTGCCGACGTTCATGCGGCCGAGGTCGCTCGCGTCGATGGTCGTACCGTAGGCACCGTGCCCCGCGTCGATGAGCGGCCCGATGGCGTCGGTGAGCCCTTGCAGCCAGCGCGTGCCCGAGCCGTCGAGGTCGTAGGCCGACTCCACCACGTGCAAGAGATCCGCCCTCATCGGCCTCCCCGTCAGACGACCTGCGCTTCCCGCGAGCCTGCCATCGACGCCACGGAGCGTCAACGCGGCGCGACCGTTGGGCTGGGAACGGTGAACGCGCGCCCGGCCGCCACGGCCCGAGGCCATGGCCGGGCCTCGCCAGGCTCCTCGGCGGGCCCCGCGACGGGCCGCCTTGACACCCCCGGCACGCGCTCGCTACGCTGCGCCGCTTTCTCGCGTCCCCGTGCCCATTTTAGAGGGTCCCATGCCCGCCTCCGACTACCTGTTCACCTCCGAATCCGTCACCGAAGGCCACCCCGACAAGATGGCCGACCAGGTGAGCGACGCCGTGCTCGACGCGGTGCTCACCCAGGACCCGCACGGCCGCGTCGCCTGCGAGGCGCTCTTGAAGACCGGCTTCGTCTGCGTGGCCGGCGAGATCACCACGCACGCCGTGCTCGACTTCCCGGACATCGTCCGCGGCGTGGTGAAGAAGATCGGCTACACCGACAGCTCGATGGGCTTCGACGGCAACAGCTGCGGCGTGCTCGTGGCGGTGGACAAGCAGTCGCCGGACATCGCGCGCGGCGTCGACCAGAAGGGCAGCAAGGAGCAGGGTGCGGGCGATCAGGGCATGATGTTCGGCTACGCCTGCGACGAGACGACCGAGCTCATGCCCGCCCCGATCAGCCTCGCCCACAAGCTCGCCCGGCGCCTCGCCGAGGTGCGGCACAAGGGCATGGTCGACTTCCTGCGCCCCGACGGCAAGTCGCAGGTCACGGTGCGTTACGAGGCCAGCCGGCCCGTCGCCATCGACGCGGTGGTGGTCTCGACGCAGCACTCGGCCGACGTATCGCGCAAGACGCTCGAGGAGTTCGTGCGCGAGGAAGTGATCAAGAAGGCGCTCCCCGCGAAGCTCCTCGCCCCCTGCAAGAAGTTCCACATCAACCCGACCGGCCGCTTCGTCATCGGCGGCCCCATGGGCGACACCGGCGTCACCGGCCGCAAGATCATCGTCGACACCTACGGCGGCATGGGCCGCCACGGCGGCGGCGCCTTCAGCGGCAAGGACCCCTCCAAGGTCGACCGCTCGGCCGCCTACATGGCCCGCTACATCGCGAAGAACGTGGTGGCCGCGGGCCTGGCGCGCCGCTGCGAGGTGCAGCTCGCCTACGCCATCGGCGTGGCCGAGCCGGTCTCCGTGATGGTGGAGACCTTCGGCACCGGCCGCGCCCCGGAGGAGAAGATCGCGCGCGCGGTGCGGCAGTGCTTCCCCATGCACCCGGCCGGCATCATCCAGGGGCTGGATCTGCTGAGGCCCATCTACGGCAAGACCGCGGCCTACGGCCACTTCGGCCGGGAGGGCAAGGAGTTCACCTGGGAGCGCACCGACAAAAAGGAGGCGCTTCAAGAGGTGGTCGCGGGGAAGCTGAGGATGGTGGCGGAGGCTTAGCAGGACCCCCTTCGGCGGCGCGGCGTTGGGCGCGCGAGGGCAAAACGGCAGCATGGAACGGAGAAAGACCATGGCGACGCAGGTGGCGGTGTCGGCGGCGGCGGTGCGCAAGGCGGCGAAGGCGAAGGCGGGCAAGCGCGGGGACGTGAAGGACCTCTCGCTCGCCGCGAAGGGGCACTCGCGCATCGAGTGGGCGGGGCGCAGCATGCCGGTGCTCGCGCAGATCCAGCGCCGCTTCGAGAAGGAGAAGCCGCTCTCGGGGCTGCGGCTGGCGGCCTGCCTGCACGTGACCACCGAGACCGCGAACCTCGCGCTCACGCTCAAGGCCGGCGGCGCCGAGGTCTTCCTGTGCGCCTCGAACCCGCTCTCCACCCAGGACGACGCCGCCGCGGCGCTGGTCGATTCCGGCATCGCCACCTACGCCATCAAGGGCGAGGACCAGGCCACGTACTACCGGCACATCGCGGCGGTGCTCGACGGCCGGCCGCACTTGACCATGGACGACGGCGCCGACCTGGTCTCGGTGATCCACAAGGAGCGGCGCGAGCTGCTGCCCTCGATCCTCGGCGGCACCGAGGAGACCACCACCGGCGTGATCCGGCTGCGCGCCATGGCCGAGGAGAAGGTGCTCGCCTACCCCATCGTGGCCGTGAACGACGCGCTCACGAAGCACCTCTTCGACAACCGCTACGGCACCGGGCAGTCCACGGTGGACGGCATCGTCCGCGCCACCAACCGCCTGCTCGCGGGCTCCATCTTCGTGGTGGCCGGCTACGGCTGGTGCGGCCGCGGCATCGCCTCGCGCGCCAAGGGCATGGGCGCGCACGTGGTGGTGACCGAGATCGATCCCACCCGCGCCCTCGAGGCCGTCCTCGACGGCTTCCAGGTGATGCCGATGGGCGAGGCGGCCGCCGTGGGCGACTTCTTCTGCACCGTCACCGGCAACACCGAGGTCATCCGCGAGGAGCACTTCCGCAAGATGAAGGACGGCGCGATCGTCGCGAACAGCGGCCACTTCAACGTGGAGCTCGACCTCGACACGCTCGCGAAGATGGCCGTCTCGCGCCGCACCGTGCGCGACTTCGTGGAGGAGTTCACGCTCAAGGGCGGCCGCCGGGTGGTGGTGCTCGCCGAGGGGCGACTCGTGAACCTCGCCGCCGCCGAGGGGCACCCCTCCAGCGTGATGGACATGAGCTTCGCGAACCAGGCGCTCGCCTCCGAGTACATGGCGCAGAACCACCGCGAGCTCGAGAAGCGCGTCTACCCGGTGCCGAAGGCCATCGACCAGGAGATCGCGCGGCTGAAGCTGGCGTCGCTCGGGATCGAGATCGACAAGCTGACGCCGGCGCAGAAGAAGTACCTGGCGAGCTGGCAAGAAGGGACCTGAGCGCCGCCGATGTCGCTGTGGCAGTCCGCCGTGCTGGGGATCGTGCAGGGGCTCACCGAGTTCCTGCCGGTCTCCTCGACGGCGCATCTGAAGATCGCCGAAGCCGCGATGGGCATCCAGCGCGGCGACCCGTTCCTCACGAGCTTCGACGTCATCATCCAGCTGGGCACGCTCTTCGCGGTGCTCGTGTACTTCCGCGACATGATCGTCCGCATGGCGCGCGCGCTCTGGGCCGGCCTGCGCCAGGGCGACCCGCTCGGGACGCAGGACGCGCGGCTCGCCTGGTTCGTGATCGTGGGCACGATCCCGGTGGGGCTGCTCGGCCTCGCGTTCGAGAAGGCCATCGAGCGGCTCGACCTGAACGAAGGGGTCCTGCTCACGGTGATCGGCGGCAGCCTCATCGCGCTCGCCCTGGTACTGTTTCTCGCCGAGCGGCTGGGCCAGCAGCGGCGCGGTCTGGGCGAGCTCTCCTGGCTGGATGCCGCCGTGGTCGGGCTGGCGCAGGCGCTCGCCATCGTGCCCGGGGTCTCCCGCTCGGGGGTCACGCTCACCGCCGGGCTCTTCGCGGGGATCCGGCGGGACGACGCGGCGCGCTTCTCGTTCCTCCTCTCCATCCCCGCGGTCGGCGCCGCCGGCGGCTGGAAGCTGCTCCACCTGATCCGCCACCACGAGCTACCCGCCGGGAGCGCCGCCCTCACCAACCTGATCGTGGGCACGGTCGTCTCGATGATCGTCGGCTACGGCGTCATCGCCTGGCTGCTCGCCTACCTGCGCACGCGCAAGACGCACCCGTTCGTGGTGTGGCGGCTCGCCATGGGCGCGCTCTTGCTCGTCATGGTCGGGCGGGGCGCCGTCGCCGCGGGGGGGGCGAGGCTCGCCGATGCTCCCGCCGCCGTTCGATAGGATCCGCGCGATCCTCGCGCAGCGCCCGGTCGGCCAGATCACCGAGCTGCCCCCGGAGCTTTTCCCCGTCAAGCGGGCGGCCTCGGTGTTGGTGCCGCTCTTCCTGCGCGGCGGCGCGCCCTTTCTCGTGCTGACCCAGCGCACCGAGCACCTCGCGCTGCACGCCGGCCAGATCTCGTTCCCGGGCGGCGGCCGCGACGAAGACGACCGCGACGAGCTGGCGACCGCGCTGCGCGAGGCCGAGGAGGAGATCGGCCTCGCCCCGAGCGCCGCGGAGGTGCTCGGGCCGCTCGATCGGCTCGACACCGTCACCGGCTTCCGCGTCTCGCCCTTCGTCGCGGCGATCCCGGAGGGCTATGCGTACCGACCGCAGGCCGAGGAGGTCGCGGCCATTCTCGAGCTGCCGCTCGCGGCCTTCCTCGAGCCCGGCGCCTTGCAGACGGAGGAGCGCGAGGTCTTCGGGGCGCTCCGCCGCATCTACGGCTACACGGTGCAAGGGCACCTGGTCTGGGGAGCGACCGGGCGGATCGTGAAGAACCTGCTCGAGGCGATCGCGCCCGCGCTGTAGCGGACGGGCCGGCGTGGGCGTGGTATCTAACCCGCCCGACCGATGACGCCACGCCTCTTTCCCCTCATCCTCGCCGGCGGGTCCGGGACGCGCTTCTGGCCGCTCTCGCGCCAGCGGCGGCCGAAGCAGCTCCTGCCGCTGTCCGGCCGGCAGCCGCTCATCGTCGAGACGGCCGCGCGCCTGCGGGGACTGGCGAGTCCCGGGGACGTCGCGATCGTCTGCGGCCGCGCGCACGCCGCCGCCATCCGCGGGCTCGTGCCGCGCACGACGATCCTCGTCGAGCCGGCGGCACGCAACACCGCTCCCTGCGTCGGCTGGGCGGCCCTGCGGGTGCGGCGCGTCGATCCGGACGGCGTGCTGCTGGTGCTTCCCTCCGATCACCACGTGGGCAAGCCGGCCGAGTTCCGGCGCGTCCTGCGGCGCTGCGCCGAGGTTGCATCGACCGGAGCGCTCTGCACCGTCGGCTTGCGCCCCACCCGTCCCGAGACCGGCTACGGGTACTTGAAACTCGGCCGTCCTCTCGGCCCCGGCGTCTTCGAGGTGGCCGCGTTCGTCGAGAAGCCCGACGCGCGGCGGGCGGCGCGCTTCCTGGCGCGCGGCGATCACCTCTGGAACGGCGGCATCTTCGCCTTCCGCGCCGACGCGATCCTCGCGGAGATCGAACGGCAGATGCCGGAGCTGTGGCGCGTGCTCCAGGAGCTCGACCGCTCGGTCGGAACGCGAGGTGAGGCCGCCGCGCTGCGGCGCCTGTTTCCCAAGGCGCCCTCGGTCTCGCTCGACTACGGCGTGATGGAGGGAGCGCGCCGCGTCGCCGTGGTGCCAGGCGACTTCGGCTGGTCCGATCTGGGCAGCTTCGCGGCGCTCCCCGAGGTGCGCGCGGTGGACCGTTCGGGCAACGTGGTCGAGGGGCGGGCGGTGCTGGTCGACTGCGCCGACTGCGTGGTGCTCGCGCGGAAGCGGCCGGTCGCGGTCGTGGGCATGCGCGGCGCCGTCGTCGTCGACGCGGGCGACGCGGTGCTCGTCGTGCCGCGCGAGCGCTGCCAGGACGTGCGTGAGGTCGTCGCAGCGCTGAAGCGCGCCGGCTTGCACGGAGTTCTGTAGACAGTGTAGCGTCGTGAGGTACGCGGGGGGTTCGTGGAGGGTCGCATGCGCAGGGCCATCCTGCTGTTCCTCACGGCTGCGGTCGTGAGCTGCAACGGTGCGACGGGGCCGGAAGGAACGCCTGGGCCCACTGGTCCGACCGGAGCCGGCGGCGTGGGGCCCACCGGCGCCACCGGGCCCGCCGGCGCGGGAACGGAAGGACCGACCGGTCCCACTGGCGCCACCGGCCCCGAGGGGCCCACGGGACAGGACGGCGCGACCGGTCCCACGGGAGCCACCGGCGTCACCGGCGGATCCACCGGCGGATCCACCGGCGGCAGCGGCGCGACCGGTCCGACGGGGCCTGCAGGACCGGTCGGACCGACCGGTCCCGCCGGCAACTTCGGCGGGACGTTCAGCGGCAACTCGACGTTCAATGGCAACGAGACGGTCAACGGGGATCTCACCGTGAACGCCGCGGACGCGGGTCTCGTGGTCAATGGCAACGTGACCATCACCGGCACGGTGAACGCGCCGGGCCTCGGAGCCCCCCCGGGAGCCGTGATGGCGTTTGCGGGCGCCACGCCCCCGGCCGGCTGGCTGATCTGCGACGGCTCGGAGGTCAGCCGCACCACCTACTCGGCGCTCTTCGCCGCGATCGGAGTCGCCCATGGCGGCGGCGACGGCATCTCGACGTTCAACCTGCCCGACCTGCGCGGGCGCTTCGTCCGCGGCGTCGACAACGGCGCGGGCAACGATCCGGACACCGCCGCGCGGACCGCACCGCAGGCCGGGGACGCCAACGGCACGGGCAACAGTGGTGACCAGGTCGGTTCACTGCAGGGCAGCCTCGTCGGATCGCACACCCATCCCATCCATGACCCGGGCCACTCCCATGGACCCGGCGAAGGAAGCGGATTCATGGTGTGGGGCAACGGGTTGCCTCACACGGCCGCCTCCGGCTCGGGCGCGTACCCCGACACCCAGGACACCGGCAACGCGGCCAGCGAGCTCACGGCGGGCGCCGTCACCAACATCAGCGTCCTCGCCAACACGGCCGATACGGACACGAGACCCGTGAACGTGTACATGAACTACATCATCAAGTACTAGGAGGAGGTTCGCACCGTGCGCAAGTCTACGCTCCTGCTCGCCGTCGTCTTCGCCCTGAGCTGCAACGGGGCCACCGGCCCCGAGGGCCCTGCGGGGCCCACCGGCCCGACCGGGTCCGGCGGGGCAGGACCCACCGGGGCCACCGGCTCCGGCACCGAGGGACCCACCGGGGCGACGGGACCGGAGGGAGCCACGGGGCCGACCGGCCCCACCGGTGCAACGGGAGCGGCCACCTCGGGCTCGACGGGTGGCGCCGGCGGGGCGACCGGTCCCACCGGCCCGACGGGTCCCACCGGCCCCATCGGACCCGCGGGGCCCACCGGCAGCTTCAGCGGCACGTACACGGGCGACGTGAGCATCACGGGCAACCTGACGGTCAGTGGGACGATCTCCGGCAACGGCGTCGGCGTCCCCACCGGGACGGTGGTCGCGTTCACCGGGAGCAGCGCGCCCACGGGCTGGCTCCTCTGCGACGGCTCGGCGGTGAGTCGCACCGCCGCGGCGACGTCCGCGCTGTTCGGCGTGCTCGGCATCTCGTTCGGCGGCGGCGACGGCACGACCACGTTCAACCTGCCCGACTACCGCGGCATGTTCCTGCGCGGCGTCGACAACGGCGCGGGCAACGATCCGGATTCGGCGAGCCGGACCGCTCCCAACCCGGCCGGCGCGACCTCTCCTGGCAACAACGGCGACGCGGTGGGGTCGCTCGAGGGCGATCAGATCCAGAGTCACAGCCACGGCGTCACCGACCCGGGCCACAGCCACTCCTTCAGCGTCAGCAGCTCGGACTGCGACGGCTCGAACGCGGGGCTGATCCACTTCAACGACCTGGTCTCGAAGGCGCAGTTCACGGTCGCCTGCAACAACTACCCGACGAGCACCGTCACCACGGGCATCTCCATCCAGACGGCCGGCGGCAGCGAGACGCGGCCCGTCAACGCCTACGTGAACTTCATCATCAAGGAGTAGCGCTTCCCCGCCCCCGGCAGGGGGTCTATATTCCGCGCGCCCCGACAGCCAGAGGAGGTGCGCCGTGACCCCCAGCCCACAGATCTTCCGCGAGTACGACATCCGCGGTCTGGTCGACGAGGACCTGACCGCCGAGGTCGTGGAGCTCATTGGCCGCGGTCTCGGCACGCTCGTGCGGCGCGCCAACCCCGGCAAGAAGGTCGCCGTCGCCATCGGCCGCGACGCGCGCGAGTCGTCGGTGCGCTTCCGTGACGCCATGGCGCGCGGCCTCAACGGCGCCGGCTGCGACGCCGTCGACGTGGGGATGATCCCGACGCCGCTCTGCTACTTCGCGGCCAACACGCTGCCCGTCGACGGGCTCGCCATGATCACCGGCTCGCACAACCCGCCCGAGTACAACGGCCTCAAGGTGGGGGTCGGCAAGACCACCCTGCACGGCGGCGAGATCCAGGAGCTGCGCCAGCTCATCGAGCGCGGCGACTTCGAGAAGGGCGAGGGCGGCCGCCGCCAGCAGGACATCATCGGGCCCTACCAGGACTACGTGCGCAAGAACCTCCGCCTCGGCAAGCGCCGGCCCAAGCTCGTCATCGACGCCGGCAACGGCGTGGGCGGTCTCGTCGCCGAGCCCCTGTTCAAGAGCCTCGGCTTCCCGGTGACAGGCCTCTTCCTCGAGCCGGACGGCACCTTCCCGAACCACCACCCCGACCCGACCGTGCTCGCGAACGTGAAGGACCTGCAGGCCAAGGTCCTCGAGCTCCACGCCGACCTGGGGCTCGCCTACGACGGCGACGCCGACCGGCTCGGCGTGATCGACGAGAAGGGGAACGTGCTCTGGGGCGATCAGCTCATGATCATCCTCTCGCGCGAGATCCTGAAGGAGAACCCGGGCTCGCCGATCATCGGCGAGGTGAAGTGCTCGATGACGCTCTACGACGACATCGAGCGGCACGGCGGCCGGCCGATCATGTGGAAGGCGGGTCACTCCCTCATCAAGGCGAAGATGAAGGAGACGGGCGCCCAGCTGGCCGGCGAGATGAGCGGCCACCTGTTCTTCGCGAACCGCTGGTTCGGCTTCGACGACGGCGTCTACGCGTCGGCGCGGCTGCTCGAGATCCTCTCGCACGGCGACGCGCCGCTCTCGAGCCTGCTCGCCGACGTGCCCAAGACCTTCATCTCGCCGGAGATCCGCTTCGACTGCCCGGAGGAGAAGAAGTTCCAGGTGGTGGCCGCGGTGAAGCAGCACTTCGCGGGCGGGCAGTACAAGGTCGTCGACGTCGACGGCGTGCGGGTGACCTTCCCGGACGGCTGGGGGCTCGTGCGGGCGTCGAACACCCAGGCGCTGCTGGTGCTGCGCTTCGAGGCCAAGACCGAGCCGCGGCTCCGCGAGATCCAGGCCCTCATCGAGGGCGCAGTTCGGGATGCGATGAAGCGTCTCTCGGCGTAGAATGCCGCGGCGCGCGATCGACGCGCGCGAGGAGAAAGGCGAGCGTTTGGTCGCGATCGGCATCGACCTCGGAGGAACCAGCGCGCGCGCGGCGGTGGTGGACGCCGCGGGCAAGGTGCGCGGAGCCGCCAAGCGCGTCCACGATCTGGCCGGGCCGGAGCGGATGGCCGACATCCTCCGCGAGCTGGCCCTGGAAGCGCTGGGCGCGGCGAAGGTGCCCGAGAGCGACGTCGCCGCGGTCGGCGTCGGCCTCGCCGGTCAGATCCACACCGGCACGGGCGTGGTGGCGGTCGGCCCCAACCTCGGGTGGCGGCAGGTCCCGTTCGGCCGGCTGCTGCGCGAGCGCCTGCGCTGGCCGGTGCTCGTGATGAACGACCTGTCGGCCGCGGCGTGGGGCGAGCGGGCCGCCGGCGCGGGCGAGGGCCAGGACCACGTCGTGCTCTTCTTCGTGGGCTCCGGGGTCGGGAGCGCGCTCATCCTGGACGGCCGTCTGTACGAAGGCGCGACCGGCGTGGCCGGGGAGATCGGCCACATCAAGGTGGTGCCGGGCGGGCGCCTGTGCGGTTGCGGGGAACGCGGCTGCCTCGAAGCGTACTGCGGCGGCGCCAACCTGTCGGCGCAGGTCGCGGAGGCCGTCAGCGCAGGCCGCGCGACCACACTGGCCGTCGGCGCAGCGGGCGGGCGGCGGGTCACCGCGGCGGAGATCGAGCAGGCGGCTCTGCGCGGCGACTCGCTCGCGCGCGAGCTGTGGGATCGGTGCGCTTCGCTCCTGCCCCTCGCCGTCGCCAACCTGTCGACGGTCCTGAACCCCGCCAAGGTGCTGCTCGGGGGCGGCGTGCTCGCGACCGCGCCCGAGCTCAAGAAGGTCGTCCGCGAAGAGGCGCGCCGCCTGACGCTGGCCGCCGCGCGCGAGACGCTGCAGATCACGGACGCCCTGCTCGGCGACGACGCCGGCGTCGTGGGCGCGGCCACGCGCGCGCTGGAGTCGGCCGGCCGCCTCGAGGGGGTCCTCTGACCCCCGTCAAGAAGTCGCGGACCCGGCAGGTCGTCGAGTTCCTCGGGCTCCTCTGCGCGGCCTTCGCGATCCGCTCCTTCGTGGCGGAGCCCTACGAGATCCCCACGGGGTCGATGCTTCCCACCGTCCAGATCGGCGACCGCCTGGTCATCTCCAAGCTCGCCTACGGCGCCCGCATCCCCTTCACGCTCAGCGACCAGATCCGCTGGGGCAACCCGCACCGCGGCGACATCGTGGTGCTGCTGAACCCCAAGCCCGGCGAGCCGGACCTCGCGAAGCGCGTCGTGGCA
>DATJNL010000464.1:0-2137 GCA_035508175.1 Myxococcales bacterium
CCTCGCCGACGAGTGGATGATCGACCCCGTGCACAGCGAGGCCGAGTTTCACGTGAAGCACATGATGGTCTCCACCGTCGACGGCTCGCTCGGCACGGTGAGCGGCACGGTGATGCTCGACGAGAAGCACCCCGGCAACGACACCGTCGACGCCAGCATCGACGTGACCAAGCTCGACACGCGCGTGGACAAGCGGAACCAGCACCTCATGTCTCCCGACTTCTTCGACGTGCAGAAGTTCCCCACGGTCACCTTCAAGTCCACGAAGGTGAAGCGGAAGGGGAAGGGCAAGCTGGAGGTCGACGGCGACCTCACGATGCACGGCGTCACGAAGCCGGTGACGCTGACCGTGACCGGGCCGAGCCCGCTGTACAAGAACCCGTGGGGCCAGCCGGTGCGCGCCTTCTGGGCGACGACCAAGATCAACCGCGAGGACTACGGCCTCACCTGGAACAAGGCGCTCGAGGCCGGCGGCGTGCTGGTGGGCAAGGACGTGGACGTGACCCTGAGCATCGAGGTCAACCCGCCGCCTCCGCCGGCGCAGGAAGACGCGGCGGCGACCCCCCCGCCCGCGGCTCCGGCGGCTCAACCGGCGGCGGCCACGGCGCCCGCCGCGAAGTAGATCGGGCGAAGCGCCGCTTCACCCCTGCCTGGGGCATCTTCGACGAGCGCTCGTCGATATCGACGAGCGCTCGTCAACCGGCCGATTTTGCTGACGTCATGCGGACGTCGCCGACGCACGGAAGGCGCCTCGGCCGAGTCCCGCCGATCGCGTTCGGTCGACGACAGGACGCCTCCAGTCGTTCACCGGACGTGTCCAGTCGGCAACTGGATGCGTTCAGTCGTTGACCGGAAGCGTTCAGTCGGCGACTGGACGCGCCCCCTCGGCTGCCGGACGCGACCGGTTGTCCAGTGAGCGCGTCTGGTCCTGGGGCCACGGGCGCCGGGACCCGGCTGAATCCTCCCGGTCGCTGCCTTCCCGCGGTCGGACCGCGTCCGGACGCTCGCCGTCATGCACCGAACCGAGGCACTCCACGGCCGTCCCTCGCCAGGCATGGACCGGGCCCGCTCGTTCGGGCACACGGAGGGAACCGGCGTCGACCGGGAGCGGCCAGACCTCGGCCAGGCTCGTCCGGGGGATGCCGGCGCGCCGCGCCTGCTACTTGATCGGATAGACGAACTGCATCCCGCGCAGCGCCACCGGCG
Source organism: Myxococcales bacterium (assembly GCA_035508175.1). GTDB lineage: Bacteria > Myxococcota > Myxococcia > Myxococcales > JAKAPL01 > DATJNL01. Next base: position 1,207 of record DATJNL010000464.1, read on the forward strand.
GCGGGTCGAGCTTCCAGTGCAGCGCGGCCTCGGCCACGCAGCTCTTCAGCTTCGCCGTGCTGGGGGGCGTCGTCGCGGTGCCGGGGGCGTGCTCCGCCTCCGCGGCGAGGACCTGGCCGTCGTCGGCGAGCGTGAGATCGAGCCTCAGGCCCTCGCCGCCCGGCGCGCCCGATTCGGCGCGGCAGCGGGCCACGTCGGCGCTCACCGCGGCAGGGGGGCCGGCGGGACCGTCGATCTTCGCCGCCGCGGGCGGCGCGGACGGACGGTGCGGCGCCGGGGCTTGCGCGATCCCGAGCAACCGCGCCTCCTCGACCGCGCCCGGCCCTTCGGCCTCTCCGAGCGGCCTCGCCACCGCGCCCGCGGGCCCGCTCGCCTCGTCGAAGCGCAGCCGGTGACCCGGCGTGAGGAAGACGCCGCGCGAGTCGAAGTCCGACCGCACTTCCACGGAGCCGTGCCACAGCCCCACGCTCACGTGCCCGCCGCGGCGCTCCACGCGGAAGCCGGTGCCATGCACCACCACGCGGTAGTCGCCCGCGCGCACCGCGAGCGAGCCCTGGCCGAGCTTCGCGGCATGCACGAACAGCGCGCCGGAGGCGAGCGTCAGCTCAACGCCGTCCGGATCGAGCCGCGCCACGCCCACCGCGCTGTCGGGCTCGAGCAGCGCCAGGCTGCCGCCGGGGAGCGAGAGCCGCGCCTCGCCGCGCGAGGTGGCCACGCCCATCCCCGCCGCCAGCTCGAAGTCGCGGTGGACCACCGTGGCGCGCCGTCCGTCGGACACCGAGAGCGGCGCACCGAGCGCGTCGACGCGCGCCATCGAGATCTCGGCCGAGGGTCGCGCCCGCGTCGGCGGAGCGGCGCGAGGAGCCGCGCTGGCTTGCTGGGGCACCGCCGCCGGCGCGGCCGGAGGCGGACCGAAGCGGAACCACAGCGC
>DATJNL010000465.1:0-5976 GCA_035508175.1 Myxococcales bacterium
GGGTACTGCCCGCGGTGACCAGGTACTGGGCGCGCCGCCCGTACTGCAGGGTCCGAAGCAAGAGCTTGTTGCTCGTGCCGTCGGTCCGCGCCCAGCCCACCCGCGCCAGGAAGGTGTCGCCGGCGGGCAGGGTCGGCGCGCTCGGGGACGTCGACGCGAGGCCCGCGGCGGTCGTGCCGTCCGAGATCACCCAGAGCGAATACCACGTGCTCGCAGCCAGCGGCCCCACGTCGAGTCCGTTCGCGCCGGTGTTGGTGAAGTTGACGGTGACGCTCACGGGCGCCACGCGCAGGCCGTTGCCGCTCGCATCCTCGAGGACGATCTCGTCCGCCTGGATGTCCATGACCGCCGTGGGCGCCGCGACGTCGTTGAAGACGTGCAGGGCGCGGAAGCCGAGCGCGGCGCCGGCGGGGCCCGTCGGACCGGTGGCGCCCGGTGCGCCAGCGGATCCCGCCGGCCCGGTGGGACCGACGGGGCCGGTCGGCCCGGTGAGGCCAGTCGGTCCGGTCGGGCCGGCGGTGCCGCCCCCCGACCCGCTGCCGGTGGGACCCGTCGGGCCAGCGGGGCCGGTGGGCCCCGCAGCGCCGGTGGGCCCGGTGGCGCCCGTCGGTCCCGTCCCCCCGGCACCCGTGCCGGCGGAGGGCCCGGTGGGCCCGGTCGGTCCCGTGGGGCCGGGGCCGCCGGCCGGACCGATCGCCCCGTTGCAGGCGGCGAGCGCCAGAGAGAGGGAAGCGACGACGAGCTGCGTCTTCATCCGGGTGCCCTCCACGCGCGAGCTTCGCGCATGCTCGAAGACACGACGAGCCTCGCAGAGCGCCGGAGGATCGGTCAAGGGGAGCCAGCACCGCTGGGCGGGGTGCGGTCCCCTGTTCCAGATTCGGACGCCCTCCTCTAGACTGCGCGCATGGACCCGCTCGTCATCACCGCCTGCCTCGTGGGCGCGGAGGTCACCCGCGAGCAGACGCCGTACCTCCCGATCACGGCCGAGGAGATCGGCGCTGAAGCGCAGGCTTGCCGCGAGGCCGGCGCCTCCATGGTGCACCTGCACGTGCGCGAGCCCGACGGCAAGCCGTCGCAGGCGACCGAGCTCTTCGCCGCCGCCATCCGCGAGGTGCGGCGCCGCAGCGACATCATCGTCCAGGTCTCGACCGGCGGCGCAGTGGGGATGAGCGTGGAGGAGCGCTGCGGCCCCCTGCGCGTGCCGGCGGAGCTGCGGCCGGACATGGCCACGCTCACCACGGGCACGGTGAACTTCGGCGACGACGTCTTCGAGAACCCGCGGCCGCTCATCCGCGACATCGCCCGCCGCATCCGCGCGTGCGGGGCCGTCCCGGAGATCGAATGCTTCGACGCCGGCATGATCGACGAGGCGCTCGCCCTCGCCAGGGAAGGGTTGCTCGACCTGCCGGCCCACTTCGACTTCGTGCTCGGCGTGCCCGGCGCGCTCGCGGCCACGCCGGAGGCGCTGCGCTTCATGGCGTCGAAGCTGCCGGCGGGCTGCAGCTGGACCGTGGCGGCGATGTCGCGCCACGAGCTGCCGTTCGCGGAGCTCGCCATCGAGGCGGGCGGCCACGCGCGCGTCGGGCTCGAGGACAACATCTACCTGTCGAAGGGCGTGCTCGCGAAGGGCAGCCACGAGCTGGTCGCCGCCGTCGCCGAGAGCGCGCGCCGGCACGGGCGGCCGATCGCGACCCCGGCCGAGGCGCGCCGCCTCCTCCGCTTGCCGGCCCGCGCCTGATTGAACGCCGTCCGCGTCCGGGGGCTGGTGAAGCGCTTCGGCGGGGTGACCGCGCTCGACGGCCTCGACCTCACGATCGAGCGCGGCGCCTTCTACGCTTTCCTCGGTCCCAACGGCGCCGGGAAGTCGACGACCATCTCGATCCTCACCGGCGTCTACGGCGCCGACGCGGGGCAGATCGAGATCCTCGGCATCGATGCCCGCGCGCGGCCGCTCGACGTGAAGAGCCGCATCGGCGTCGTGCCCGAGGAGCTGTCGCTCTTCGAGCGGCTGACCGGCCGGCAGCTGCTCACCTTCTCGGGCCGGATGTACGGCCTCCCCGGCGGCACCGCGGAGGCGCGCGCCCGCGAGCTGCTCGCCCTCACCGCGCTCGAGGGCAAGGGCGACGCCCTCGTCGCCGAGTACTCCAAGGGCATGCGGCGGCGGCTCGCCATCGCCGCCGCGCTCGTGCACGCGCCCGAGGTGCTCTTCCTCGACGAGCCGTTCGAGGGCATCGACGTCGTCGCGGCGGGCGTGATCCGCGAGCTCCTCGCCGAGCTGTCGCGCCGCGGGGTCACGCTGCTGCTCACCACCCACGTGCTCGAGATCGCGGATCGCTTCGCCACGCACGCGGGGATCCTGAGCGCGGGCAAGCTCCTCGACGAGGGTGCGGTGGCCGAGCTGCGCGCCCGCCACGGGCAGGGCTCGCTCGAAGGGGTCTTCCACGCGCTGGTGGGGGAGCCCTCCTCCCGGAACGCGCGGCTGTCGTTCTATGACGCCTGAGCGGCCCGGCTTTCCGCGCCACGTCTTCCTGCTCTGGGAGCTGCGCGCGACGCTCGCGCTCAACCAGCGGCGCCGGCGCGCGTCCGCCGTCGTGGCCTACGTGCTCTCCTGCCTCCCGGCGGTGGCGCTGTTCCTCGGCGCCCGCGCGCTGCTGCGCAGCCCGGCCATCGCGCGGTCGCCCGAGTGGTCGCTCTTCTGCCTCAACATGCTCTGCTTCGTGTGCTTCTCGGTGTTCGTGGCCTGGCCGCTCCTCTCGGCCGGCGTCGACGACCACTCCGAGCTGTCCCGCTACGCCGCCTATCCCATCTCCGGCGTGCGGCTGCTCTTCGCGTCGTCGCTCGCGAGCCTGTTCGAGCCGCGCTCCATCGTGATCCTCTCTCCCCTCGCGGGCGCGGCGCTCGGCTACGCCTCGGCGCGCCCCCCGGCCTCCTGGGCGGTCGCGGGCACACTCTTCGTCCTCTACCTGTTCCTCTGCGCGGGCTGGAGCCGCGCGGGCGTCCACCTCGTGCTGAACGTGCTGCGGCAGAAGCGCAGCGCGGAACTCATCGGCGGCTCCTTCGTGGTCTTGCTGATCGCCTGCTCCTTCATCCCGCCGGTCGACGCCTCGTGGCTGCTGGATCTCGGGGGCGGCCTCGGCGTGTTGAGCATGGAGGTGGTGGTCAACGCCGCGAGGGCGCTCGGGCGCGTGCCGCCGGGCTTCCTCGGGTCGGGGCTGGCGCTGCTCGGCCGCGGGCGCGTCGGCGGCGCGCTGCTGCGGGCGGGCGCGCTGGGCGCCTTCGCCGTCGTCGGCTACGCCATCGCGTACCGCCTGCTGCTGCAGTTCCACCGCCAGAGCTTTCGCGGGGGCCGCGGCAATCGGCGGGGCAACCCGTTCGCCGGCACCCGGCGGCTGTCGCGCACGCTCTTCGCGCGCGAGGCGCTCGATCTGTGGCACAACCCCCGCGCTCGCCTGCTGGCGTCGGTGCCGTTCCTGCTCGCCATCTTGCTGCGCCTGCTGTCGGGACGGGACCTCGTGATCTTCCTCGCGGGAAAGACCGCCGACGCCTGGATCGTGGGCGCGCTCTGCCTGTACGGCGCCGTCGTCCTCGCCTCGACCTTCTCGCAGAACGCCTTCGGCTACGACGGCCAGGGGCTCGCCGCCCTGCTGGCGGCGCCGATCGACCCGCGCGCGCTGCTCGTCGCCAAGAACGAGCTGCACGGCCTCGCGGGCGCGGCGCTGGCGCTGGCCGTGAGCCTCTTCGTCGCGGTCTATTTCCGCACGCTGCACTTCGTCGACTGGGCCTGCGCCATGGCGGGGGTCGCCGCGCTCCTCCCGGTGCTACTGGCGGCGGGCAACTTCCTCTCGCTGCTCTTCCCCGTGCGCTTCCACGCCAACCTCGAGCGGCGCGATCGCCTCCCCTTCGCGGCCTCCATGCTCGGCGTGGCCGCCGCCGCGATCGGCTCCCTGCCCTTCACGCTCGCGCTGCGCGCCGCCGGCCGCCGCGGGCCGACCCTCGCGACCTTCGCGGCGATCGCCGGTTGCGCAGTGGTCGCCTGGATCGTCTACCGCGCGCTGCTGCCGCCCGCGCTCGCGCTTCTCGACCGGCGCCGCGAGCTCGTGCTCCAGGCGGTCACGCGGGCCTGATCAGCCGCGCAGCCGCTTCTGCCAGGCCGCGAGGAAGCTGAGCGCCTGGAGCGGGGTCGTCGCATCCAGGTCGAGGGCCTGCGTCTCCTGCTCGAGCAGCGACGGCGCGGCGGGCGGCGGCGGCTGGAAGAGCGCCATCTGATCCACCGGGGGCGGCTTCACCCGGGCGCGGTGCGCCCGCGCCAGCGCGGCGTGGCCCGCCTCGTCGAGCTCTCCGGACTCGAGGTTCGCGAGGATCTCCTGCGCGCGCTGCACGACGGGCGCGGGCAGGCCCGCGAGCTTCGCCACTTCGATGCCGTAGCTGCGGCTGGCGCCGCCGTCGACGAGCTTGCGCAGGAAGATCACCTTGCCGTCCACCTCGCGCACCGCCAGCGAGGCGTTGCGCACCCGCGGCCGGTCCCGCGCCAGATCGGTGAGCTCGTGGTAGTGGGTCGCGAAGAGCGCGCGGGCGCCCACCCGGTCGTGCAGGTACTCCGCGACGGCCCACGCGATCGACAGGCCGTCGAAGGTGGACGTGCCGCGCCCGATCTCGTCGAGGATCACCAGCGAGCGGGCCGTCGCCTGCTGGAGGATCTGCGCGGTCTCCGTCATCTCCACCATGAACGTGGACTGCCCGCGCGCGAGGTTGTCGCTCGCGCCGACGCGCGTGAAGATGCGGTCGCAGCGGCCGATGCGGGCGCGGCGGGCCGGGACGAAGCTGCCGGCCTGCGCCATCAGGGCGATGAGCGCGGTCTGCCGCAGCACGGTGCTCTTGCCCGCCATGTTGGGGCCGGTGAGCACGATGAGCTGGCAGCTCTTGCGGTCGAGCCGCACGTCGTTCGGGACGAACGGTTCGCGTCCGAGCATCCGTTCGACCACCGGGTGGCGCCCCTCCTCGATCTCGAGCGCGTCGCCGTCGTCGAGCTGCGGGCGCACGTAGCCGTAATCGGCCGCCGCGCGCGCGAGGGCCAGGAGCGCGTCGAGCGTGGCCAGCGCCGCGGCCGCGCTGCGCAGCGCCGGGAGCCGTTCGCAGACCTTGCCGCGGAGCTCCTCGAAGAGGCGCGCCTCGAGGGCGATGCGCCGCTCCTCGGCGCCCAGCACCTTCTCCTCGTAGGCCTGCAGCGCGTCGGTGACGAAGCGCTCGCCGCCGGCGGTGGTCTGGCGCCGCACGTAGTCGGCCGGCACGTGCGGCAGGTTCGGCGTGGTGACCTCGAGGTAGTAGCCGAAGACCTTGTTGAAGCGGATCTTCAGCGACTGGATGCCGGTGCGGCGGCGCTCCTCGGCCTCCATGGCCGCGAGGCCGGCGCGGCTGTCCTGGGCCAGCGCGCCCAGCTCGTCCACCTCGCGCGAGTGTCCCGGGCGGATGAGCCCGCCCTTGTCGAGGCCGGTCGGGGGCTCGTCGACGAGCGCGGCCGCGAGCAGGGCCGCCAGATCGTCGAGGCCATCGAGCAGCGCCGCCTCCTGCCGGACCAGCGCGGCCGGCACGTCGGTCAGCAAGCGGCGCAGCGCAGGCAGCCGGGCCAGGGAATCGCCGAGCGCGCGCAGATCCCGCGGCGTGCCCTGGCCGAGCGCGAGCCGGCCCGCGAGCCGCTCCACGTCGCGGACCTTGCCCAGCTCGGCGGCGAGGTCGTCGCGCAGCAGGGTGCGCTCCACGAGCTCGCCGACCGCGTCCTGCCGCTCGCGGATGGCCTCGAGATCGAGGAGCGGCCGGCCGATCCAGTCGGCGAGCAGGCGCGACCCCATCGCCGTCGCGGCCCGGTCGAGCACGCCCAGCAGGGAGCCCCGCGTGCCGCCGTCGCGCATCGAACGGGTGATCTCGAGGTTGCGGCGCGTGCTCTCGTCGAGCACGAGGAACTGCGCCGGGCGGTAGACG
>DATJNL010000466.1:0-21860 GCA_035508175.1 Myxococcales bacterium
GTCTCCGGATCTGAGCAGGCGCCGGTCGCCTTCGTTGCCGCCGCCGGCCCCCGCTGCCGAGGAGAAGTCGCTCTTCACCTTGATTTTCAATGGGGTGGGTTTCGTGGCGCTGGTGGCAGTGATCCTCTTGGCGTTCGTCATCTACCGCAATGGCGGCATCCCCCACGATCTGGGGGGCGGTGTCCGCGCGGCATTCGGGCTCGCGAGCGGGAGCGCGCTGGATTTCCCCGTCCACGTCACTGACAGCGGCTACTACCCGACGCTTGCCGGCGAGCCCCTCGTCTTCGTCGCGGGAACGGTCGACAACGACGGCTCGATCCCGCGTCGCATGGAGGTCGAGCTCGAGGTGGTCGATCGGGACGGGAAGACGGTCGCTCGCGGGCGCGGCTGGCCCGGGCTGCTGCCGACGCCCGACGAGCTCTATGCCGTGACCAGCCCGGCGGATCTGACCAAGCTGCAGGAGCAATGGAGACAGCAGCCGGCGGTGTCCGTGCTCCCGCGCCATTCCGAGCGCTTCGTGATCGTGGCTCCCCGGCCGGCTGGCGGCGCCGAGGGATGCGAGCTTCGCGTGCAGGCGCACCCCGTCGCCCCCGGACAGGCGGAGTCGCCCCCGAAGGCCCCCGGGCCTCAACCGACGGCCGTCACGGCGGCGGTTCCCCCCGCAGGGCGCTAGATGACGGGCGGCGGGGGCAGGACCCTCCCTGGGGCACTCCACAGGAAGCTGGCGGCGTTGCCGGACGGTCGCATCCGGGAGCGCGCTGCGGCCCGCGCGCTCGCGGCGATGGAACCCGCCTTCGCCGCGCGCACGCTCGAAGCAGCGCTGCGTTCGGCGAGGCTCGGCTCGGCGGCCGAGGCGGGTGTGGCGTGGGCCCTCTGCCAGGCCGTGCAGCCCGGGATGGGAATTCCGTACGAACAGCTTGCCGAGATCTACCGGGAGGCACGCGAGGGAAAGCTGCTGGCCGCGGCGCTGCTGCTGGCACCGCTGCCCCACCGCGTGGCACCCGAGGGGAACCCCTCGGCGGCCCGCGCCGGCGAGATGTCGCTCGGGCACCGGCGGGCCCTCGCCCGCACCATTTCTCCGGAGGTTCTCGATCGGCTGGCGGCGGACGCGGACGCCGGCGTGGTCCGCGAGCTCCTGCGCAACCCGAGGCTGACCGAGCGGGAGGTGCTGAGGCTGGCCACGCGGCGGCCGGCGCGCCAGGACGTTCTCGAGGTCATCGCGGCGTCGCGCTTCGGCCAGCGGACCGCGGTGCGCACCGCGCTCGCCAGGAACCCGTATTGCCCGCCGGGAATCGCGCTCCGCCTGCTCGCTCACCTACCTCCTCGGGCGCTCGGCGAGATGGCGGAGGACGCCACGCTACATCCGGAGATCCAGCGGCTCGCGGCGAGCTTGCACGCGCTCGGCGAGTAGCTCGCGAGCGCTGCGCCCGTGGGAGAGGCTAGCCCTTCTTCTCTGCGGGGGTCGGGGCGGTCGGTGGCGCAGCGGAGTCCGGAGGAGGCGTCCAGGCCGGCTGGCCGGCGAGCTTCTGCCTCAGCGCCTCGGCGGCCGGGGTGCCCTTCATCTCGATCAGCGACCGCACGTAGTAGGCCATCGCCCAGATGTCCTGGTCGGGCAAGGAGCCCTTCCAGCTCGGCATCGCGGTCCCGCCGACGCCGGAGGCGATCGTCAGGTAGAGATCCTCGGGGCGGGAGCCCGAGCGCACGTCGTTGAAGAGGAAATCGGGCGGCAGGATCTTGAGCTTCGGGTAGCTGCCATCCTTCGCGGCGGCGTAGTGCTTGTCGACGTAGTCGCTCTCCTTCATCTCGGGCTGGTACATGGCGGCGCGGAACTCAGTCGTGCCGTTGCCGGTGAGCGCCTTGCTGTCGTCGTAGATCTGTTGCTTGGTCTCGTAGGCGGCGTGGCACTGCAGGCACTGCGCGAGGCCGTGGTACAGCTTGGCGCCTCGGGCGATCGCCTCGGCCTGCTTCGCCTGTCCCCACGGGTCGGGCGGTGCTTTGATCGGATCGCCGGGCTTCTCCGTCTGCCAGCGGGGTGAGAAGGTCTTGACGTACTGGACGATGTCCCGGAGCGTCGATTCGGGAACGTCCCACGCGAGCATGGCCGTGCCGTGCAGGCCGCCCCTCACGATGCGCACGAAGTCATCGTCGTTGGGGAGCTGTCCGGAGGCCACGTGCGCGAACTTGAACGTCGCGGCGGTGAAATCGCGCGGAGGCGGCCGCAGGCCGTAGGAAGCGGGACCCGTACCGTCGCCCTTGTCGCCGTGGCAGGCGCGGCAGTACTGCGTATAGGCCTCCTTGCCCCGGTTCAGCTGCTCGGCGGACACCTCGACACCCCCGAGCTTCATCGGCTTGTCGAAAGCGGGCTCGCAGCCCAGGGCGAAAAGCACGGCAGCAATGAGGGGAATCCGTGACATGAACCTCTCCTAGAGGACGAACACCGTCGCGAAGATGAGGAGCCACACGGCCCCGACGAAGTGCCAGTACATGGCCCACAGGCGAACCGCCAGATGCCGGGCCGGGTTGTAGATCCCGCGGGCCGTCCCGATCGCGAGCGCAAGGAGCGCGCCCACGCCGATGGCCACGTGCAGGGCGTGGAAGGCCGTCAGCGCCCAGAAGGCCGAAGGGTAGGGCCCGAGCGACGGCAGGAGCCCCGAGCGCCAGACCTTGATCCAGAGGACCGCCTGGAGGACCAGGAAGAGCGTACCGAGCAGGAAGCTCGCCAGGACGAACGGGGCCGCCATGGCCCCGCGGCGCAGCCTCACGTAGCCCGTCTGGAGCGCCGCGCTCGAGAGCGCGATCACCAGCGTGTTCCAGGCCGGCAGCGCCACGGGCAGTTTCGGCAGGCCCGCCGGCGGCCAGCGGTGCAGCGTCGAGCGGACCGCCCCGTAGGCGAAGAACAGCCCGGCGAAGAGCATGGCCCAGGAGCCCAGGAAGATCAGCATCCCGAGCCAGGCCGTGTTCTCGTCGCGCTCCCGCGGCGACGGGTACCGGAGGATGTCCGTCACGCTCGCCGACACGGGCTACCCGTGGCTGCCTTCGGCGGCGAGCTTGGGTGCCGCCTGCGCCGGCGTGCCGCCCGGCATCTCTTCCCACTGGCCAATCCAGTCGCGGCCGAGCGCCTTCTTGACCTCGGGATCGCTGTACTCGTGCGGCCCACGCTGGACGTGAGGAACCTTGTCGAAGTTGTGGTAGGGCGGCGGCGAAGCGGTGGCCCAGTCCAGGGTGCCCACTTCCCACGGGTTGTCGGTCGCCTTGGCCCCCGCGAAGATGCTCACCACGAAGTTGTAGACGAACAGGAACTGCGAGGCGCCCAGCACGAACGCGCAGATGCTCGTCCAGCGGTTGAGCGGCAGCAGCTGGTGCAGGAACGTGTACTGGTACGGATCGAAGAGCCGCCGCTGCTGCCCGGCGTAGCCCGCGATGAGCTGGCCGCAGAAGACCAGCGTGATGAAGACCGCGCTGAACCAGAAGTGCGCCTTGCCCAGCGTCTGGTTCATCTGGCGCCCGAACATCTTGGGGAACCAGAAGTAGATCGCTGCGAAGCTCGCGAGGAACGAGGCCGCCGCCATCGTGAGGTGGAAGTGGCCGACCACGAACATGGTGTCGTGAAGGTAGAGATCCGTCGAGATGGTGCCGAGGAAGAGGCCGGTGAGACCGCCCAGGCCGAACACGAAGATGGCGCCCAGCACGAACAGCATCGGCGTCGTGAGCCGGATCGACCCGTGCCACATCGTGTGGAGCCAGTTCAAGAAGAGCACCTCGGCCGGCACGCTGATGAAGAACGTGAAGGTCATGAAGGTGCGGCCGAGCATGGGGTTCATGCCGGTCACGAACATGTGGTGGCCGTAGACCACGGCGGAGAGGATCGTCACCGCGGTCATCGCGTAGACCGAGCCCTTGTACCAGTAGGCCGGCTTGCGCGAGAAGAACGAGACCAGGTCGCAGATGATGCCCCAGGCCGGGAGGATGAGGATGTAGACCTCCGGGTGGCCGAAGATCCAGAAGAGGTGCTGGAACACCAGCGGATCGCCGCCCCCGTTCACGGCCGAGGCGCCGGCGATGAAGAACTGCGTGCCGAAGAGCCGGTCGAGCAGGAGCAGCAGGCCCGCGGAGCCCAGCACCGGCACGAAGAGCACGTTCAGGATGGCCGTGAGCCACATCGCCCACACGGTGAGCGGCAGCCGGCCCCAGGTCATGCCCGGCGCCCGGCAGCGGATCACGGTGGTGATGTAGTTGATGCCGCCCATGATGGTGGCGACGCCGGTCACGAAGATCGCGGCCACCACCAGCGTCTGCCCCCAGCCCGGCGTCCCGACGCTGTCCGAGAGCGGGGGATAGGTCGTCCAGCCGGCGGCGCCCGCGCCCATCTGCATGAAGAACGAGGCGACCATGAGCATCTGCGAAACGAGGAACGTCCAGAACGAGAGCATGTTCAGCGTGGGGAACGCCATGTCCCGCGCGCCGATCATGAGCGGGATGGTCCAGTTCCCGAACGCACCGATCAGGATCGGCGTGATCGCGAAGAAGATCATGATCAGCCCGTGCATCGTGAAGAGCGACGGGTAGAGGCCCGCGGTGATGACGCCGCCCGTCTTCGACAAGAAGAGCGATCCGAAAATCGGCATGGGCTCGCCCGGATAGGCCCACTGCCAGCGGATCATCATGGCCAGGCTGCCGCCGAAGGCCAGGAACAGGAGACCGGCCCACAGGAACTGCTTGGCGATGTACTTGTGGTCCTTCGAGAACACGTACCGCGGCAGGAACGCCGTGGGGGCGGGGTGGATGGGCTGGATGTCCATGGCTTCAGATCCCTTCCTGGTGCGAAGGCGTCGCGGCCTGGGCCGTGGCTGCCGCGGGCAGCGGTTCATCCCCCTCGATCGGCTTCGGATTGGTCCACGCCCAGCCCCAGTGGGCGATGGTATCGGCCGGGTCCCAGGCGCGCGCGGAGTTCGCGGAGGCCTCCTTCAGCCAGCGCTCGTAGTCGGCCCGCGGCAGCACGGTGAGCAGCGCCTTCATCTTGTAGTGGTTGATGCCGCAGTGCTGCGCGCAGCCGATGTCGAACTCGCCCGTCTCCTTGGGCTCGAACCAGAGCTTGTTGATCATGCCGGGCATCGCGTCCTGCTTGGTGCGGAAGTTCGGCAGGTAGAAGCTGTGGATCACGTCGGTCGAGGCGAGCTCGAAGATGGCGGGAGCGCCCAGCGGCACGCGGACGTCGTTCAGCGTCACCACGTCGTCCTGGGTGTTGAACTTGCCGTCCGGCCCGGCGTAGCGTGCCTGCCAGGCCCACTGGTGCGCGTTGATCTCGATGCGCACGGCGCCCGGCTGTGCCTCGGCGTACGAGAAGTTCCAGAAGCGCTCTCCGATGTCCGTCATCGCGTGGTAGAAGAGGTTCCCGTCGACCACGAAGAAGATGAGCGCCGAGATCGACAGCGCCATCGTGATCTGCTTCCGGCCGTCGCCGTGCTCGTACTTCGCCTCGTGCTTGCGCCCGTGGGCCGTGCACGCGATGGCCATCCAGATGACCATGATCACGAAGAGCAGCACCACGAAGAACATCGTGCTGTGGATGAGCCAGTCGACGCGGTAGCCGTCGACGGAGGCGTCCTGCGGCAGGCCCCAGCCCGGGTTCGCGAGCGGGGTCGCGAAGGCCGTGGCCGAGAGCCCGAGCGCCAAGGCGAAGGTCCAGACGGCATGAAGGCGTTTCATGGACGGTTCTCCGTTCTGTCGGTCAGGGCTGTTCGAGGTCGGCCGAGGTGCGCTTGACCGCGCGAATCACGGCCCAGCCGATGAAGTAGGGGAGGCTGACGATGCCGGCGATGAGCGCCCCCATGGTGGCCGTGAGGCCGCCGCGGCCGGCACAGTAGGGGCAGGCGAAGGCGAGCGCCGGCGTCAGCAGCAGGGCGAGAGCTAGAGGCCAGGCCTTCACTTAGGTTCGCCTCCACATCGCGTCGGCGATGAGGACCACGGCGTAGAGCGCGGGCGTGGCGAGCGGGACCGCCACCATCCACTTCATGACCTTGGTCTCCCACTTGAGGTGCATGAAGTAGAGGCCGACGAGCGCGGCCTTGGTGACGGCGAGGAAGATCAAGCCGGCCACCATGGAGTCCTTGCCGATGCCGGGGGTCTTCACGAGGGCGATCTCGAGGCCGGTGAGGACCGCGAGGGCGATGAAGATCCCGACGTAGGTCTTGCGGGTGGCGTGGCTTTCGTGGGCTGCAGCAGCTTCCGACATGGCGTCGCCTCCCTAGGGAATCAGGTAGATGAGCGTGAAGACCAGGATCCAGACCAGGTCGACGAAGTGCCAGAACAGGCCGACCAGCTCGATGGGCGCCGGGTTGTGATCGTACTTTCCCCGCAGCGTGTTGATCAGGATGACCGACAGGTAGATGACGCCGGCGGTCACGTGGCAGCCGTGAAAGGTGGTCGTCACGTAGAACGTGTTGGCGTAATCGGAATGGCCGAAGACGAGCCCCTCGCCGACCAGGCCGTGCGGGCCGCCGCCCAGGAACGGGAGGAAGCCGAAGTACTCGTGCATCTGCCCGCACAGGAAGCCGACGCCGCCCAGGATCGTGAGGAAGAGCCACTGCGCCGTCTTCTTCCGGTTGCCCTCGACGGCCGCCGAGTAGGCCATGACCATCGACACCGACGAGCAGATGAGCAGGAACGTGAGGCCGGCGGTGAAGTTGATGCCCAGCTCGGGCTCGCCGGGGTGGTGCCACTGGGTGCTGCCGCCACGCAAGAGGCCGTAGCCGAGCAGCAGCCCCGAAAAGGAGAAGGCGTCCGACAGCAGGAAGATCCACATCGCGATCTTCCCGGGGGTGGCCTTCCCGAACTGTTCGTCGACGGGCCAGGCGATCGGCCCGTGGTGGCCGTGGTCACCGTGGGCTGGGTGCAGGGATTCGGCAGCGGCGGCAGCGGGTGCGCTCATGCGTAGACCTGCGTCTAGAGGAGGACGACCGGTCCTTGCTACCAGGGTGCGATCGAGGACGCAAGCGCAAAATTTGCTCGCCATTCCGGGGGGTTGACGCCAGCCTGGACGTTGGGTACGGTCCGCCGCCCATGGCTCTTTCCGAGGCTTCCGAGCAGCCGTTCGGCCCACGTTTCGAGGCCGCCGTTTCGCGGCTGGTCGGCTCGCCGCTCTTCTGGACCGTGCTGGTTCTGACGATTGCCAGCTACCCGATCATCCACTCCCTGCGGGCCAAGCTGCCGCCTCCGCCGCGCGTGCTCGGTCAGATGCCGAACTTCTCGCTCACCGATCAGTCGGGGCACGCCGTGGGCTTCCACGCGGGCGCGGCCAGGGGCTTCGACGAGCTGAACGGGAAGGTGTGGATCGCCGCCTTCCTGTCCCCCAAGGACCCGATCTCGGCGCCCTTCCTGAACCGGCTGAACAAGCTCCAGAGTCACGTGGAGAACCTGGGTGCCGACTTCGCGCTCGTCTCGTTCTGCAAGGGGCTCGAGCCCGCCGAGCTGATGCCGCTCGCGAAGCAGCACCACAACAGCCCGCGTCTGTGGAAGCTGCTCGCCGGGGCGCCCGACCCGGTGCACGCCGCGGCGGTCGCCGGCCTCCACGAGGCCCTGCACGGTGAACCGGGCGGGGTCGATCTCGAGGCGCTGGATCGCGGGAACACGTTCATCCTGGTCGACCAGCAGGGCCGCATCCGCGGCTACTACGACAGCTCGGACGAGCCGACGGTGAAGGAGATGCTCCGGGAAATCGGGCAGGTCGCGAACCACCTCGGCTGAGAACACGCGCTCCGACTCGTGCGATACTGTCGCCGGGAGGAGATCCTTCATGCGAGACCGTCTGCTGTTGCTGGCGGCCCTGGTCGCGCCGGGCGCGGCGGCCTGCTCCAGCGGGACGCCCGCCGGTGGCACGTCGGGGGCGACGCTCACCGGAACCGCCGGCAGCTCCGGGGGCGCTTCCGGCGGCGCGACCGGCGGATCCACGGGTTCGACGGGTTCCACCGGAAGCGCGGCCGGGTCCACGGGGCGCGCGAGCGCCGGCAGCTCGGGCGGGGCCGGGAACACCGGCACCGGCGGGGGCTCGTCGAGCGGCGGGTCGAGCACCGGCCCCTTCGACGCGGGCATGCCCGCCTACTTCGTCTCGCCCGGCGGCGCGGACACGAATCCAGGCACCGAGGCGGCGCCGTGGCAGCACCTCGCGTACGCGCAGAGCCAGGTCCAGTCGAAGCCGAGACCGCTCGCCGTGGTGCTGCGCGGCGGCACCTACTTCCTGTCGCAGGCCCTGTCGTTCACGTCGACCGATTCGGGCGCCGACGGCGGGGAAGTGATCTGGGAGGCCTATCCGGGAGAACGGCCCATCGTGAGCGGCGCCACGCCCGTGACGGGCTGGTTCAACGACGGCGGGAACCTCTGGCAGGCACAGCTGCCCGCTTCGACCCTGCCCTTCGAGAGCCTCTACTACGAACCGCAGGGGGCCGCGGACTTCACGCGCCGCCTGCGGCCGCGCCTGGGCCAGGGCACGAGCAACGACGCCGGCACCTACCTGGGCGACTTCCTGCGCGTCGCCGACGCGGTGTACGCCGCGAGCCCGATGGCGGCGTGTCCGGCCCTGCTCACCGCCGACGCAGGCTACAAGTGCTTCGACCACTTCTACTTCGAGCCGGACGCGGGCCTCACGAGCGCGCTCGCGAACCTGAACCCGCCCGCCGGCAATCCCTGCGGCGCGCCCGCCCACGGCACGGCCCCCGCCGGCGACGTCGAGATCGATCTGTTCGAGGCGTGGACCATGGAGCAGATGCGCGTCTCGTGCGTCGACGACGCGAACCACCTCGTCTACTTCACCGCGCCGACGCCGCTGAGCGCCGACGCGGCGGATCCGGGCCAGCAGAACTACCACGGCCCCACCCAGGGCCACCGCTACGTCGTCGAGAACGTGCAGGATGCGCTCTCGCAGCCGGGGCAGTGGTTCGTCGACCGCTCCAGGACGCCCTGGGTGCTGAGCTACCTCGCGAATGCCGGCGAGGATCCGGCGAGCGACGCGGTGCGCATTCCCCAGGTGGCGCCGCCGCTCCTCGCCGCGACCGGCCTCGCCTGGGTCACGTTCCAGGGCATCACCTTCGAGATGGACGACTACGTGCCCGGCGCCTCGGGCTTCAACCAGGACGACAACGGCGAGAACGCGCTGCCCGCGGCGGTCGACTGCGAGAGCTGCCAGAACGTCACCTTCGAAGGGATCACCGCCCGCCACACCTCGGCCAGCGGGATCCAGGTAGCCACGGCGCCCGGCTCACCCGCCGCCACGGGGGTCGCGGTGCAGGACTCGATCTTCTACGACGTGGGCGACTGCGGCGTGCACCTCGGCCGCAAGGCCTCGGGCAGCGACACCGATGCCACCCTGCCGCAGAACCTCACCGTGCAGAACGACCTGATCCAGGGCTACGGCCGCGTCTTCGCCGACGGCGAGGGGATCGGCACCGGCGCGATGCAGAACGTGACCCTCGCGCACAACGACATCACCGACGGCTACCATGCGGGGATCTCGGTCTGCAACGACGGCTGCCCCTCCGCGAAGAGCTCCCACGGCACGGCCAACGTGCAGAGCCTGTTCAACCACATCTGGAACGTGATCAAGGGCATCACCTCGGACGGCGGCACGCTCTATTACAACATCGGCGCCAACGTGAAGACCGCGCTCGGCGGCCTCATCCAGCACAACCTGATCCACGACGTCACCGACTCGTCCATCGTCGATCACGGCGTGAAGGGGTCGGGCTACGGCGGGGAGGGCATCTACCTCGACGCCCAGACCGGCGGCGTCACCGTGTCGGACAACGTCGTCTACCGCGTCTCGGCGTACACGATGTGGCAGTCGGAAGGACCCGCGCCGGGCCAGCCCGGGAACGTGATCGAGAACAACGTCTTCGCCTACGGCCGGCAGGGGATGTTCCAGGAGCAGGACCCCTGGCCGCAGGGCTGCTGCGGGGGCGCGGCCGACGGCGGCTGGGCGTGTCCCGCGAGCCCGCCCACGCGCGTCTCGTTCGCGAGCAACGTCTTCTACTTCGACCTGCCGAGCTCGCAGGGCACCCAGGGTTTCCTGCCGCTCACCGGCTGCGCCTACGCCTGCGACCTCCCCGTGAACCAGTTCCAGAGCTTCGTGGGCGATCTGTACTGGCGCACCGACGGCACCTTCGCGACCGACGCGAAGAGTCTCCACGTGGACCACGGCAGCTACCAGGACGCGAGCACTTGCAACGGCGCGGACTACAAGAACTGGGACTACGTCGACTTCGCCCAGTGGCAGGACGACCCGACGCTCGGCGGCAAGCAGGTCGCCATCCAGGAAGACGACGGCGGCGTCGTCGCCGATCCGGGCTTCGCGAACCCGGGCTGGCCCGCCGACGACTACACGCTCGCGGCCGCGCCCGTGCCCGGCTTCGACCCGAGCGCGACCAACCAGACGCTCACCGGGGCCGGACGCCAGAGCGAGGCCGTGACCGTTCCGCCCGTGCCGGACACGTTCCCGACGTACCGCTATCCGGCGAGCGCGTTCTAGCCAGGTTTCACAGCCCCAGATAGAGATCGAAGTTGTCGTCCTTGGGCTCGTACACGATCGTCGCCAGATCGTCGCGGACCTTGAAGGCCACGACAGTCCCGTCGGTCGCCTGCCAGACCTGATCGGCGCCCACCTGGGTCGCCGGCCCGTACTTGGCTTCGAGCAGCTTCCCGATCCGCCGCTGCGTCTGCGCGAGCTTCCCGGGGCTCTCGCGGGGAAGCTCGCCGATCGTCCTCGGGATGGCTTCCCCTTCCCGCGGGAAGGTCACGGCCACCTCGGCGAGCCCGCCGTAGGGAGCGCGCGGCGAGAAGGTGCCGTTCTTGAAGAAGAAGGCGATGACGGCGGTCCGGTGCGCCACCGTCCGCACGACCAGGTAGGAGTGTCCGGCCTGGCTGTCCCGCTCGAAGCCGTCGCTGCCGTACTCCTTCTGGACGTCGTTCAGGCTCATGCCCCACAGCGTGCGTTCGTAGCCGGCGCGGGCGGCGACGGAGCTTCCCAGCGTGCAGGCGGCGAGAGCGGCAAGCGCGAGTTTGTGGTTCATGTGTCTGCCTCCGCGGCAGGCTTCATCAAGCCGCGTGCCAAGGCAGCGGCGGCGTAACTCGTGCGCCGCAGCCCACGAGGCGCGGGGAATCTGCGCTCGAGGGCGTTCGGCCGCAGATTTTTCCGCGTTCTCTTGCGGCAGCGGCGCTCGCACGCTTTAACGGCGTCGTGCCCGCGTCGCTGCTCCTCGCCCTCGCGCTCGGCCTCAAGCTCGGCGCCGCGCCGGCCTGTCCCTCGGCGGCGGCGCTCGTACGCGCGCTCGCGGAGGTGGGCGACCCCGTGGACGGCAACGGCTCCCGCGTCGACGTCGAGCGGGTCCCCGAGGGGCTGCGCGTCGCCTTCGCGGCGCCCGACGGCAGCTCGGTGCGGCGCGTCCTCCCGGACGCCGCCTCCTGCGACGAGCTGGCGAAGGCCGCCGCCGTCACCCTGGCGATCTGGGACGCGCACTTCGCCCCGGCGCTGCGCACGGTCGTGCGGCCGCGGCCCGCGCCGGCGGGCGTCGAGGAGGCGAGCGCCCCGGAAGGGCCACGACTCGAGGGGGCGCTGGCCGCGGGGCTCGACGCCGCCTACGCCGCCTCGGGCGGCAGCGTGGTCGGGCAGCTCTTCGGCTGGCTGGGCCCGCGGCAGGGGCTCTGGGCGGGCGAGGCGTCGCTGCTCTTCGACGGCCCGCGGCAGGCCGCCGTCGGCAGCGGCCAGGCGAGCTGGGAACGCGAGGCGCTGGGGCTCGGGGCGTTCTTCAAGCCCTCGTGGGGCGACTGGACGCTGGCCGCGGACGCGCAAGTGCTGCTGGGAGTCCTCGAGGTCGCGGGGAGCGGCTTCGCGAGCCCCCAGTCCCACACCGGCTTCGACGTGGGCGGCGCGGTGGGTCTGCGCGTGCTCTGGACGCGCTTCCGGATCGTCCCCTGGGCGGGCGTGCAGGGCGTCGCCTGGTTCCTGAACGATCGGGCGGTCGAGGGGGCCAGCGCGACGGCCACGAACCTGTCGACCCTCGAGCTCTGGGGCGGGGCCGGAGGGCTCTATCATTTCGAGTGAAAGTTGCCGGCCGCTGCCCGGATGAAGGAGAGGTGAGCGCCCTGCCGGACGTGTCCCCGACGCCGCCGGCGCCCGTGCCGGACTTCGCCACGGTCTACCGCGACCACGTGCAGCTCGTGGCGCGCTGGGCGGCGCGGCTCGGCGGCCCTCACCTCGACGTGGAGGACGCGGTGCAGGAGACCTTCGCCATCGTGCAGCGGCGGCTGCCGACCTACCGGCCCGAGGCGAAGCTCACCACCTGGCTCTTCCGCATCACCGAGAACGCGGTGCACCACCAGCGCCGCAGCGCGCGCTGGCGCCGCTGGCTGCGCGGCAGCGCCGAGGACGTGGCCGGCGATCGCCCCGACCCGCGGCGCTCGCCTCTGGAGGACGTCGAGCGCCGGCAGGCGCGCGAGAAGGTCTATCGCATCCTCGACGGCATGAACGAGCGCTACCGCACGGTGCTCGTGCTGGCGGTGCTCGAGGAGCTGCCGACCGAGGAGATCGCGGAGCGGCTGGGCACCTCGCGCGACAACCTGTGGCTCCTGCTGCACCGCGCGCGCAAGGACTTCGCGAAGCGACTCGAGAAGCTCGAAGGAGGCCGCGATGGCTGATCACCCGAGGCCGGAAGCGTCCTGGGAGCAGCGCGCCGACGAGCTCCTCGCCAAGGTCGACGCTCCGGCGCCGCTGTCCGAAGCGTCGGTGGCGCGCATCTTCGCGGCGCTCGACCGCTCGGCGCCGCGGGGCTTCCGCTGGCGCAGCGCGCTCGCCGGCGCCGGCGCGGCCTTCCTCGCGGTCAACGCGGCGTGGGCGGCGGTGCTCGGCTACGAGCGCTACCGGCGGCCGGAAGTGCCGGCGGTCCCGGCCCCGCGGGTCGAACCGCCCGCGCCCTTGGTGGCGCCCGTGCCCGCTCCGGAGCCGGCACCGGTGACGCTGCCTTCCATCGTGCCCGCGGCGCCGAAGCTCCGGGTCCCGCGTGCGCCCGGCCGCCAGGCCCACGCCGCTGCGCCCCCGGCGGCCCCGGTGCCCTCCGTCGCGCCCCCGGCGGTGGCGCCACCCCAGCCCCCGTCCACGCTGGTTGCCGAGAGCGCGGCGCTGGCCCGCGCGGTGAAGACGCTGCGGCAGGAGCGCGACGCGCGCGCGGCGCTCGGCCTGCTCGACGCCTACGACCGGAGCTTCCCGCGAGGCGTGCTGCGCCCCGACGCCCAGCTCCTGCGGGTGGAGACGCTGGTGGCCCTCGGCCGCCGGGCGGAGGCCGTGGCGCTGCTCGATCGCCTGGACGCCGACGACCGCTCGGGCGGCACGGCGCCGTCCGCCGCGGCGCTCGCTCGACTGCGCCGCGAGATCGAATCGAGCGGGGGGGTGAAAGGCGGCGACCCCAGCGAGGATGAATGAGCGTGGTCCCCATCCCCGGAGCCCTTCCCATGAGAACGCTCGTCGCCGCCGTCGCCGTCGCTTGTTTCGCCGCCTGCAACAGCGGCCCCTACATCGTGGGGGAGGGCAGCTCGGGCACCACCGGCGGCACGGCCGGTGCCTCGAGCGGCGGAGGCGCCTCGGGCTCCAGCACCGGGACCACGGGACGCTCGACCTCTGGCACCGCGAGCGGGTCGACGTCGGGCGCCGCGAGCGGGTCGAGCTCGGGATCGGGCTCGGGTACCGCTGGCACCTCGACGTCCGGCGGAATCGCCGGCTCCAGCTCC
This sequence comes from Myxococcales bacterium, assembly GCA_035508175.1. Taxonomy (GTDB): domain Bacteria; phylum Myxococcota; class Myxococcia; order Myxococcales; family JAKAPL01; genus DATJNL01. The sequence goes on from DATJNL010000466.1 coordinate 13,768, forward strand.
GGCTCGGCCTCGAGCTCGAGCTCGAGCAGCGGCGGCGCAGGGACCACGGGCGCCGCGACCGGCGGCAGCACGGGTGGCCCCTTCACCCCCGTCTCCAACGCGGGTTGCGTCCCCGGCGTGGCCCAGGAGTACGCCGGCTGCACGACGAACGCCGACTGCGCCTGCCCGCTCTCCTGCCAGACCGATCCCGTGCTCATGGAGAGCACCACCGCCACCGTCTGCCTGTCTCCGTGCGCGACGGACAGCGACTGCCCCGATCCCACGAGCTTCTGCATGGACGGAGTCTGCCGCACGCGGCAGTGCGCCTTCGCGGCCGGCGGCACGGGCCAGCTGGCGGATGGCGGAGACTTCTGGGCGCCCTGCGACGCCGCCGGCACCGGCGACGGGATCTGTCTCCCGGTCGGCGGCGGTGCGCTCGACGTGATCGGTATCTGCCAGCTCACCGGCACGCTATCGCTCGGCGCTGCTTGCTCGCCCCTCGCCGATCGCGACGCCGGCCCGGGGGCGCTCTGTGCCCAGGGCACCGAGTGCCTCGACGACGAATCGGCGCAGTTCCAGACCAACCCGCCCTTCACGTGCCAGGCGGCTTGCGACTGGCAGAGCACCACGAACTCCTGCGCGACCGGAGACGTTTGCATCCTGTCTCCCATCGCGGGCACCGAGGACGGACAGCTCCGCTTCGGAGGCGGCGAAGCTTTCTTCGGAGTCTGCTCGGCGGTCGGCGCGAACGGCTGCGACGAGGCCGTCCAGGACTTCGCGAAGCAGTGGGGGCCGTGCACGACCGACGCCGACTGCGCCTGCGACCAGCGCTGCCTGCCCGATCCGCTCACCCAGACGCCGCTCTGCGCGCTGCCCTGCACGGCGCTCTCCGGCTGCAGCGACCCGAGCACCACGTGCCAGGCCGGCGCGTGCTGGCCGAACCTGTGCCCCGCCGACGGCGGGCTCGCGGCCCCCTGCAACGTCGCCGCGACCGGCGACGGCACCTGCCTCGGCACCGACAGCCTCTCCGAGGCCCTCGATCCCGGCGCCGGCATCCTCGAGCCGAGCGGTGAGTGCATCCAGACCGGTACGGCGCCCGCCGGGAGCGTCTGCGACCCGGACTTCCCCGACCGCGCAACCTTGGGCGGGATCTGCCAGGCGGGCCTCGTCTGCGCGGGCCAGCCCGACGGCGGCGGCCTCTGCCGCCCCCTCTGCAGCAAGGCGGACACGCAGGCCGAGTGCGCGAGCGGTCAGATCTGCGAGCTGACCTACTTCGACCGCGGCGCCGCCGACCTCGTCGATCTCGTCGACGCGTGCTTCACGCAAGGGACGAGCGGCTGCGCCGAGGGCTGGGCGCTGGGCGGGCCCGGCAGCTCGTGCAGCGGCAACAGCGATTGCACCTGCCCCGCGACCTGCAACTTCGCCACGGGGACCTGCCAGTAGCCCCGCGGCTCAGGCGCCCGCCACCGCGAAGCCGAGCGCCCGCGCGGCCTGGGCCTGGCGCAGGTCGTACGTGAGCACGACGAGCCCGCCCTTGCCGACGCGCGTGGCGGCCGCCAGGTGCAAGGCGTCGAGCGAACGCGCCCCGGTGGCCTCGGCGATGTCGGCGGCGATGTCGCAGGTGAGCTCGTCGAGCTCGACCACGTTGAAGCGGCGCCAGTCGCCGGCGAGCTCCTCGCGCGCCGCCTCGAGCGCGGCCCCGGCGAGCATCCGCGCCAGGTTTCGCCGCACCTCCACGAGGGTGTGACGACCGGTGAGCCACACCGGATCCGACAGCAGCTGCCGCTCGCAGGCCTCGCTGTCCGCCTCGTCGACGTAGCGCTTGAGCAACGCGCTGCTGTCCACGTAAAGGGCCAAGGCCTATTCGCCGCGGTCTTGCCGCAGCGCCTCGGCGGAGGACACGGCCGCCTTGAAGCGGCGCGCCGGCGCTGGCCGCTCGCCGTTGCCTGGACGGATCCACCGCTCCGCCACCCCGGCTTCCAGGTTCCACTTTCCAGGCACCGGGCCGAGCACCGCCTTGGGCTCCCCGCGATCGGTCACGACGATGATCTCGCCGCGGGCGGCCCGCTCGAGGTACTCGGACAGGTGCTCCTTGAGCGCCCGCGTGCCCACGTCCATGTGGTCACATTAAGGTGCCATTGTGGCCACGTCAATCTCAGCGGGCCAGCGCGTCGTCGATGGCCTTCTTGAGCTCGGGGCTGTCGGGCGCCACCTTGCTGGGGAACGCCGCCAGCACCTGGCCGTCCTTGCCCACGAGGTACTTGTGGAAGTTCCACTTGGGCTCGCCGTTGCGCGACGCGAGGAACGCGTACACCGGCGACTGCCCAGGGCCCTTGGTCGCGACCTTCGCGAACATCGGGAAGGTCACGTGGAACTTCGTCGAGCAGAACTCGCGGATCTGCTTCGCGTCGCCCGGCTCCTGCGCGCCGAAGTCGTTCGAGGGGAAGCCGAGCAGCACCAGCCCCTTGCCCTGGTAGTCCTCGTAGAGCTTCTCGAGCCCCTGGTACTGCGGCGTGAAGCCGCACTCGGAGGCCACGTTCACCACCAGGGCCACCTTGCCCCTGTAGGTGGAGAGCGCCTGCGGCGCGCCCTCGAGGGTGTTCGCTTCGAGATCGTAGAGCGACATGGGCGACTCCGGACGGCCACGCGGGCCGGGGCGAGGATGGCGTTTCGCGACGCTCGAAGCTAACCCGATCGTCGGGGCCGGGCCACGCCTTTTTCGCCGCGACGCGGCTCAGCGCAGCAGCTCCTGCGCGATGAAGGCCTTCACGCCCGCGGCGCCCCCGAGGCGGAGCCAGACGCCGCGCCCGTGGGGCTCGATCTCGAGCTGGAGGTCGAAGAAGGGGCAGCACCGCCGCTCGCCGTCGATCCACTCCGCCAGCTCCGGGATGGAGATCCGCGCGGGGTCCATCGCGAAGGCGTAGCCCGTCTCGCTCTCGCGCACCATCGAGGCCGCCGCCTTCAGCTTGGCGCCGAGCGCGGCGTGCCGCTGCCGCTCGGCGGGCGTGAACGCGCCGAGCTTGCAGTAGAAGCGCTCGGGGCTCGGGGCCCGGACCGGGCAGCCGTCTTCGTTCCGGGCCGCCCGTGCGACGAGCGCCGCCCCCACCGCCGCCGCCGCGCCGAGGCCCAGCAGCCATGTCGCCTTCGAGAGAGTCCAGCCGTGCATGAAGTCCTCCTGGGATGACGCCGTCTGCGGTACGCTCTTGCCACTTCGAGCGCGCTCGAAGTCAAGGGGACTGGGATGACCATCGGCGAGGTGGCCCGCCGCGCGGGCCTGAGGCCATCGGCGATTCGCTACTACGAGCAGTGCGGCCTGTTGCCCGATCCGCCGCGCCAGGGCGGCCGGCGCGTCTACGACGACTCGATCCTGGACCTCGTGGCGCTCGTCCAGTTCGCGCGCGGCGTCGGCTTCAGCATGCGCGAGGTGCGCGCGCTGTTCGGCCAGCACGTGGGCGGCGGGCCGATCTCGAAGCGCTGGACGGCGCTGGCCACGAGGAAGCTCGCGGCCATCGAGGGCCGGATGAAGCAGCTCCGGGCGGCCCAGACCTTGCTGCGCCGGATCCTGGCCTGCCGCTGCGTCGACCCCGCGGAGTGCGGCCGCCGGCTGCGCGCGACCCGGGCATGATCCGGGCTGGCGGCGCCTTGCCGTCGCGCGCCTTCGTGTCTATGAAGGCCTCGCCGAGCCACTGCCGACGAAGGAGCCGATCATGCCCGAGAGCCGCCGCCACCCGAACGTGGTGAACCTGGAGGAGCTGCCCCCGAACGAGGAGAGCCACGGAGGCTTCGCGTTCAAGCGCCGCCGGCTCGGCGCCGAGGTCGGCGGCCGCGCGCTCGGCTGCGGCTGGTTCGAGATCCCGCCCGGCAAGACCGCGTTCCCCTTCCACTTCCACAGCGCCTTCGAGGAGGGGCTGTACGTGCTCGAGGGCACGGGCACCCTGCGCATGGGCGGCGAGAGCGTTCCCTTGCGCGCCGGCGACTACGCCGCCTTCCCCGCCGGCCCGGAGAAGGCGCACGCGATCGCCAACACCGGCGCGGGGCCCCTGCGCTACCTCGCCCTCTCGAGCCCGGCCAGGCCCGCGACGATGGACATCGTGGTGTACCCCGACAGCAAGAAGATCGCCTTCGCCTCGGGCGTGGATCCGGTGAAGGGCTTCCGCGGCGGCACCTGGGTCATGAAGCTCATCAAGGAAGAGCAGCCGTCGCTCGGCTACTACGACGGCGAGCCGCTCGCGAAACCCTGAGCTCGAGGCCGGCATGAAGAAGGGGCTGTTCGCCGTGGCAGCGCTGGCCGCCATCGGGTGGGGCGTGTGGCGCTGGTGGCGATCGCTGCCCCCGCACGTGGCCGACTCGCAGGCGCGGCTGATCGTTCACGCCGCCGCGTGCAGCCTGCGCGAGGCCACGGCGCAGCACGACTTCGACGCGATCTGCGTTGCCTTCGACGCCTCCAACCGACTCCTCGCCGGCCGCGATCCCGCCGCGCTCGGCGATGCCGAGCAGGCGCGGGTGTGGGCGCCCATCTTCGACGTCGAGGACGAGCTGTGCGTCCCGAACGCGATCGTGGCGATGAGGCTGATGGGCTCGGTGCCGCCCGAGAAGAAGTACCTGGTCTTCCAGATGAGCGCCAAGGAGGCGGGCCTTGCCGGCTGGACGTGCCCGGCGATGGAGCAGAGCTTCCGGGCGAAGTGATCGCCGGCGAGCCCTGCCCGGTACTTCAGATTGGTGAGGCCGCCCGCGAGGGCCGTGCCGCACGCACCGCCCGCGTCGGGGGGCGGTGTGCCTCCCGAGCAGGCCGCACAGGCAGGGCCAAGGGTCCAGACGATGGACGTGCGCTTCAAGCGTGCTCCTTTGCGGTCGAACATCCCTCGCGCGGGGAACCCGCGGGCGCGGCGAGCTGCGCAAGCGGTGGGCGCGCGGCCGCCAAGGGACGCCGCGCGAGGGCGAACGGCCGCCGCAGGAGGGCCAGCTCGCGCCTCGCTGCGACGAGGGCCGCGCCCTTCGCGGCAACGGCGAGTCCTGCTCCGCCAAGGGCCGGGCGCAGGGCCGCCAGAGGGGCACCCTTCATCGCAGGTGGGAGCCGCGTCGGGGCAGAGGCCGCGGCCTTGGCTGCAAAGGGCTGCCGCGTTGCCCCAAAGGCCTCGTGCTTCACAGGGAACGGCGGCCACGTCGGGCCAAAGGCCGCGGCCTTTGCGGCAGCGACCTGCCGCTGGGCGGCAAAGGCCTCGTCCTTCACCGCGAAGGAGCGCTTCGTTGGGCCAAAGGCCGCGGCGTTGACTGCAATGACCTGCCACTGCGTCTCGAAGGGGCGGCCCTTCGCAGCGACGAGGCACCTCATCGGGGCCAAGGCGAGGCCACTGAGCATGATGAGGCGCCAGAGGGCCCCAAAGGCCTGTCATTTCCGGGCGACGGGGCGCCACGGGAGGCCAAATACACGTCACGTTGGCCTGAAATTGCGCCCCAGGGGACGCAATGGCCGGCGAGAAGCGGTCGGGAGACGCCACTGGACCGCGTCGTGGCGCCTGACTTGGCGATGATGTCAGGTCAGTTGGCCGCTTCGTCACAGAAATAGGCCATCATGACTTCTATCGAAGCCTGAAGGCCCTCTCAGAAGGGTCGCGTGTCCACGATGATCGCGCCATCCTGGCGTCAATGGCCTCCTGTGTGGCACACTGAGGCACGCGTGGCGTGCCCGGCGGGCATCGACGCCCCACGCGAGACGATCCGGCGACCTGCGAACAGGAGCGTGGCCTCATGACCGACGAGCTCGACCCGGAGCAGCTGCTGGTGGACACCGCGTTCCTCGAGCGCTGCCGCCGCGCCGCCCACCTGAACCAGAAGGAGCTCGGCACGGTGCTCGGGCTGTCCGAGCGGACGATGTCGCGCTGGATGAACGGCGGCGGGGGCCTGCTGATGGCCCACCACTACCAGGCCCTCGCCCGCGCGATCTTCCGGCACGACCCCGCGTTCGCCGGCGAGCTCGCCGCGAAGGGCGGAGCGACGCTCGATCGCCTCGGCCTCCTCCCACCGGCAGCCCTGTCGGGGTCGCCGCTGGCGGGCTCGCTGCCCGCGGCTGCCGCGGCGGCTCCCTCGCGCGGGCCCGCGGATGCGCTGCTGCTCGCCGTGTGCGAGCGGCTCGACCTCTCGCCGCGGCACGTCCGTCCGCTGCTGGCGGTGGCGTTCGCGCGGGCGCGCGAGCTCGGCCTCTCGACGGAGGCGCTCGCGCACGCGTTCGCGGCCGACCTGCCGCCGGGCTGAGCGCGCCGCCGACGCGCCCGCCTGCGGCGCCCCGGTGCGCCTCCCGACCCTTTCGTCCGGTGTGCTACGCTGCGCCGTTCCCGGAGGGCCGTCCATGCCGAGCTTCGCAGTTCTCGCCGCGCTGTCCCTGTCGGCCGCCTCGCCGGCGCTCGAGCCGCTCGCGCCGGACACGCCGATCCACCTCGGCCTCGCGCTCAACCCGACCCACGCCGCCGAGCTCGCGGAGCTGCAGGCCGCCCAGCAGACGCCGGGGTCGGCCGACTACCGGCGCTGGCTCACGCCCGCGGAGTACGGCGGCCGCTTCGGCCAGCCCCCCGCGGTCTACGCGCGGCTCGCGGCCTGGCTGCGCCAGGGCGGCCTCGAGGTCCGGGAGTTCCCGAACCACACCTTCGTGGAGGCGCGCGGCAGCGCGTCGCAGGTCTCGCGCCTGCTCGGCCTCGAGCTGCGCCACGTGGCGGGGGCGCTCCCGGGCGTGCACGTGGCCGTCGGCGAGCCGCGCTTCCCGCCGGAGCTGCGCGGCGCCGTCCTCTACGTGGCCGGCCTCGACACGCGCGTGCACCTGCGCCGCTGGCTGCCGGAGAGCGGCACCTACCCTTCCGCGATGGGGCCCCAGGACCTGCGCCGCTTCTACGACCTCGATCCCCTGCTCGACGCGGGCTACGTGGGCCAGGCGCAGCGGCTGGCCGTGCTCGCGACCGCGGAGCCGCCCGCGAGCGTGATCTCGCCGCAGGCCATCGACTACTTCCTGCAGAACGTCTCGGACGCGCGCGCGCCGGTGGTCTTCGACACGCTGCCGAACCCACAGCAAGACGTCGATCCGGGCGGCGGCGGCAACCAGGAGTTCCAGCCGGACGTCGAGCTGCAGTCGATCGGCGCGCCGGGCGCCGCGAGCATCACCCTCGTGATCCCGCCGGCGAGCGAGGTCTTCACCACCGGGGTGAACGAGATCGTCTCGAACCTCGCGGACACCACCGCCATCAGCATCTCGCTCGGCTACTGCGAGCAGCCGCCGGTCGGCGCCATGACCGCCATGCGCAACCTGGTGGTCCAGGGCACGCTCGAGGGCCAGACGTGGTCGGCGGCCTCGGGCGATTTCGGCTCCAACGACTGCGGCGACGGCGTGACCGAGAGCGTGGACTTCCCCGCGTCGATCCCCGAGGTCGTCGCGATGGGCGGCACCCAGGTGAACAGCCCCGCCTTCGACGCGCACGACGCCATCCCCGCCTGGCAGACCGAGGTCGTCTGGAGCGACCCCGCGAATTACTCGGCGGGCGGCGGCGGCCTGAGCGGCACGTTCGCGGCCCCGCCCTGGCAGGCCTCGCTGGGCTTCACGCAGCGCAGCGTGCCGGACCTCGCCCTCCTCGCCGGCAACCCCGGCGTCGCCGCCGACTCGTCGAACCCGTTCATCGGCGTGCCCATCGCCGCGCAGCTCGACCAGTTCGAGGGGACCTCGGCCAGCTCGCCGCTCTCGGCGGGCATCTTCGCGCTCATCGCGAGCCGGCTGGGCTGCCGCCTCGGCGACCCCCACGTCGCGCTGTACGCCATGGGCGTGGCGCAGTTCGACGGCGGGCCCGCCGTGTTCCACGACGTCACGAGCGGCACCAACTCGCTCTTCGGCGTGCCCGGCTACAGCGCCACCGTGGGCTTCGATTCGGCCTCGGGCTGGGGCACGCTGGACGTGGCGGCGCTCGCGGCGGCCTGGCCCGGCTGCCCCGTCACCGACGGCGGCGGCTTCGCCTTCGACGGCGGCCTCGCCGCCGAGGCCCCCTACGATCCGTGCGCCTTCATCGGCTGCGACGCCGGGGGCTGCACCACGCTGCCCGAGGGGCCGTCGAGCTGCGCGCCCGCCTGCGGCGGAGCCC
>DATJNL010000467.1:0-2258 GCA_035508175.1 Myxococcales bacterium
TCGGCCATCCCCAACGGCGGCCTCTGGCTCCACGTCACGCCGGCCGGGATGGTGAGCGGCACGCCGCAGGCGGCCGAGGTGGAGACCGTGGTCTACCAGGTCACCGACTCCGCGGGCGACACCGCGCAGGCCACGTTCAGCCTCACCACGGCCGCCTCCGGCGCGCTCGCGCTCGTCAGCCCGGCGGCGTTGCCCCAGGCGACCAACGGCGGCTTCTTCGCCTACCAGCTCCTCGCGCAGGGCGGCCTCCCGCCCTACATCTGGTCGACGTCGGCCACGCCGCAGCCCTGCTACCTCGACTGGGACGGCTGGCTGCTCTGCGCGCCGACGAGCGCCGCCAGCCTGTCGATCCCGGTCACCGTGACCGACGCGGACGGTACGACCGCCACGCAGACCGAGACCCTCCCCGTCGGCGCGGCGCTCACGCTCGCCGGCGTCGACTCGACCGACGGCGTGATCCACCTGCCGCCCGCCTTCGCCGGCAGCGCCTACGCCGCGCAGCTCGACGCCTTCGGCGGCACCGGCAGCGGCTACGCCTTCAGCGCGACCGGCCTGCCCGCGTGGGCGACGCTGTCGTCGGGCGGGCTCCTGAGCGGCACGCCGCCCACGAGCGGCAACGTCGAGGCCACCTTGACCGTCGCCGACAGCGGCGGCGCCACCGCCACCGCGTCCGGGCTGATCAACGTCTCGAGCTCCGGCCAGGTCTCCCGGCCGAGCTACAACGCCGACCCGGCCAGCGGCTTCTTCGTCGAGGACGGCCAGCTCTACGATCCCAACGGCAACCCGTTCCGGATCCGCGGCCTCGACCGCAACCACTACGACAGCACGAGCTGGGCCGGCGGCGCGAGCGGCGCGCAGTCGGGCGCCAACGCCGTCCGCTTCTTCCAGTACGCCATCGGCGATCAGACGGGCTACTACGACGCCACGCAGTTCTACCCGGTGGCCGACGCGCAGAGCGTCGCGAACGGCATCCTCCCGATCGTCACCGCGGCGAACGTGCCGGACAGCTCCACCGGGACGAGCGGCGACCAGAGCACCACCGATCTCGCGGCCGTGGTCGGCTGGTGGGTCGCGAACGAGTCGACCTGGGCGCCCCTCATGAGCCAGGCGGCCTTCAACGTCGCCAACGAGTGGGGCCCGTCCGCGTCGACCGCGTGGGAGTACGCCTACCAGGCCGTGCAGGGCGCGATCAGCGGCGCCTCCGGCACGACGATCACGCTCAGCGACACGTCCGCGACGAACCCGTTCGCGCAGACGCCCTTCGCGCTGATCCAGGGCGCGGGCGGGATCGCCGACCAGGTGGTCGTGCTCTCGAACCCGGGCGGCGCCCCGGGCGCCTGGACGGTGCAGAGCAGCGTCGCGCTGTCCGGCTACACCGGCGGCGGCACGCTCTTCGGCGGCGCGGTGGGCGCGCTCCGGGCCGCGGGCTACACCGCGCCGCTCGTGATCGACGCGGGCGGCTACGGGCAGGACCTGGCCGACCTCGCGAGCTACGCCGCCGCCATCCAGGCCTCCGACCCCTTGCAGAACTGCCTCTTCTCGTTCCACGCCTACGGCGGCACCACCAACTTCCAGGCCTCGATCGCGGCCATCACCTCCTCCGCCACCTCCACCACCGTCACGCTCGACAGCCACCTGCCCTACCACCCGTTCAACCCCGCGTATCCCGCGAACGGCAACAACTACACGGGCCAGGCCGCCTACTACCTCTCGGGCGTGCAGGGGCTGACCGGGATCGACGGCCTGCAGACGACCAACCACAACAACGTGGGCGGCACGCAGGGCGCGTGGACGGTCACGCTGAACGGCAGCTTCACGGGCAGCTACGTCGCCGGCACCGGCACCATCGTCGCGGACAGCTACGTCGGTTACCTGTTCGCGCAGCTCGCTGCCTTGCGCGCGCAGAACGTGGCCGCGGGCGTGCTCGAGTTCGGCCCGGGCAACCCGAGCGGCGACCCCACGACCACGGGCACCGGCCCCTCGCCGACGAACACGAGCGTGCAGCAGATCGTCGCCGCCGCCGAGGCCTGGGGGCTGCCCTGGGCCTACTGGGCGTGGGACGACAACAGCGAGGCCGGCGGCAAGACGCCGTACACCGGCTGGTTCGGGGCCACCTTGAACGGCCCGGGCGTCTACGCGCGCAGCGCGCCCCCGGACCTCACCGCAGCGGGCCTCGACGTGCTGCTCAACCCGCGCTCCGGCCTCGGCGCGCTCGCGAGCCCCGCGCCCTTTCTCGAGTAGCGCGGCACGCGGCGCTG
>DATJNL010000468.1:0-5265 GCA_035508175.1 Myxococcales bacterium
AGGCTCCGCCAGACGAGCCGCAGCTCGTCCGGGTGACGCGCGAGCAGCGCCCGCAGCGTGGCGTCGGCGCGCCTCGTGAAGGGGCACTGGAAGTCGCCGAACTCGACGATCGTGACCATCGCGTCGCGGGCGCCGCGCACCTCGCCGCGCTCGAGGCCGAGGGCCGCTGCCTCGGGGCTCGGGGGAGGCTGCGGCGCGATCGGTGCGGTGGCGCAGGCCGCGAACAGCGTGGCGAGGAAGAGGGTCCGCTTCATGGCGTGCCACAATAGTCTTTCCGCGTCCCGCCGATCCAGGCTAAGCAAGGCGACGATGCCGGGCGAACCCAAGGTGAGCGCGGGCGAAGAGGCCGAGCTGAAGCTCGCGCCCGAGCAGCTCGGCCGCGCGGGGCTGGACGGGGGCGAGCCGCTCCAGCTGCTCGTGAGCGCCGGGCGCGCGGTGGCGAGCGCCGGCGACCGGCCCTACCTCGCCGGCTCCTTCGACGCGCTCTCGCCCGGCGAGGTCCTCTCGCTCCTGTACTCCGGGATCCGCACCGGACTTCTGATCTCACGCACGCCCTGGAGCGTCATCGAGCTGCACTTCCGCGACGGCGAGATCGCCGCGGGCAGCACCACCGATCTCAGGCTGCGCCTCGGGCCGGTCCTCGTCTCGCACGGCGTGATCGAGGCCGAGACGCTGGCCGAGCTGGAGCCGCTCGTCGGCCCCGGCCGCAAGCTCGGCAAGCTGCTCACCGAGCGCGGCGTGCTGGATGCCGCCGAGCTGTACCGGGCCATCGTGCTCCAGGTCGAGGAGATCGCCCTCGAGCTGCTCTCCTGGGAGAGCGGGACGTTCCTGTTCGCCGAGGGTCCGCTGCCGGCGCACTCCACGCTGCGCCTGTCGAAGCGCACGCGCCAGCTGTGCGTCGAGAGCGCGCGCCGCAAGCTGGGTGCGCCGCAGCGGCTCTCCCCCTCTCCCGCCGAGACGCCCCCGAAGCCGCGCCACGGCCCGCTGGAGACCTACCGCCGCGCCTTCGCGCACATCCACGGCACGCTGCGCGACCAGACCGGCGTCGCCCAGGAAGGCCTCAACAGCTACTTCCTGGAGCCGCCGGCGGCCTACCGCGCGATCTTCGAGGGCGTGTCCTTCACGCCCGAGGGCGACCTGCCCGTCGAGCGCATCCTGGCCCAGGCGGAGAAGGCGCAGCCGGGGCCGATGGGTCGCGCCCGCGCCCTGGAGGCGCTCGAGTCGCTCCTCGCCTTCGCGCTCTTCGAGGCGCGCAACGTGCTGTTGCCGGACGCCGCCGAGCGTCTCCTGCGCGAGGTGGGCAAGCTTCAGATGCGGGGGGAGCTGTGACCGGCCGCGAGCGGCTCATCGCCGCGCTCGACGTCCGCGATGCCCGGACGGCGCGCGAGCTCGCCGGCCGCCTGCGCGGCGCGGTGGGCCTCTTCAAGATCGGCCTCGAGCTCTTCTGCGGCGAGGGGCCGGCGATCGTGCGGGAGATCGGCGCACTGGGCCCGGTGTTCCTCGACCTGAAGCTCCACGACATCCCGGCGACCGTGGAGGGCGCCGCCCGCCAGATCGGCCGCCTCGGGGTCGCCATGGCCACCGTGCACGCGGGCGCGGGCCCCGCCGCGCTGGCAGCGGCCGTCCGCGGCGCCGCCGCCGGCGCCCGCGAGGCCGGGCACTCGCCGCCCGTGCTGCTCGCGGTCACCGTGCTCACGAGCCTCGACGACGCGGCGGTCGCGGCGACGGGCTTCGCCGGCACGGCGCAGGACGCCGCGCTGCGGCTCGCCAGGCTGGCGCGGCAGAGCGGCGTGCCGGGCCTCGTCTGCTCGCCTCGCGAGCTGCCGTCGCTGCGCCGCGAGCTCGGTGCCTCGGCCGTGCTGGTGACTCCGGGCATCCGGCCCGGCGGCGCGGCACGCGACGATCAGGCGCGCACCGCGACCGCAGCCGAGGCCGTCGCTTCGGGTGCCGACTACCTGGTCGTGGGCCGGCCGCTCCGCGAGGCGCCCGATCCGCGCGCGGCGGCCGAGGCGCTGGCGCGCGAGCTGGACGCCCTCCGCACCTAGTACCGCTTGTGACTCCCGCCTCTCGTGCAGAGGTTCGCACGAGGGGCGGGGGGACACATGCGAATCTCCATCTGGTTGTCGGCCGTCGTGGGCATCGGCTGCGCTCATCCGCAAGCGGCGGCACCGTCGCCGGCCCTCGATCCCCCCGTTCGCACGGTGGCCTCGGACGACTCGGTCGGGCGAGCGCCGCTGCCGGAAGGCAAGGAAGTCCGCATCGAGGGGCAGCGCTACGTGGACCCCCAGCTCGACTTCGAGATCTCCCGGCCCACGGGCGACTGGCTCTTCACCCCCGGCGAGCCGCTGACCGCCGGCATCCGGGTCCCCGTGATCGTCGCGCACCCCCAGAGCGGCGCGCAGGTGGTCGTGCAGATCGCGCCGGCGGTGGCCACCCCGGGCGAGCTGGCCATGCGGCTGGAGAACGGCCTCCGCGCGCGGCCGGGCTTCGATCCCGGCACGCCGGCGCCGCTCGAGGGCACCGACGACGGCGTCGGCTTCCCCTTCACGATGGGCACGGCGGTCACCGGCCGCGTCGCGATCCTGTCGGGCACCGGCCGCGTCTTCGTGCTCCTCGCCACCTGGCCCACGAGCGCGTCGGCCGACGTCGTCGCCGGCATCGACCACATCGTGCACAGCCTGAAGACGACGTTGACGCAGGGCTAGCGGCTAATCGTCCTCGACGGGGGCGCCTGCCGGCAGGCCCTCGTGCTTGAGGCCGTAGTCGGCGATCTTCTTGAGGAGAGTCGACTTCGCGATGCCGAGCTGCTTCGCCGCCAGCCGGCGGTTGCCCTGCAGCTGGCGCAGGACCGCCGCGATGGCCGAGGCCTCGACCTGCTCGAGCGTCATGCCGCGCGGATCGATGAGCCCGGCGCCGGCCCCGTTCATTCCGGCCTCGTCGAACAGGATGTGCTCGGGCCCCAGCTCCGAGCTCGCCGAGGTCAACAGCGCCCGCTGCGCCACGTTGCGCAGCTCGCGGACGTTGCCGGGCCAGCGATGCTCCTCGAGCTTGCGCCGCGCGCCGTCGGAGAGCCGGAGCTTCTGGCCGGGAGCCAGCTTCTCGAGGAAGTGCGCCCACAGCAACGACAGGTCGCCGCGCCGCTGCCGCAGGGGCGGCAGCTGCAGCGTCGCCACCGCGAGCCGGTAGAAGAGGTCCTCGCGGAAACGCTGCGCCCGCACCTCGGACGACAGATTCCGGTGACTCGCGCAGACGTAGCGCACGTCCACCGTGCCCGGGCGCGAGGCGCCCACCGGCTTGATCTCCCCGAGCTCGACGGCCCGCAGCAGCTTCGGCTGCAGGTCGCGCGGCAGCTCGGCGATCTCGTCGAGGAAGAGCGTGCCGCCGTCGGCCTCCTTGAGCGCCCCCGCGCGGTCGCTCACCGCGCCGGTGTAGGCGCCCTTCTCGTGGCCGAACAGCTCGGCCTCCATCAGCTCGTGCGCGATCGCGCCGCAGTTCACCGGGATGAACGAGGCGCCCGCGCGCCGGCTGCGGCGGTGGACCGCGCGCGCCACCAGCTCCTTGCCCGTGCCCGTCTCGCCCGTCACCACCACCGAGGCGTTCGTCTGTGCCACCCGATCGATCTGCGCGAAGATGGCGCGCATGCCGGGATCCTGCGAGAGGATGCCCTCGAACTCCTCCGCCTGCTCCTTGCGGGTCGGCGCCGCGCCCGAGGCCCACACGTCGAAGGGGCCGATGCGGAAGCGGACGCCCAGCGGCAGCTCCGCCTCGTAGAGGCGCATGCCGTTGAGCCAGGTGCCGTTGCGGCTGCCCACGTCGGTGAGCATCAGCCGGCCCTCCTGCCGCGTCACCCGCGCGTGCTTGCCGGAGACCGTCGGGTGGTCGAGCCGCAGCCCCACGGCGGAGGCCGAGCCGATCGTCACGCTCGAGCCGAGCGGCACCTGGATCGGCTTGCCGCCGCCCACCTCCTGCGCCGTCAGGAAGATCTCCTTCGGCAGCGACGGCCCGTCGTCGTCCCCGGAGCCGAGCGTGTCGATCTTCGACGTCACCCCGCCGATGTCCTCGAGCACCTCGCGGAAGGTCGCGTGGAACGAGCCCACCGCGATGTCCATGCCGTCCGAGAGCGGCTGGCGCTCCACCGGCTTGCCGGCGACCTCCGTGCGCCCGCCGGAGAGATCGACGAGCGCGAAGCGGCCGCCCTCCTGGACGATGGCCGCCTGCATCGGCGCGGCGTTCTGATCGGGCACGACCACGTCGGCGCTCGAGCTCCGTCCCACGGTCATGCGGGGACGGTCGAGCGCGACGCGCATCAGCTCCTGGCCACGGCGATAGAAGACGAGATAGGGCACGGGCCCCTCCTTGTGAGCGCTGGGTCTTAGCCCAGCTGTTGTGAGTTTCCTAGCATCCATGCCCGGGACGAAAGAGCAGCCGCCGTGCCAGCGCCAAGCGCCCGGAATCACGGCGGTCGATCGAGGGACCCCCAGTTCGATTTCGAGCCGACGGGTCGCGTTTGCGACCGCCCGCGGGGTGCTAGCCGTCCGTCGGCTCGAGCTTCGCGACCGCTTCCGCGTTCACCCCCAGCACGCGCACGGTCTTGCGGCGGCCGGCCTCGCCCGCGACCAGCGTGACGTCGCGGCGGGGCACGCCCAGCTCCCGCGCGAGGAACTCGATCAACGCGGCGTTCGCCGCGCCGTCCACCGGCGGCGCGGCGAGCTGGATCTTCAAGCGGCCGCCGTGCTCGCCCACCACCCGGGTCCGGCTCGCGCGCGGCTGGACCTGGAGCAAGAGATCGACGCCACCGGCCGCGGGCACGAGCCAGGGCATGGCGCGGCACCCTAGCGCGGCATCCCCCGCCCGACCAGGCAGAGGTCGCCGTACTCGTGCGAGAGGTAGCCGGCCGCGCCTGCGTGCGCCCAGGCGCGGGCGAGCTGGTCCGGCGGCGCGAACGCGGAGAGGAGCGCGAAGTGGCTCTCCGCGGGGTCGTGGAGGCCGGAGATCACCGCGTCGGCGACGCGCGGCGCGTGGGCCGCCGACAAGCGCAGCGTCGCCACGCCGGCGCCGGCGCGGAGCTCGCCGCCGGCCCAGGCGCTCTCGAGGGCCCGGGTGGCGCTGGTCCCCACGGCCACCACGCGCCCCCTTCGCTCCCGGCAGGCCCTCACCGCGGCGGCGGTGGCGTCGGGGATCTCGTAGCGCTCGGGCCGGGGCAGGCTCGCGTCGAGCGCCGCGTCGCCGGTCGCCGAGAGGCCGCAGCCGTGCGTGAGGGGCGCG
>DATJNL010000469.1:0-7509 GCA_035508175.1 Myxococcales bacterium
CACGATCGACAGCCCGAGCCCCAAGCCGCCCACCGCCGAGGTTCCCGGCGCGCGGAAGTACGGCGTGAACGCACGCACTGCCTCGCCCGCGGACATGCCCACTCCGTTGTCCGAGACGCTCAACTCGTACTGGGCCCCCACGAGGCGGCCCTGGAGCTCGACCCCGGCGCGCACGCCCTCGCGCCGATACTTCACCGCGTTCTCGAGGAGGTTCCACAACGCCTGGCGCAGCAACCCGTCGCTGCACGGCACCTCGCCCTCCTCCACCCGCGTCCGCAGGTCGGCGTCCCGCGAGAAACGCTCGGCGAAGTCCGCCTCCAGCTTCGCCGCCACGGCTGCCGGGCGGCACGTCTGCCCCTCCTCGGTGGCCTCGAGGCGCGACAGCGCCAGCAGGTCGTCGATCATCGCCTCGATCCGCTCGAGCCCCCGCCGCAGGCGCTCGGGGGCGCGGAGCTCGTCGGCCGGGTGACGGCCGGTCAGATCCAGCGTCAGCCGCATCGAGGCCAGCGGGTTGCGCAGGTCGTGGGCGATTCGCCCGGCGAACGCGTCGAGCTCGCGGTTGCGGAACTCGAGGAGCCGCGCGTCCTCGAGCAGCCGCGCCTCGTACGAGGCGATGCGGCGCACGCCCCACAGGCCGAGCAGGAGCAGCGCCAGGAGGCCCGCGAGCGCCGTGATCAAGGTGACTTCTTCGGCCGACCGCTGCACCGCGAGAATCTCGGTCACCGCGTCGCTCGCCCCCTTGCGGTTGATGTGCAAGAGCTCCCGGATGTGCCCATCCACCGCCGCGTAGTCGGCGAGCACGCCCGCCATGCGAGCGCGGGCCTCCGCGTCGCGGTCCTGGCGGGAGAGTGCCAGCACGTCCGGGAGGGCCGCGTCGAAGCGACCCATCGATTCCTGCGCCCGCTGCCAGGTCTCGGCCTCGTTCGGCAGCTCCACGAAGGGCGCGTAGGCCGCTTCAGCCTTCGCCAGGTCGGCGGCCCGGTCGGCGAGGCGGGCCTCGATCGCCCGCATGTGCGCGGGATCGTGCTCGAAGATGTGGTCGTCCACGAGAATCCGTTGATGCGCCACGTCCCGGCCGATCCACGAGACCAGCTCGAGGCTCGCGAGCGAGCTGTCGTACAGGTGCCGCGCCCGGGCGTCGGCGCGGTGGACGCCCAGCAGGAACACCAACCCCTGCCCGGCAAAGATGGCGGCGATGGCCAAGAGCCAGGCCAGGAGGCCGAGGCGGTTCCGCCGGCGGGGTATCGCCATGGCGGGGCGAAGTTTGGTGGCGGATGGGCCTGCGGGTCAAGCGTAGGCGACGGGACCCGGCTCTCGGCGTGCAGCCCCTTCGGACCGCTCCGGCGCGCCGCCCCGCAGGCGCACGCGGTTGCCGAGCACGGCCGGCACGCGCGGCCCGGGGTCGAGCACGGACGTCAGGTTCAGGGGATCCGCAGCGGAGAGCTCGAGGACCTCGGCGCCTCCCTCCTGCCGACGGACCGAGCGCAGCAGATCCACGGCGGCGGGCAGCGCGAACTGCTCGCCCGCGTGCCCCGCGACGAAGCGGCCACCCCGCAGCTCGCCGCGCGCCTCGAGCTGCCGGTAGATTGGCAGGAGCTCGCGCCAGGGCGGACAGGTGGGCTCGCGGATCACCAGGTCGCGGAAGACGACGCCGTAGCGGCGCAGGTAGAGGCGGGCGAGCGGCTCGAGGAAGCGGTCCCGGCCGCCCTCGAGGGACGGGGCGAAGAGCGACCAGCGGCCGCCGAGGCCCACGGGCCGGCGATCCCGCTTGCGGGGCGCGATGAGGCCGCGCAGCCCGCCGAAGCCGTCGCAGGTGACCTCGCCCGCGGCGGTGAGCTCCCACAGCGCCTGCTCGAGCTCGGTGGGGATCCGCCCGGTGAGCGCGGCCAGCTCACCCAGGAACGACGCGCCATGGCGGGCCAGCACCTCGCGCAGCGCGGCGGCCGCGGCCCCCAGGACCGGCGGCTTCGCCTCGGCGCGCGCGGCGGCGAGCAGCCAGGGCAGGTCCTCGCGCAGCACCAGGGACACCGGCGCGGCGCGCGTGGGCCCCTGCCGGCGCCCGGGCTCGCCCTCCCCGCCCGGCGGCGCGAGCCGCCCCCAGGCCACCTCGCCCGAGAGGCAGAGCTGGTCGAGCCAGCCTGGCTCGTACTTGGCGACGCGCGCCGGCAGCACGTCGCGCTCCCAGGCGCCGGCGGCCACCGGGAAGCCCTGAAGCTGACCGATGACCTCGCGCAGGCCTTGAACCCCGTGCAGCTGCGTGCCCGGGGCCGCCCGCTGCCAGCGCGTGAGGAAGCGCAGCAAGTCGGCCGAGCTGACCGGCTCGATCTCGCGCCGCAGCCGCCCCAGCGTGAGCCGGTGGATGCGCGCCAGCAGGCCGCGCTCGCAGTACTCGGTGTCCGTGGCCCCGGGCCGGAAGTGTCCGCGCAGGATGGCCCCGCCCGCCTCCACGCGCGCGAGCGCCGCTTCGATCCGGTCGCGCGGCAGCCCCAGGCAGGCGGCGAGCGCGGCGGCCGTGGTGGGGCCGAGGCATTCCATCCAGCCTCGCGTCACCTGGTCGAGCGCTGCGTCGTCGTCGGAGGCGGCCCCGCGGGCAAGCTCCCGTCGTTCGGTGGCTACCCAGGCCTCGCGCCCGCCCACTTCCAGGGTGCCGGCCCGGCCGGCCGACGCCAGCTCCGCGAACCAGCCCCGCCAGGGCGGCTCGGCCCAGTCTGCCGGCAAAAAGCCGAGCGAGAGCAGCACCTCGTGCAGCTCGTCGGCATCGCGCGGCTCCGGCCAGGCCTCGCGCGCCACGGCGGCGATGGCCTCGGGGTCGAGCGCGCCGAGCTCGCGCGCGTCGGTGGGGAGCGTGCGCCGCGTCGACACCGCGCGCGCCCGCCGCTCCTCGAGCGGCGCGTCGTCGAGGAAGGTGTACGGGTGCGAGCTCAGGATCTCATGGGAGAGCGGCGACGGCTCGGGGAGGTCGCGGGCGATCGTGCGGATCTCGCCCGCCTCGAGCCGCGTGAGCATGCCGGTGAGCCCGTCGAGGTCCATGGCCTCGTGGAGGCAGTCGTGCAGCACCTCGTCGATGAGGGGGTGGTCGGGCGGCTCGAGCGGCCCCGCGGGGTTCTCCTGGCAGGCCACCTGCGCCGGGAAGATGGCGGCCATGAGGTCGTCGGCGCGCATGCGCTGGATCTGCGGCGGCACGCGGCGGCCGCCCTGGTGGCGGAGCAGGAGCAGCGCGCGGTTCGCGTCCCAGCGGAAGCGCACCTGGAACATGGGCGCCCGCAGCGCGGCGGCGGTCACGAGCTTCGTGGCCGTCTGCGGGGTCACGTACTCGAAGATGGTCTCGAGCGGGAAGCTGTGCTGCGGCCCCAGCGAGAGCAGGACGCCGTCGTCGGTGGCCGCGGCCTGCAGCTCGAAGTCGAAGCTCATGCAGAAGCGCTTGCGCAAGGCGAGGCCGAAGGCGCGGTTGATGCGGGTGCCGAAGGGCGCGTGCACGATGAGCTGCATACCGCCCGCCTCGTCGAAGAAGCGCTCGGCCACGAGCGTGTGGTGGCTGGGCAGGGCGCCGAGAGCCTGCACGGCCGTGGCCAGGTACGCCACCGCCTGCTCCGCGCCCGGCAGGGGCACCGCGCCCTCCTCGGCGAGCCACAGCGCTGCGCCGGCGGGGTCGGGGAGGCGCGGCTCGATGTCCTCGCGCAGCCGCGAGACCTCTTCCGAGAGCTCGAAGGTGCGGCCGGGCGCCTCGCCGTTCCAGAAGGGGATGGTGGGCGGCGCGCCCTGCGCGTCGGCCACGCGCACGGTGCCGGATTCCACCCGCAGGATGCGCCACGAGGTGTTGCCGAGCAGGAAGATGTCGCCCGACATGCTCTCGATGGCGAAGTCCTCGTCGAGCGAGCCCACCTGCACGTTCTCGGGCTCGGCGACCACGGCGTAGGAGGCCGTGTCGGGGATGGCGCCGCCAGAGGTGAGCGCGGTGAGGCGCGCGCCGCGGCGGGCCTTGACCACGTGGTTGACGCCGTCGCGGTGGAGCAGGAGGCCCGCGCGGCTGCGGCCGGGCGCGGCGCCCTCGCTCACCATGGCGACCACGCGGTCGAAGTCGCGGCGCGAGAGCTCGCGGTAGGGCCAGGCGCGGCGGACCAGCGCGTACAGGTCGTCCTCGGCGAGCGTCTCGCAGGCGCCGGCCGCGACGATCTGCTGCGCCAGGATGTCGAGCGGGTGCCGCAGCACCTCGAGCTCGTCGAGCCGGCCGCGGCGGATGCCCCGCACGAAGGCGGCGCACTCGAGCAGCTCGTCGCGCGTCATGGGGAAGAGGCGCCCCTTGGGCGTGGCGCCGCGCCAGTGGCCGGAGCGGCCGATGCGCTGCAGGCCCACCGAGAGCGAGCGCGGCGAGCCCACCTGGCACACCAGCTCCACGGCGCCCACGTCGATGCCCAGCTCGAGCGAGGCGGTGGCCACGGCCAGCTTCACCTGCGCGGTCTTGAGGCGCTGCTCGGCGGCGAGGCGCTTCTCGCGCGAGAGGCTGCCGTGGTGGGCCGCGACGGCGTCCTCGCCGAGCCGTTCGCCGAGCGCGTGCGCCACCCGCTCGACGAGCCGCCGCGTGTTCACGAAGACGAGGGTGGTGCGATGCTCGCGCGCCAGCTCGGCGATGCGGTCGTAGGTCTCGCCCCACAGCTCCTTGCTGGCCACGGCCTGCAGCTCGCTGCGCGGGATCTCGAGCGCGAGGTCGAGCTTGCGAGCGCGCGTCTCGTCGACGATGGCGCAGGCGGGCGTGCCGCCCGGGTCGACGTGGCCGGCGCCCACGAGGAAGCGCGCGACCTCCTCGATGGGGTTCTGCGTGGCCGAGAGGCCGATGCGCCGCAGTTTGCGCTGGCAGAGCGCCTCGAGGCGCTCCAGCGAGAGCGACAGGTGCGCGCCGCGCTTGTCGTCGGCGAGGGCGTGGATCTCGTCCACGATGACCGTGTGCACCGGCGAGAGGAGCTGCCGCCCGCGCACCGAGGTCAGCAAGAGGTAGAGGGATTCGGGGGTGGTGATGAGCAGGTGAGGCGGCTTGCGCAGCATCTTCTGCCGCTCGCCCTGGGGCGTGTCGCCGGAGCGCACGGCGGTGCGGATGGCGGGCAGGTCCAGGCCGAGCTCGAAGGCGGCGTCGGCGATGCCGGCGAGCGGCTCGACGAGGTTCTTCTGGATGTCGTTGCCGAGCGCCTTGAGGGGGGACACGTACACGACCTGGGTGTGGTCGCCGAGCGTGCCGGCCGTGCCCTGGCGCACGAGCTCGTCGAGGCACACGAGGAAGGCAGCGAGGGTCTTGCCGGATCCGGTGGGGGCGGCAATGAGGGTGTCGCGGCCGGCCTGGATGTGGGCCCAGCCGCGTTCCTGGGGCGGCGTGGGGCCGGGGAAGCGAGCGTCGAACCAGCGGGCGACGGCGGGGTGGAAGATCGACGCCATGGGACGTTTGTTCATATAGCGCGAAATGGGTCGCGGGTCGAGGCGGCTCCTCCTCTCCCCCGGCGGGGGAGAGGCAGGGAGAGGCCGGGTGAGGGGACCCGAGTCGCAGTCGCGCCTCCAACCACCCCCCGCGCCCATCGCGTATCATCCCGCCAACGCGCACACCGCCGCAACCAGCCCGCCGCCATGCTCCTTCCGCCCCCACCCCTCGCCGCCCATGTGGCACTCCTCGGCGACGCTGCATTCCTGCTCCTCGTCGTGTCCCTGCACTTCCTCGAGCGCGAGTTCGACCCTTCGTGGCGGATGCTCAGCGAATACAGCCTGGGGCGCTTCGGCTGGTTGATGCGGATCGCCTTCGTGGGCCTCGGGCTCGGCTGCCTGGGCGACGCGCTGGCCACCTGGCCGGCGATGGCCTCGGCGGGCGGGCGCGTCGGCGTCGCGCTGCTCGCGACGATCGGCCTCTTCGGAGGCGCGGCCGCGTTCTTCGACACCGACCCCATCACCACGCCGCCCGAGCGGCTGACGCGCCGGGGCAAGATCCACAACGTCTGCGGCGTCACGTTCATCCTCGGCTTTCCGGTCCCCGCGACCCTGGTCGCGCGCGGCCTCGCCTCCTCTCCGGCGTGGGTCGCCGCGAGGCCGTGGCTGCTAGCGGCGACGCTCCTCACCTGGGCAGGCGTGCTCGTGCTCTTCGGTGCTTTCGTGTATTTCGGCCGCCGTCACCACGGCACGAGCGCCGGACCGGACATGCGCATCGGCTGGCGAATCGCTTCCTCGCGGCGACCGACGTCGCGTGGCTAATGACGGTCGCATTGCTCGCAGCGCACTGAGCGACGAACCGCGGTCGGCGTCACGGTCGGGTTCGGGTTCGGGTTCGGGTTCGGGTTCGCGGTCGCAGTCGAGGTCGCGGTCGGGGTCGAAGCCACCTCCTTGCGCTCTGCTCTCGTTCCCGTTAGATGAACGGCTCGCAATGATCGAGTCCTTCAAGCGTCCGCCGGGGGCCCTGCGCTGGCCGCCGCGCCAGCGCTTCTCGCTCACGGCCGGCGGCCTGGAAGCTCGGAGCCGGCTCGAGGCGGCGATCACCTCGGCGCGCGCTTCCGAAGGTGGCCGCGACGCGCAGGAACGCGTCGAGCGCGAGTGGGCCACGCCACTGGGCGTCGATCCGGGCGACGGCGTCTACCTGAACGAGCTCATGGCGGGCGCCAAGACGGCAGCCCAGCTCGGCGAGAGCCTCGCGGATTGCGGCATCACGCGCGTCGAGGCGCAGGCGGCGATCGACCGGCTGTTCAAGGCCGGCCTGCTCGTTCCCGAACAGAAGCAACCCGCCGCGTAGCGGCCGGCCCGTCCACCGCCCCGCATGCTCGAGGCGCTGACCCTCTTCACGTTGACGGTCGTGCCGTTCGCCCTCTGGCGGCTGACCGGCGGCGCGATGGACGACAGCGACTGGGAGGCGATGCCCGACGAGCCGGACGCACTCTCGGAAGAGGTCGCGCACATCCAGCGCGTGTACGCGCCCGGGCTCGCGGAGGCCGGCTTCCAGCGCCTCGGACCCATCCGCCACCGCTCGCCGACCGGTCGCTGCGTGGACGACTCCTGGGCCGCGCCCGGGTCGGGCCTCTTCGCCGACATCTCCGGCTACGACGGCACCGTGACCATTACCAGCTACTTCGAAGACCGGCCGGACGCCGGGCCGGCCGCGGTGCTCACGCTCGACCGCACCATGGCCGGCCAGCCCGTTCGCGCCTGGAGCTTCTGGAACCGGCGCCCCCAGGGGCCGAGGCCTGGCCGCTGGGTGGGCTTCTGGTGCCAGCGCTTTCTGTCGCCCCGGGTCGACGACAGCGCTTTCGTTCCGCGCCTGCTGCAATGCCACCGGAACTTCGTGCAGCAGTTCCTCGCGCAGCGAGCCAGCGAGTGGCGGCCGTGGAGCAATTTCAGCCTCGCGGGCCGTCTCGAGGCCAGGCGAAGGTTCAGCCAGGGCTTCGGCCGGCCCGACTGGGGCCGCTAGGCCCTGCGCGCCGAGCCTTTCTCCGGCTCAGCCCGCCTTCGTTCCACACTTGCTGCAGAACGCCGCGCCCGCGGCCAGCG
>DATJNL010000470.1:0-7295 GCA_035508175.1 Myxococcales bacterium
GGCTGGCCGCGCACCGCCGCGGCGATGGCTTCCGCCGTGACCCCGCCCGCGAGCTCCTTGGCGCCGTCCACGGCGGCGGCCGCGGTGAGCGAGGCACAGACGTCCCCCGCGAGCGCGAGGCCGGCGCGGTCGGCGCTGTACGCGAGCGATCGCGCCCAGAGCAGGCCGCCTTCCGGGGCCGGACGGGTGAGCGAGGGCGCGAGCTCCTCGAGCGCGCGCCGCCCCTTCCGGGAGATGGCCTTGCCCACCTTCTTCTCGAGCTCTTCGTTGGGCCGCCCGCAGACCTTCGACGCCGGCTGCACCAGCCGCAGCGCTGCGCCCACGAAGTCGCACAGCCAGGCTGGCTCCACGAAGGCCGCGACCGCGCTGCCGTCTCGTGCCCGGGCCAGCAATCGGGCGAGCAGGAAGCGCTGCTCCCGGTCCTGAAAACGACGGATGACCTGGGCGCCCACGACCAGAGAAACGGGGGCGGTGGGCAGGGCCAGCAGCTCGAAGGCCTTGCCCTGGTAGACTTCGACCTCGGGGGCGGCGAGGCGACCTGCTATGTCGTCGACGAGCCGCCGCACCGGGTGGTCCGGCTTCAGGCGGTCGCCGCGGGCGAGCGAGAAGCGCTCCGCGGGCCAGGGCGCGACCTTCCCCGCGCACTCGGCGAGGATCCGCAGCACGGGGGTCAAGAAACCGCGGCCGTCGATGTGGGTCAGCAGGCGATCGAGCTGGTCGAGCGGGATCGCGCCGGCCGGCTCCGCGGGCAGCAGCTTGCGCGCCTCGTTGTGCGCGGTCACGACCTCTTCGTCGGCGAGCTGCAGGAAGGTCAGGACCGCGGCGGCGCAGTAGGCGCGATCGGCCTGCCGCTGCGCCTCGAAGATGCGGAAGAGCGAGCGGTACGACTCGGCGCGGGCCGGATCAGCGGCGAGGAGCCAGCGGTGCTCGGCCACCGCGTCGAGAAGGTGGTTCGGGTCGGTGGCGTACAGATCGGCGAGAAGCGCCCGGATGGTCACGTCGCCAGGATCGACCTCGAGCGCGCGGCGATAGTTGGCGATGGCATCCTGGGGCCGCCGCAGCTCCTGCACACAGATCTCGCCCGCGCGCATGCGGAAGGAGCGCGAGGCGGCCGGGTCGGTCTTGGCCGTCAGCGCCGCCAGCCGCTCACAGGTGGCCGCAGCCCCTTCCCAGTCGCGGAGCCGCTGCTCGAGGGCGCAGAGGACCGAGAGCGCCTGCGCGTCCTCCATGAGCAGGCTGTGCGCCCGGCGACACTTCTCCAGCGCATGCACTCCGTCGCCGAGGCCGTCGAGCAGGATGCGCGCGTGGAGCAGCAGGGCGCGGGCGAGCGTGGGGGGCTCGGGGTTGGCCGCTTCGAGCAGGTCGAGCACGTGGGCGCCGCTGGCCCAGTTCCCCGAGGCCTCGTGCAGCCGCGCGAGGCGCTCGAGCGCAGGGACGTAGGCTGGACCCGTGCCTGCCGCCACGGCCGCCTGCAGGTGGGCCACCGCGCGGTCCGGATCGGCCAGCTGCTCGTGCAGGAGAGCGCCCAGCCTCAGGTGCGCCTCCGCCTGGCCCGCCGGATCCGATCGCAGCTCGGCCGTGCGGCGGTACGACTCGGCGGCCTCCTCGGGACGCGAGAGCTTGGCGAGCACCTCACCGCGGGCGAAGAGCACCGCGGGGTCGTCGGGCCGCACCGCCAGCGCGCGGTCGAGGAGCTTCAGCGCCCGCGGCAGGTCCGAAAGCTGATCAAGGATCCTCCGCGCCACCTCGAGCAGGCGGTCGGGCCCGGCCGCGTCTCCCTGGGCGGCGAGAGTCATGGCCTGCCGCTCCTGGAGCTCGAGGAAGGCGGCCGCGTCGCCGCTCGCGGACAGCAGGCGCCCCAGCCGGTCGGCCGCCTCGCGGTGGAGCGGATCGCGCTCGAGCACCTTGCGGTAGATGGCTATCTCGTGGGCCGTTTCGCCGAGCCGGCCCGAGATTTGCGCCGCCGCGCAGAGTGCCTCCACGGCCAGCGCTGGCTCGTGCAGCGCCTCGCCTTCGGTGAGCAGCGCTTCGCGGGCGCCGGCGAAGTCTTCCTTCTCGAGGCAGAGCGAGGCCACCAGGCGGAGCAGCGGCAAGGAGGTGGCGTCGGTCTCCAGCCCAGCGCGGCACGCCGCCAGTGCCTTGTCCCGGTCGCCCTGGCGCAGGTGGATCTCGGCCAGCTCCAGTGCCGTCTCGGCCCGGCTCGCCGGCGAACTCGAGCGCTCGAGCCGGCGACGCAGGAGGTCGACGAGGCCCGGCCAGTTCTTCTCGCGCCGCAGCGCCTCCTCGAAGCCCGCCTCGATGCGAGGACTGTCGGGGTTGAGCGTGTAGGCGCGCTGGTAGTCGGCGAGCGCCGCGGCCCTGTCGGCCGCCTGCAGGTCGGGGGAGGTCCGGCCCACGGCCGAGTCCTCGCGGTCCTCTCCGGCGAGGAGCGCCAGCGAGGCGGCGATCTCGTGGTCCTGGAGCCGGCTGGCCAGCCGCTCGCGATCCTGCGCGCGGCTGCAGCGGTCGCCCTGCGCGCCGTGGATGCGGTCGAGCCCCTTCAAGGCGAGCAGCGCCGTGGTGGGATCCGGATCGCCGGAGAGCGCCGCCTCGAAGCACTCCGCCGCCCTGGACAGATCGCCGAGGCGGTCGCCGTAGAGGCGGCCGAGCTTGAGGTACGAGGCCGCGCGCGCCGGGCCCGCGGAGGTGGTGACGAGCACGCGCTCGTAGATGGCGCACAGCTCGCGCCAGGCGTTGGCGGCCGAGTACAGCCGGTCGAGGACGCGCAGGGCCAGCGCGTGCGTGGGCACGAGCCGCAGCACCTCCTGGTAGGCGTCGACGGCGAGATCCGCGCGCCCCAGGTGGCGCTCGGCGACCTCGCCCAGGTGGAAGAGGATCGGCGCCTTCTCCTCCGGCGCCACGCGCGCCGCCGCCTCCGTGCGCAGCACGTCGGTGAGGGCCTCCCACTGCCGCCGGCTCCGGTAGATGCGCTGCAGCGCACCGAGGGCGGGCAGGTGGTGCGGCATCACCGTGAGCACCTCGCGGTACGCCGCGATGGCCTGCTCCTCGCGTCCCAGCTTGTTCTCGAGCAGCTCGCCGATCTTGTAGACGAGCGGCGCGGTCTCCTCGGCGGAGACGGCCACCTCGGCCTCCTGCCGGTACATCGCCGCGAGCTCCTCCCAGCGGCCCTTCTGCGCGAGCAGCCTCCCGAGGGCCTTCAGGGCCGGCAGGTACGAGGGAGAGAGAGAGAGGACCTTGCGGTAGGCCTCGATGGCAGCGTCCTTGTCGCCGATGAACTCCTCGAGGATCTCGCAGTTCCGGTGCAGCAGGCTGATGACCTGCTTCTGGTCGCCCGCGAGGCCCGCTTCGAGCTCGTGCGCCCAGATGAGCTCGCGCCAGCGCTGCGCTCGCTCGCAGAGGCGCGCCAGCGCGCGGATGGTCGGCAGATGATCCGGCGCCTCCTCGATGATGGCCAGGTAGGCGCGCACCGCCCGGTCGACGTCACTCAGCCGCTCGTCGGCGAGCTGCGCGACCTGCGTCCAGAGGGCGATGCGCTGATCGCGGTCCCGCGTGGCCGAGATCTCGCGCTCGTACATCTCGCAGAGCTCGCCGATCTTGCCGTTCTTCTCGTAGAGCCGCGTGAGCGCCTTCTGCGCCGGCAGGTAGCCCGGGTGCGACAGCAGGACCTCGTTGTAACGGGCGATGGCCGCCTCGGGCTTCCCCAGCTTCTCCTCGAGGATCTCGGCGGATTTGTAGAGCTTGGCGGCCCGCTGCCGGGAATCCTTGGTGGCGGCGATCTCGGCCTCGTAGGTCGCGAGCAGCTCGGGCCACTGGCCGCGCCGGTGGTAGAGCTTGCCGAGCGCCGCCAGCGCCGCGGTCTGCCCGGGCGCCAGATCGACCACGGCTCGGTAGGCCGCGATGGCGGCCTCTTCCTGGTCGAGCCGCTCCTCGTACAGGGCGCCGAGCCGGAGCTGCACCTCGACGGCTTCCTGCGGCGAGCGGCAAGTGGCCACGCGCGCCTTGAGCACGTCGGCCAGATCCTGGAAGAGCCCCTTCTGCTCGTAGAGGCGGGTGAGCTCGCCCAGGATCAACGGGTCGCCCGGCGCGGCGCGGCGGGCCTCGACGAGCGCCTGGAGCGCCTCGGGCTCGCGATCGAGCCGCTCCGAGCAGATCTGGGCTGCCTGGTACAGCAGCGCCGCGGCAGTCGAGCCGCGCGCGGACACCGCCTCGGTGCGCAGGGCCTGGTACAGCTCCTCCCAGTGCCCCTGCCGCTCGGCGTGCGCTTTGACGCCGGCCAGCGCGGCCGCGTCGGTGGGCAGGATCGCGTAGGCGCGGCGGTACAGCTCGGCCGCGTCGTCGGGATGGCCGAGCGCGTCCTCGCACAGCGACGCCGCTGCCGTGAGGCAGTAGACCTGCAACGATGGCTCGGAGGCCGCCTCCGCCTGTCGCTGGTATGCGTGCGCCAGGGATCCTGCGTCCCCGAGCGTGAGCTGGAGCCCCTCGAGCGCGGCGGCAGCGGCCAGGTCCTTGGGGTCCTCGTCGCAGAGCTGCACGAGGAGCGCTGAAGCTTCCTGGGGCCGATCCAGCCGGCTGGCGAGGAGCCTCGCCTTCTCGAGGCGCAGCGCCCTGCCCTCCTGGGCAGTCGGCTGCGCGGCCAGCTCCGCATCCACGAGCTGCAGAGTCATCTGCCAGTTGCCCACCTGCGAGAAGAGGCGCCGGGCCGCGGTCAGGTTGGGCCGGTGCATCGGGTCGAGGCGGTAGGCGTTCTGGTAGCAGGCGGCCGCTTCGCGGGGCGACCCGAGCTGCCGCTCCCAGAGGCGGCCCATCTCGAAGTACAGCGCCGCGGCGCTCGGTGAATTGCCGCGCGCCCGCGCCTCGCGCTCGTAGGTCGCGAGGAGCGCCCGGGCCTCGGCCTCCGGGGAGATGAAGCGATCGGTCTTCTCGGTCGGAGGAGACGCCTCGGCTGTGTTCACGGCCACGCGCAGGGTCGGCTCGGCCGATCGGAGCTCCTCCTCGATGTCCACCGAGAGCTCCACGGTGGGCGATGCTTCCGCTTTTGGATCCTGCGCCATGGAAGGTCCCCGGCCGCACCAGCCGCCGCAAGGCCTCGAATTATCGTCTGTTGCACGGCCAGTGGCAAGGAAGTCCCCAGCCGCGGATCAGCGCCTCGTGGGTAGCCTGGCGCCTCAGCGGTGGCGACGGCGCTGCCCGATGCCGCAGACGAAGGCCGTGAGCGCTAGGAGGGTGAAGCCGAAGATGAGCGGCGCCATGGATTCGCTGATACCCTGTAGCAGGATCCAGTGCGCGCGCTCGGCCGTCAGCTTGTTGCTCTCGACCGCCGCCGGGACGGCGGTGAAGACCGCCCGCAGCGCTGCAGCGAGCCCCGCGATCGTCAAGGCGAGGGTGGCTCCAGCCATTCCACCGATGAAGCCCAGGGCGCCGGGCCGCGGCCGCACCGCGAAGACGCCGGCGGCCGCCAACGCCGCCAAGCCGAAGCCCACGATGCCGAACATGGGAAAGCCGCCCTCCCTGAAGACCTGCCACATGGGAACCTCCTCGAAGCCAGTCCGAGGCCTCTTCCTCAAGGACGCGCGGGCGCCGAAAGCGTGACGGCCGAGCCGACTGCGTCACGTTCGCTCCCCTGGCGCGTCGTCTCGCCAGTGGACCGCCACGCCTGGATCGACCGCCTGAAGGCCGGCGACGCGATCGCCTTCGACGAAATCTTCGAGCTCTTCCGCCCGCGCCTCTTCGGCTTCGTCGTGCGCCTCTGCCCCTCGCGCGTGGCAGCGGAGGACATCGTGCAGGAGACCTTCGTGAGGCTCGTGGAGCGCCGGCGCCGCCTGGACCCCGGCACCGACCTGGGCGGATGGCTCTTCACCGTCGCCCGCAACCTCGCCCGCAGCCAGGGACGCTGGCGTGCGGTGGCCGCCTCCGCCTCGGCCGTGCTCGGCGCCGCACCGAGCTCCACGGTCGAGAGCCCCATGGAGCGGGCCGCGGGCAGCGAGGCCCTGAGACATCTCGAGCGCGCGCTGGCTCGGGTGGCGCCGAAGCACCGCGAGGTGCTGTTGCTCGTGGGCCTCGAAGGATTGTCGGCAGCGGAGGCGGGAACGATCCTCGGGCTCTCGGCCGAGGCCCTGCGCCAGCGCCTCTCCCGCGCGCGCGCCGCACTGGCGAGGGCGATGGGCGAAGTGCCCCCGGAAGGGAGCGGCTAGATGGCTCACGATGGCTTCGAGGATCTGGCTGGGCTGCCTTCGGCGGACGTCGCGCCGGAGGCGGCGGCAAGGATGCGGGCGGCGGCGCTGGTCCGCTTCTCCGGGCGCCCCACCGGTTTCGATCGGCTCTGGACCGACTTCTTCGAGCTTCCCGCGACGGCCCTCGTCGTGGCCGTACACTTGATCTGGGCGGTCCACGCCGCCTCCACCCCGGCGGCGGCCGCGCTCCCCGCGTTCGCTGCCCGCGATTCGGTCCGGCCGCGGCGGCCGGCGGAGGCAGGCCGTTTGCTTGACCTGCCGCACCTTTCCCGCTCTGATTGATGCCGTATGCCATCTCGCGGCCCTCGGACCTGCGCCATCCTGGCCGTGCTGGTCCTCGCGGTGGCGCCTCCCGCCCTGGCGCGTCCCTCGCCGCAAGAAGCGAGCTTGAAGAAGGCGATTCACCTCGTCGCGAGGCTCGAGGACGAGCGCGCCAAGGCGCTGATCCAGAGGATCCTCCGCCGGTCGCCCCGGGCCACCGTGGCCGCCCAGTGCCATCTGTACCTGGGCATCATCGCGCTGAACGCACTCGACACCGACGGCGCGCGCGCGGAGTTCAAGAAGGCCATTGCCACGGACGCCACGGTGGAGCTGCCGATCACCGCGTCGCCGAAGGCCCGCCTCGTGTTCGGCGAAGCACAGGGCGAGTTGGCGCAGAGCTCGCAGCTGCCAGCAGCGCCGGCGCCCTCCCAGCCACCCAGCGTCCTCGTCGTTCCTCCGGCGCCCGAGGAGTCCACCCCACCGGCAGCCGCGGCGCCCTCCGCCTCGCCTCAGATCTCGGCGCCAGTGGAGCCGGCCCCCGCGAACCACCTGCCCGCCTACGTGGTGGGCGGTGTCGCCCTCGCAGCGCTCGCGGGCGGGATCGTGTCGGGCGTGGAGGCCAATACGACGCTGTCTTCGGCGAAGGCGAACCCCGTGGCGGCGGAGGCCGAGGCGCAGGGCGCGCAGGTAGGCACCTATGGCCTGATTGCCGACGTCTGCTACGGAGCAGCCCTCGCTGCCGGCGTCACCGCGGTGGTCCTTTTCTTCACCGAGAAGCCGCACGCGCCGGACGACGCCGGCGTC
>DATJNL010000471.1:0-10060 GCA_035508175.1 Myxococcales bacterium
CGTAGAACGCCTCCGCGGCGCGCATGTCGCGCACCCGGAGCGCCACGTGGCGCAGGCCATAGGCCTTCGGCAGCTCGGCCACCGCGGCGACGGGCTAGCCCAGCTTCTTCAGCTCGGCCAGCATCTCCTGCGTGTCGGGCACGACCGGGATCTCGTTGGCCTTCACCCAGCGGACGGTGCCGGTCTTGTCCACGATGACGGTGGTGCGCGACTGGATGCCCTTGTCCTCGAGGTACACGCCGTACTTCCTGCCGACGTCGCCCTTGGGGTTGAAGTCCGCGAGCAGCGGGAACTTGATGCCGAGCTTCTCGGCGAAGGCCTTGTGCGCCCACGCGCTGTCCACGCTGATGCCCAGCACCTGCGCGTTCAGCCCCTCGAAGCGCGCGAAGTCGTTCACGAAGCAGACGCTCTCCTGCGTGCACACGGGCGAGAAGTCGAGCGGGTAGAACGCGAGCACCACGTTCTTGCCCTTGTAATCCGCGAGCGAGACCTTCTTGCCCGGCTTGCCGCCCTCTTCGAGGTTCGACGGCAGCGCGAAGTCCGGTGCCTTCTCTCCGACCTTGATCATGGCTGTCTCCTTGGGTGGTTGAAGCGTCGGGGCACCGTCTAGCGCGAGCGGAGCCCGATTGCAAAGCCTTCAGGCAGTGGCGCGCCCTTCGCGCTCGGCGCGGGCGCGGTCCTCGGCGCGGGACTTGAACGTCCCGAAGATCACGTCCCACAGGGGCGAGCTGATGCCATAGAAGCGGTCTTCGTTCTCGAAGTGGTGGCGCATGTGGTAGCGGCGCACCCACTTGCCCAGGCGCGTCTTCGGGCGCGCGTGGTGCGTGTAATAGTGGGTCCAGTCGTAGGCCACGTAGCCCGCGGCGGTCCCGGCGAAGATGACCAGCCACGCGGCGGGCCCGAAGGCGAAGCGCCACACCAGCGCCACCATCGCGCCGATGGGCCAGCTCCCCATGGGCGGCATCACCAGGCGCATCCGGTCGTCCGGGAACTCGTGGTGGTAGCCGTGAAGCATGAAGGCACGGAAGCGCTTCTCGGGCGTCCCGGCATCGCGCAGCGCCCCGTGCATCACCAGGCGGTGCAGGCCGTACTCGAGGAGGCTCCAGAGCAGCGCGCCGAAGGCGAAATAGAGGACCGTGCGACCGGCCCCGAGCGACCCGCGCACGCCCGTCCACAGGGCATAGGCGACGATCGGCCCGAACCAGACCCCCGGCGTGACGGGGTGGCTCTTGCTCGTCAGCTCGAGGAGCGGGTTCTCGAAGACGCGGATGGTCTTGGGCCGCTCGCTCTCCTTGCGGCCGGGGTGGTTCCCGTGCGCCGGCCAGAGGCCCTGCGCGGCGTCGAGGCACTCCTGGGTGTACCGGACCAGCGCCATTGCGGCTCCTGCCTCACGATGCGTTCGCCGCCGTGATGCTGCCACTCCCGGCGGAAGCTGCGTCGGAAATCGCGCGGAAGCTAACCCATCGGGCGAGCCCCCGCAAGGAGGCCCCGCCGGTCCCTAGAGCTTCAGGCAGACGCTCGAGAAGAGCGGGTTGCCCCTCCCGTCGGTCAAGACCGGCCAGAGACCGCAGTAGTAACCGCCGTCGCCACACTCGGCGTCGTTGCAGCAGCTGTCGCTGCAGTAGCCGGTGGCGCCGCCGCTCGTGTAGGGGTCGGCGGGGACGCAGAGATCCTGCGAGGGCGACACCTGAGGCGAGACCTGGGCGCGGCACGCGCCCGAGCCGCCCGGCGCGCAGGAGACGCCGAGGGCCCCGCTGCCCGCGGTGGGCACGCAGGCCATCACCACCGAATCGAGCTGCTGCACCACGCTCTGGCACGCGTAGCCGCCGGGGCAGTCGCTCGAGTTGCAGCACGGATCGGCGCACTTGCCGGTCAGGCAGAAGCCGTGGGCGCAGTCGCCGTCCTGGGCGCAGGCGGTGCCGGTCGTGGCCGTGGACGGCCCCGCGGCGAAGTCCTGGCAGGCGTCCTCGCGGTAGACGTAGTGGCAGAACCCGTCGCCGCCCTGGGCCGCCGCGAAGCAGAGCGCGTCGCTCGAGCGCTGGGTGCAGACGGCGTTGGCCGTGCACGCGATGAGCGCGCCGCCCGCGTCGGGGCCGCCCGGCGTGAAGTAGAGCTGCGTGTCGCACCCCCAGCCGCTCGGGCAGACGTCCGTGGAAGAGTCGCTCGGCGAGGGTCCGTAGCAGCTGTCGCTGCACTCGCTCGCGCCCCCCGCGCCGAAGCGTCCGCAGCCGACGAGCGAATCGCACGTCGCCACCCCGGTCGTGCAGCTCGCGCCGATGCCGCCGGCTCCGAGCGAGGCACCCAGATCGGCCGCGGGGACACAGGCGCTGCCGCCGCCGAAGGAATCGCACGCGAAGCCGGGCGGGCAGCCGTTCGCGGAAATGGAGGTGGACTCGCAGAGCGACGAGCAGAAGGAGCTGCTGCCGCCGTCCGCGAGCAGGAATGGGAGGCAGAAGCCGCTCACTGAATCGGTGTTGGTGGTGCCGCAGTCCGCGAAGCTCTGGCAGGCGGCGCCGATCCGCCCGTTGCCGCTGGCGCGCTGGCAGCGCCCGGTGACGGAATCGTCGCAGCGCTCCGCGGCGGGGCAGCCGCCGGGCACACAGCCGCCGACGCAGGCACCGCCGGTGCACACCAGGGCGGGCGGGTTGCACTGCTGATCGCTCGTGCAGCAGCCCGGGCCCGTGCAGGTGGGGCCAGCGTCGAAGCCCGCGTCCGGCCCGCCGTCCGCGCCTGCGTCGGGTCCCCCGTCCGGGCCGGCGTCCGTTCCCGCATCGGGCCCCGCGTCCACGCCGGCATCCGGGCCGGCGTCCGGCCCCGCATCGAGCCCGCCGTCACGACCGCCATCCGGGAAGCCGCCGTCGCCCGGGCCCCCGTCGGTGCGGCCGCCATCGGAGACCGGCCCGCCGTCTCCCGTACCGGGGAGGCAGTAGCCGTTGTCGCAGGTCTGGCCGAAGCCCGTGCAATCGCTCGTGGTCTGGCACGACTGCGCCGCCGCGCAGAAGCCGGCGAGGCACAGCTGTCCCTTGGAGCAGTCGGAGGCCGACTGGCAAGCGCAGGCAGAGGAGTTGCACTGCGGGCTCTGGCCGGAGCAGGCGGTACCGAGCCATGAGAGAGCCATCCCGATCGCGAGCCGTCGCCCCATGGGCGGCGATTCTCGGGCCCGCGGCCCCGGCTGTCAAAGCGCCCGTTGGCTTGCCCGGCCTCCGAGGAGGCGGCGCAGGGCGGTGCGACACCGGTGCAGGGCGCTGCGGCGACGACCAGCCCGGCGCGGAACCCCGCGGAAGCTCAGAAG
The DNA here is from genome assembly GCA_035508175.1 of Myxococcales bacterium. Lineage (GTDB taxonomy): Bacteria > Myxococcota > Myxococcia > Myxococcales > JAKAPL01 > DATJNL01. The sequence continues at coordinate 3,293 of DATJNL010000471.1, forward strand.
GTTCCAAGCGCGAAGTGGAACTGCACCAGGGTCTCGTTCACCAGCCAGTCCGGGTCGAGGTTGAAGCCTACGTCAAGCACGGCGGCGCCGATGGGGGTGGGGATCCGGACGCCCAGCCCGGCCGCTGGCCGCCACTCGAGCAGGCTGAACTGGTTCGGATCCGACCAGAGGTCGCCGGCATCGAAGAACGCCACCGCGTCGAGCGCGGCCGGGATCACCGGGACGCGCAGCTCGGCCCGAAAGTCGTCGAAGACCTGGCCGCCCGGCGAGGGTAGCTGGTTGCTCGGCGTGCGCAAGAGCTGCGCGGCGGTGGAGCAGGAGACGCCCGTCGCGGTCTGCCCGCAGCGCGCGACGTCGCCGTGCAGCGAGTGGCGCACGTCCTCCGGCAGCATGAGGTCCTGCTGGAAGCCGCGGTCGCTGTCCGCGCCGCCGAGGAAGAAGCGCTGGGTGGGGATGACGAAGCTGTTGCCGATGTCGACAATGTCGCCGCCCTTGGCGAACAGAGCGACCGTGACGCGGCGCGACAGTGGGATGTAGCCGGCCACCTGCGCCTGCAGGCTCACGAGGTCGACGCCGCAGGACGAGCTGAGGCAGCTGCCCGCCTCCGGCAAGCTCTGGGCCTGTCCCGACGGGGTGAAGACGCCGCCCACCCAGCTTGCCTTGCCGCTCGCGAGGAAGCCGCGGTGAGGGTCCACCGGATCGTCGCGCAGGTCCCATGAGAGCGCGGGCCCGGTGGAGCCCAGCCAGCCGAGGCCGTCCGGGAAGCGCAGGTTCTGGAGGTCGGCGGTCGAGAGGAACTGGTACACCTGATCGAGGTTCGCCCAGTACGTGTGGATGTCGTCGACCTCGCCTTGCACCTGGAAGGTGAGATCGACGCGCTTGCCGAATCTGAAGTCGAGGCTCGGCACCACCGCGCCGCGGCGGAACGCGTAGTAGGGCCGGTCGATGCTCTCGGCGAGCACCTCCCCCCGCGCGCTCCCGCGGCCGCCCTCCCAGGTGAAGATGGCCGGCGCGTCGAGGGTCGAGTCGACGCGGCCCGCGAAGCCGAAGAGGTTGTCCTGGCCGGTGAGCACCTGCGCCGGCGGCAGGCCCTGCAGCACCAGCGAGCCCGAGGGCCCGGAGAAGGCGAGGAGGCTCGCGGGGAAGTAGTTGAGCTTCAGCTCGTTCTGCAATCTGAGATTCCGGCCGCCGAGGTTGTCGAAGGTGTACTCGACGAAGGCGCGCGGGCCCTCCACCAGCGAGTAGCCGCCGCCGAACACGACGTTCTGCCGCTTCCGCTCGTGCGCCACGATCAGCACGTCCTTCACCGGGTCGGGCACGTCCGGGTCGATGAGCGAGATCTGCACCTGATCGAAGAGGCCGAGCGCGATGAGATTCTGCTGCGTGAGGGCGAGCTTGTCCATGTCGAGCAGCTGCCCGTCGGCGAGCGCCACGCGGCTCTTGATCAGCTCGGGGCGCGTGTGCCGCGGCCCCTCGACGAGGATCTGGCCCACGTGCACCAGCGGGCCCTCGTCCACCTTGAAGAGCACGCTGCCCTCCGGGTCCCCGGGGCTGACCTCCTCCTCCTCCTCGACGCGCACGAAGGGAAAGCCGCGCCGGCCGTAGGCCTTGATGAGGTCGGCGCGGGCACGGTCGAGCGCGGACCTCGAATAGGGCGCGCCGATGCGCAGACCCACGGCTTCCTCCGCCGCGGCTTCGCCGAGCAGCGCCACCCCGTCGAAGCGCACCGAGTGGAGCAGCGTGCGACGCCCCTCCTCGATCCGCACGTGGACGACGGCCTGGCGGCGGCGCTCGTCGATGTCCACCGACGGCGGCGGCACCGAGACCGCGAGGTAGCCGTCGTCGCGGTAGCGATCGGCAACTTGCTGCGCCGCCTCCGCGTACAGGTCGGGCACGTAGAGCGGTGAGTCGGGCCGGTAGGGCTCGCGCTCCGGCTCCAGGGGGCGCCCGCTCACGCCCAGCGCGTCCACGGCGGCCGAATCCACCTGGCCCAGCAGCGCCGTCTGCTCCTCCTGCTGCACCACACCTAGAATCTGCTCGCGGATCTCCTGGCTGCTGTACCGGTGCGCGCCCACCACGTCGATCTTCGAGACGCGTAGGGGCAGGCCCTCGTCGATCCGGAAGGTCTCGACGAGCTGCCCAGGCGACTGGCGCGTGGCCACCTCCACGCGGGCGTCGAAGAACCCCTCGGTCACGTAGAAGGTGCGCAGCTTCAAGATCAAGCGGCCGATCTCCGCGTCGTCGAGGCGCTCGTCGCCCTCGAAGTCCAGGTGCTTGCGCAGTTCCCTGGCCGTGAAGCTGACGTTGCCGCGGAAGCGGAGATCCACCGTGGGGCCGCCGTTCACGTGCAGGCGCACGTCGGCGGTCTCGCCCGGGCCAGTCTCGTCGATGTCATAGGGGCCGACCTGCGCCTGGTAGTGGCGCCGGGAGTGGTAGAGCTTCTCCAGGCGGTGCACGCCTTGATCCATGGCGTCGAGATCGAGGACCATGCCGCGCCGCCAGCCCAGCGTGCGCTCGATCTCCGCCCGTGGCAGCTCCAGATCTCCCACGATGGCGACCGATCGCGCGCGCCGCGGCTCTCCTTCCTCGATCTCGAACTCGACCTCGGCCTGCGTCACGCCGGTCGTCACCTGCGGCGAGATGCGCACGTCTCGCCAGCCGATGCGGCGGTAGGCGGCGTCGATGGCCTCGATGGCCGCGCGCAGGCGCTCGGGAAAGAACTCCTCGCCAGGGCGCAACGCGCTGACCGCGCGCAGCTCCTCCGCGCCGAGCCGGACGTTCCCGTGAAAGCCGACGCCGGTGAGCCGCAGCTTCGGCACCAGCCGGAAGATCAGCGCGACGCCCTCCTTCGCGGGGCGCTCGTAGACGAGCACGTTGGCGAAGCGTCCGGCCTCGTAGAGCAGCTCCACCGTGCGCCGCACGAGCTTGCCCGAGAAGGGCTGGCCCTGCCGCACCATGAGGAGCGGCTCGATGCCCGACAGGTCGACGCCGGCCGGGGCCACGAGCTCGATCGATTCGACGCGAGGTGCTCCGCGCGCCTCGAAGGCCTCCGGCGGCTCGGGGCCCGAGGGGAGCAGGCCGAGCGCCGCGAGCAGGAGCAGCGGAGCCATCAGTCGCCAAATTCCCAGCGCATCCGCAGGTCCAGACCGAAGTCGCCGATGTCGCCGATGCTGGGATCGCTGTAGTTGTTGTTCCAGTCCCCCTGGAGGCTCAGGTGGGTTCCCAGCTGGTACTCGGCCTCCACGCGGTTGCCGGTCGTGACGGACAGGGGGAGCTGCGCGCGCAGGCGAAGCTGATCGGTCAAGACCTTCGACTCGATCTGGGCGACCGGCTCGACCTGCCCGGTCGCCTCGAGAAAGGCGCTGCCCACGTTGAAGGAGAACTCCTTGATGAGCGGGTTGCGGGGGATGATCTTCTTCACTTGCTGCTGCATGCCGCTGATGTTCCAGAGCACGTCGCCCAGGTAGCCCACGTCGCCCGCGGTGCCCACCGACGAGGCCGTGTCCCGCGACGTTACGCCGAAGGTCATCAGCTTGACGATGTCTTCTTCACTGAGCTCGGGCTGCGACCGCAGGGAGAGCTTGTAGTCGACCGGCGTCCCGTAGGCGTGGACGAAGACTCGGTACTGGCGGGTCTCGCTATCGGCCGTGACGTCGAACACCGGGGCGATGCGGTCCGCGTCTGCGAAGGTGAACGACGCGTTCGTCACCCTGTATTGGTTCCCGCGGAACTGCACCAGGCCGTCCTTGGAGGTGACGGAACCGAGGAGCCCAGGGCTGTCGCTGTCGCCGGTGAGCCGCAGATCCCCCTGGAGGCCGAGCTGCGCGAAGTCGCTGTCGACACGCAGGTCGCCGTCGCCGTGGAGACGGATGTCGAAGCGGAGGGGTGGGCCGCCTTCGCGGCCGCGGAACGGCACGACCCGCGCATGCGACCGCCACGCGGAGAGCAGCTGGTCAATCTCGAGGTCTCGCGTGTAGCGCGCCCACTCTACGTCGAGATCGCCGCTCATCACGAGGCCGTCGTCGACCACGCCGAACAGCGACACTCGACCCGAAACGTGCGAGGGGATGGCCTCGGGAATCTGCAGGGGCACGCTGGTGAGCGTCGCCTCGAGGTCGCAGCGCTCGACGTCGAAGCCGCGCACGCGGATCTCGCCGGAGATCTCCGCGGGCGCGCCGTTGAGCTGGCCGTGGGCGCGATCGAGGACCAGCTTGCGCTGGCTGAACTCGGCGCTGCCCTCGAGGTTCGTGACCTTCAGCGGCCAGCCGCTCCACAGGAACTCGCCGTCGTGAAACGAGGCCGTGCCGATGATCGAGGGGTCCGCGAAGGTACCACGCAGCCCCGCGTGGGCCTCGAGGACGCCGCCCAGCCGCTCCACGTGGGGCACCAGCCCCTCCAGCAACCTCGCATCGAGCTCGCCGCTCACGCCCGCGTGCAGCTGGCCGTCGGCGTCGCGCGTCCCGGAGAGCTCGAAGTGCGTGTTCGTGCCGCGCAGGACGGCATGCCGCACGTCGAGTGCGGAGCCGCTCAGGCCGACCAGGAGGTCGCCCTCGTTCTCGATGCGCAGCGCCCGGCGTGACAGGGAGAGCTGCGAGACGTCGAACTCGCCCTCCGAGCGCTCCGGATCGAGGATGTCGCCGTGGAGCGCGAGCGTGCCGGTCAATGCGCCGGCGGGCGGATCATGGAAGCCGAAACCCTCCAGATACGTCTCGAGGTGGCTGGTGCTCCCGGCCACCAGCGCGGTGTAGGGGCCGCGGTTCTCGAGCCGCAAGGTCGCCCGAATCGTCTCCTCGTCGCCCGCGCTGCCCTGCAGCTGCAGCAGGCGGCCCTCGGTCTGGAAGCGCAGCGCCGCGCTGCCGAGGGGCACGCCGAGCACGACGAAGTCACGGAGGCGCGCCGTGCCTGCGGGCAGGAATTCCGAGATCGTGCCCGTCAGAGTCCCGGCGAGCGAGACCCGCCCCGTCGCCGGTGGCTCGCTGCCGTCAGGCGCGAGCAGCGGCCCGATCGGGACGCCCTCCGCCCGTCCCCTCAGGTCCAGCGTTCCGTCCACCGACACAGTGCCCTCCCCCGAGATCCGGCCCGCCCCCACGCCGGCGGTGAACGAATCGAGGACGATTCGCCGCCCCTTCTCGAGGTGCGCGCTGATCGCACCCTGCCCGAGCTGCCGGCCGTAGACCGTGAAGTCGCCGAGGTCGAGATCGGCGGAGGCGTCCGCGCCGAGCAGAGGCCCTCGCACGTGCCCATGGCCCGAGAAGACGCCCGCGAACGCCTCGTGAACGGCGGGCAGCGCCGCGTCCAGGTTCTGGATGGCGGCGGTGAGATCCTCGAGGCGACCGCTGGGCACGTCTAGATCGCCCTCCGTCCACAGGTCGCGATCGAAATCGATGGAGCCGGAGCCGGAGTAGCCGGTGCGGCCGCGCTGCCCGAAGAGAATCGGGAAGGCCAGCACCGCCCCCTGCGAACGAACGTCGCTCGAGATGTGGCCGAGGTCCAGGCGGAAGAAGCGGAAGCCATCCAGATCGGCGTGCCCTTCGATGAGCGGCGAGGCGTAGGGTCCGGTGATGGTGACGCTCGCGGTGCCGCGACCCGCCCAGGGGATCCCGGCGATCGTCCCGAACTCGGCGAGGCTCAGCTGGCGCGCCTTGGCTTCGAGTCGCAGGCCGCGCCTGGCGTCGTAATAGATGGCTGCGTCCGCGGTGATGTCGGTGTCCCCGCCACGGATGTGCGCGTGCTCGAAGTGAAAGCGCTGGCCGTCGATGACGATCGGGCTCGTCACGTGCAACCGTTCGGGCTCCGTCAGCAGGCGTTGCCGCACGACGGGGCGATCCCAGCCGAAGTCGTTCACGACCAGGCCCCGGACGTCGCCCTCGAGCTCCCCCTTGAGGAGCGCGCCTCCCAGCAGGTGCCCCGACACGCGGGCCGTGCCGTCGAACTTCAGATCCACGAGGCAGTGGACGATCTTCGCGCGATCGAGCGTGCGGGGCAGGTCGCCATTCTTGACCTGCAGCTCCAGCGTGATCGGCAGACGGCCTCCGAGATCCAACCGGCCGTGCCCGTCCACCTCGCCGCCCTCGTCGAGGGCGAGCTTCAGGGCGTCGATGCGGAGGCCGCGATCGTCGAGGGCGAGCTGGGCGAAGGCGTCGCCGAGTCGGTAGCCCTCCAGCTCCGCGCCGGAGAACCTGAGATCGAGGGCCACGTTCGAGCCGCCCCGCCAGCGGCCGGCCACCGTCACGGCGCCCTTGGCACCTACCGCCGCGGGGGCCAGCCAGGCGGCGAGCTCGGGCACCGACGTGTCCAGCGAGAAGGTCAGGTCGGGCACGGGATGGCAGAGTCGAGCCAGCTGGCCGGAAGCGGACGCCCGGAAGGTATCCGTCTCCACGCCAGCGGAGGTCACCGAGAGGACGTCGTGCTTCGGGTCGAGCGCGAAGCTCCCCGACAACCGCCGGATGGGCAGGTCTCTCGCGCCGGCCTGCCCGAGGAGGACCTTCCCGCTCGTCTCGACGGTTCCACGGTAGACGCCGTGGTCGAGGTGGGCCCGCGCCGTGAGCGTTTCCAGCGTGCCGGCTGCTCCCTCATCCTCGATACGGATGGGTCCGGCCGCGACGTCCAGCCGTTCGACGTGCACGAGGCGTAGCAGCCGGACCCAGCAGGGCGCCGGAAGGGCGAAGCTCGGCTTGGGCCGGGCGGCCGCCTCCTCAGCCACCTTCCAGCCCAGCGAAAGGCCCGAGATGCCGAGGTGCTCGATCCAGAGACCGCTCGCGAGCGCGC
>DATJNL010000472.1:0-3563 GCA_035508175.1 Myxococcales bacterium
CCGGTGGATGAGGAACAGGTAGCGGAAGAGGCCGAAGATCACGCAGGGGATGGTGAACTTGAGGCCGTCGGTGCCGAACTTCTGCACGGTCTCGGGGGCGAGGGTGTACAGCGAGTAGGCGAGGATGGTGCAGGCCGATACCACGCCGATGAGCTGATCGAGCAGGGGCACGCTGTAGAGCGCGAGGTTCTTGCGGTGGGCCTCCGCCTCCCCTTCCAGCGTCGCCAGCTCGGCGCGGCGCTTCGCCAGCGCGAGGAACAGCGCCAGCAGGAGCGTGCACAGGTAGAGCCAGTTCGAGAGCGGCACGGCGATGGCGAGGCCGCCGGCCACGACGCGCAGCACGAAGCCCGCGGCGATCGCGAACACGTCGATGAGCACGAGGTGCTTGAGGAACAGCGAGTAGCCGAGCTGGAGCAGTAGGTAGGCCGCGGCCGCGCCGCCGAAGGGCAGCGACAGCGCCACGGAGCCGGCCAGGCCGCCGACCGCGAGCACCGCGGCGGCTCCGCCCGCGACGCCGATCGACAGCTCGCCGGCGGCGATGGGCCGGAAGCGCTTCTCCGGATGGGCGCGATCGCGATCGCGATCGAGGATGTCGTTGAACAGGTAGACGGCGCTCACGATGGCGCAGAAGAGCCCCACGGCGACGGCGGCGCGCCCCATCGAGTCGAGGAAGCCCACGCGGCGGGAGAAGATGAGCGGCGCCAGGAGCGCGCCGTTCTTCACCCACTGGCGCGGGCGGGCGGACCTGAGCAGCGCGCCGAGCGTGCGCCCCATCGAGCGTGCGGGGAGCTCGGCCGGCAGCGACGTCTCCATGCCTCGCACTCTTAGCAAGCCGGTTCCCCGCGGGCAAAGGGATCGCCGGCGGCCAGCGGCCGTGCTACAACCGCCCGCTCGCATGGGTGCCACCGTCCTCTTGCCGACCCGCGACTCGCGAGCGACCCTCGCCGAGGCCGTCCGCCGGCTGCGGGATCAGCCGGGCGTGGAGCAGGTCCTCGTGGCCGACGCAGGCTCGCGCGACGGCAGCGACCGGGAGGCCGAGCGCCTCGCCCGGCAAGGGCTCTGCGAGGCGCTCCGACTGCCGCGCTCGGGGCGGGGAGCGGCGGTGCGCGGCGCGCTGCCGCTCGTGCGGGGCGACGCCGTGGTCGTCATGGATCCCACGCTGCGCTGCGAGCCGCGCGACGTGCCGGCGCTGGTCGAGCCCATCCAGAGCGGCCGGGCGGATCTGGTCCTGGGGACGCGCTTCACGCGCGGCCAGCGGCCCGTCGCCGGCTTCTGGGACGCCCTGGCGAGCCGGACGCTCGCGGTCGTGGCCGGCGCCGCCGTCGATCTCGCGCTGTCGGACCTCGACTCGGGGGCCCAGGCGCTCCGCACGACGGCGGCCCGATCCCTGGACCTGCGGAGCGAAGGCCCCGGTATCGACGCCGAGATCGTCGCCAAGTTCGCGCGCATGCGCTACCGCATCCTCGAGGTGCCGGTGCGGCTCGAGGGCGGCGCGCCGCTGCGGCAGAAGGGCGCGCTCCTGCTGTCGACGCTGCGCTACGCCGGCACCGACGACGCGGAGAACGAGCACGGCGGCTACCGCACGCTGCAGGTCATGGAGCAGGCGCCCCGGTACGCCGAGTGGCTGGCCGGGCTCATGCGGCCGCACCTGGGCCGCCGCGTGCTGGAGGTGGGCGCCGGAATCGGGACCATCACCCGCCACCTGCTCGACCGCGAGCTCATCGTGCCCCTCGACGTGGAGCCGCGCTACGTGCGGCAGCTCGAGAACGCCTTCCGCGGCGTGCCGCACGTGCGGCCGCTGTGCGCGGACGCCGGCGCCCTCGACGTCGCGGCCCTGCGCCGGGAGCGCTTCGACACCGTCATCCTCTCGAACGTCCTGGAGCACCTCTCCGACGATCTCGGCGCCCTGCGCAGCTTCCGCAGCCTGCTCCAGCCCGGCGGGCGGGTCGTGCTCGTGGTGCCGGCGATCCAGGCCATCTACGGCACGCTCGACCGCGAGGTCGGCCACCACCGCCGCTATGGCCGCCGCCGCCTGGAGGCGCTCGTGCGGGAGGCCGGGTTCGGGGTGGACGCGCTCCGGGCGGTGAACCTGCTGGGCGTCGCCGGCTGGGCCGTGAACGGGCGCTTGCTGCGCCGCCGGCGGGTGCCCCCCGTGCAGCTGCGTCTCTACGACCGGCTCGCCCCCGTCCTCGCCGCGCTGGAGCACCGCTTCGCGCCGCCCATCGGTCTCTCGCTCTTCTGCGTCGGCAGGGTTCACTAGCCAGGAGGCTTCGCGCATGCGCCACGGCAACCGCGGTCCCAGGGAGCTGCGCCCGGTGCGCATCACGCCGGGTTGGGTGAAGCACGCCGAGGGCTCGGCGCTCGTCGAGTTCGGCGACACGCGCGTCGTCTGCACGGTCTCGGTCGAGGACAAGGTGCCGCCCCACGTGATGGGGACCGGCAAGGGCTGGCTGACCGCGGAGTACGGCATGCTGCCGCGCGCGACCAACACTCGCAACGCGCGCGAGGCGGCGCGCGGCAAGCAGGGCGGCCGGACCATGGAGATCCAGCGGCTCATCGGGCGATCGCTGCGCGCCGCGCTCGAGCTCTCGGCCATCGGCCAGCGGACCCTGGCCATCGACTGCGACGTGGTGCAGGCGGACGGCGGCACCCGCACCGCCGCGATCACCGGCTCCTGGGTGGCGCTCGCGCTGGCCCTCAGGAAGCTCGGCAAGGCGCTGCCGAAGGATCCGCAGCTGAGGCCCGTGGCCGCCGTGAGCGTGGGCATCGTCGACGGCGAGGCGCTGCTCGACCTGGACTACGGCGAGGACTCGCGCGCCGGCGTCGACATGAACCTCGTGGGCACCCCGGGCGGCGAGCTGATCGAGGTGCAGGGCACGGGGGAGGGGCACACCTTCTCGCGGGCCACCCTCGACACGCTCCTGACGCTCGGCCTCGAGGGCCTCGGTAAGCTCTTCGAGCTGCAGCGGGGCGCGCTCCCCTGACGTCGCCGTGAAGCTGTTCTTCGCCACGGCCAATGCGGGGAAGCTCCGCGAGCTGCGCGAGCTGTCGCAAGGCCTTCCGCTCGAGATCGCCTCGCTCGGGGACAGGCCCGGAGCGGCCCAGGTGGACGAGACCGGCGACAGCTTCGCCGCCAACGCGATCCTCAAGGCCGAGGCCTGGGCGCGGCGCGAGGGCGGCTGGGCGCTGGCCGACGACTCGGGGCTGTGCGTGGACGCGCTGGGCGGAGGTCCCGGCGTCCGCAGCGCGCGCTGGTCGGGCGGCGGCGACTCGGGCAACAACGCGCGCCTGCTGCGCGAGCTGGCGGGGCAGCCGCCGGAGCGCCGCGGCGCCGAGTACCGCTGCGCGCTCGCGCTCAGCGACGGGAAGGACAGCTACCTCGTCGAGGCCCTCTGCCGCGGCCGCATCGCCGCGGCGCCGCGCGGCAGCGGCGGCTTCGGCTACGACCCGCTCTTCGAGGTGGGCGAGCTGGGCTGGCGCACGTTCGGCGAGGCCAGCCCGCAGGAGAAGGCGCGCCTCTCCCACCGCGCGCAGGCGTTCCGCCAGCTGCGGCCGATCCTCGA
>DATJNL010000473.1:0-3815 GCA_035508175.1 Myxococcales bacterium
GGGCGTCATCGGCGACGGCGTCGACCACGCCGGCGATGCCCTCGGGGACGGACGCGCGGGCGTCCGCGGCCGGGCGGGCGCCCGCGAGCGCGAAGTCCAGCAGGCCGTCCACCAGCCGCTGGACCCGCCCCAGCGACGCCAGGCCGCGGGTCAGGATGGGCCGGGCGCGCTCGTCGAGCACGTCGCGCTTGCCCGCGAGCTGCAGCGCGAGGCCGACCGTGCCCAGGGGGCCGAGCACGTCGTGGGCGACGCGGCTCGAGAAGCGCTCGAGCTCGTCGGCGCGGCGCTCGAGCTCCGCGTTGCGGGCCTCGAAGAAGATGGAAAACTGGCGCGTCAGCGCCACGGTGAACAGCGTGGCCAAGAGCGCGAGGACCACGCTCAGCCCGCCCAGGGTCAGCTCGGCCACGAGAGACCGGCGCCGCGCGGCCGTGATGGCCTCGGCCAGCGCCTCGCCGTGCTGCGAGCCGAGCCCGATGAGGCGGGCGATCGAGAAGCCGACGGCGTTGGCGCGTTCCCGCAGCTCGAGCAGCTCCGAAGCGGGCAGCGCCTGCCCGTCATCGGAGGCGCGCTGGAGGTTGGCGGTGGCCCGGTCGAGCGCGGCGATCTGGCCATCCAACCCCGCCTCCACCGCCCGCTCGGCGGGGATGTTGTCGAGGGCGCGGTAGGCGGCCAGGGCGTCGGTCAGCTCGCGGTGGCTCACCTGCAGCTCGCCGGCCACCTTCGGCCGCTGCGAGGGCGGCTCCAGCGCGTAGTGCAGCGCGTCGAACGCGTAGTGCCGCAGCGCCACGTTGGCTTCCGCGAGGTGCTGCAGGCTGGGCAGGGCCTTGCGGGTGAGGAGTCGCGCGTTCTGATCGATCGATCGCGACTGGGCCTGCGCCAGCACCATGGTGACGAGGAAGCAGGCCACCACGCCGGCCATGACGTAGAGCTGGAGCCGCCCGGAGGCGACCAGGCGCAGGCTGCGAGGCGACGAAGGCGCTTTCCTTGCCCTGGGCGTCACGGCTGAGAGCCCTCGCGTTCAGTCGACGCCCCCCTTGAATCCATGGCAGGTCAAAGCTATTCCCGAGGGGGCCAAAACGTCCGAGGGGGGCGCCCCTCAGTCGCACTGGCTCTGCGGGGCGAACCCGAGGCGCCCGTGGGCGAGGTCGAAGATCACGAGGTGGGCGCGCATGGCCGCCACGCCGAGCACGGTGGTCGCCCCCAGGGGGGCCTCGGCGAGCGAGGGGCAGTAGTACGTGGTCCCCTGATCCGAATAGGGAAGCAGGTACGACTCGGTGGGGCTCAGCGTGAGGTCGGCCGCGCCGCCGTCGGTGGCCACGACGAAGGTGAGGGACGGCAGCTGCTGGTCGAAGTCCGACGCGCTGGGGGCCGGCTGGGCCAGGGGCGCGCTGCACTGCGAGGCGGAGAACCAGGCGGCCGTCCCGAAGCTAGCCTGGAAGGCGGGAGCGGCGGCGATGGCCTGCGTCAGCGGTCCGTACACCGCCGGCGGCACGAGCAGCGCGGTCGTCCCGGTGTCCACGATGCCGGCGTCGAAGGTGCCCGCGCCGAAGCCGAGGGACTGGCCGCCCACCTGGAGGTCCAGCAGCCCCACCGCGTAGAACTTGGAAGGGACCATGGGCGCGTAGAAGGGCGGCGCGGTGGCGGCGGAGGGGTCGTAGTCGCCCAGCCAGAGCTTGCCGTTCTGGGCGCAGAGCTCCACCGCGAAGGAGTCGCCGAAGCCGAACGCCGGCAGCTCCGAGGCGACCGACTGCGTGCCGGGGGCCGCGAGTCCCGAGGGGCCGAAGCCCGCGAGGCCCTGCGGCGCAACGCTCGGCTGCCCGGACGTGCAGGGAAAGGAGCCGAAGAAGCCGCCATCCTGCGAGACCACCGCCGCCAGGGGCATGCGGGCCGCCGAGCCCATGCCGCCGACCTGCACGGAGTCGACGAAGATCTCGCCCACCCAGCTCTCGCCGTCGCCGTAGACGACCTCGACGCCGTGGTGCTGATCGACCGCGGTGGCCCCGGGGGTGTACAGCGGCGTCACGCTCCCGCAGTCGGTGCAGGCCGACGACGCCACGGCCAGCGTGGAGGAGCCCGTGTCGACGCCGAGCTGGAACGTCTGGCCGCCGATCGTGAAGGGCGCGACGTAGCCGATCTCGGGGCAGCCGGTGAGGGCGATCGCGGGCGGCCCGGAATTGCCCCCGCAGGCCGCGACGGCGCACAGGGCGAGGAGCAGGCGGCGCACGGCTCGAAGGCTAGCCAGCCCGGCGGCGAAGGGGAACAGGGACGCGCGGACTATTTTCTTCACGACGTGGCTCGATGTAGGCGGGTGTGGGATTGCCCGGCGGACGAGCGCACGTTAGCCTCCCGCGGCATGAGGATCCTGTTTCTCGTTCTCGCCGGACTCTCCCTCGCCGCGTGCAGTGGATCCACCGGTCCCCGCGACGCCGGGTCGACGGCGTCGGGCGGCAGCAGCGGCGGCGACGCCGGGCTCCCCCCGGGCACGACCGAGTATTCCGTGAGCGTGAACGGCTTGCCCGTCCAGGCGGGGACCCAGGTCGTCTACTGCACCTACGTTCACCTCGGGAATCCCCAGCCCATCAACGTGATCGGCTTCACCTCGACGCAGGCTCTCGGCGGCCACCACGTGATCGTCGTGGCGAACAAGACGGACCAGCCGGACAAGGCCCCCTGGATCTGCGACCAGGGCGAAGCCATCAACCCGCAGAACGGCTCGATGATCTACGTCTCGCAGATCGACAACGACAGCCAGCTGTTCCCGCCCGGCGTGGGGATGAACCTGCCGGCCAACGCCTCGTTGATGGTCCAGATCCATTACATCGACGCCACGCCGAACGACCTCACCATCAACAGCACGATCAACGTCCTGGCCGGCGGGCCGAACTCGGTGACGATCCAGGCCGCGCCGCTGCTCTTCTACGACGAGAGTCTCACCGTGCCCCAAGGCACCAGCAGCTCGACGTCACAGTGCATCATGCCGCAAGGGCCGGAGATGAACTTCTTCATGATGGCGGGCCACATGCATTCGCACGGGACGGACTTCACGCTCCAGTTCCAGGATCTCGACGGCGGCACGTTCCCGCTCTACCAGACGAGCTACTGGGACAGCCCTCCGGAGAAGTGGTTCGCGCCGGCGCTCAAGGTCCAGGCGGGCACGACGTTCACCTGGACCTGCGACTACGACAACATCGACGGCGGAACGATCGATTCGCCCGACGAGATGTGCGCCACCCTCGGCATCTACTACCCTGCGCCGGGCGGTTCGCTCTCCTGCTTCTACGTGGGTCCGGACACGGGCACGGGCGGCGCCTGTCCGTGCATCTACGGCAACCAGGACGGCGGCCTGGGCCTCTAGATCCAGCCGTTCTGCTGGTACCAGGCCGCGGTCTGCCGGAAGCCGGCCGGCACGTCGTACTTCGGCAGGAAGCCCAGATCCTTCTTGGCGCGCGCGTCCGAGCAGACGTAGTTGTCGCCCTTCATGTCGCGCACCTTGTCGAAGCCCAGCAGCGGCGCCTTCCGGGTGACGAGCGTTTGCAGCTCCTGCGCCACCGCGACCACGGCCGACAGGCTCTCGGGGATGGGCAGGATGATCGCCTTGTGGCCGAAGGACGCGGCCATGTTGCGGCCCAGGTCGCCCCAGGTGTAGACGGCGCCGTCGGTGAGGAAGTAGATGCCCCGGCCGCGGTCGTCGCCGTGGCCGTCGAGGGGCTGGCCCTTCTCGAGGGCGAGGGCGATCCCCTCGCCGAGGTCGGAGCCGTGGATGATCGAGTAGCGCTTGTCCTTGAAGCCCGGGTGGAGGAAGAGGCCGCGGGCCT
>DATJNL010000474.1:0-22408 GCA_035508175.1 Myxococcales bacterium
TCCCTCTCGTTGACTGACGAAGTGAGAACAACACCGGAATGGTCCGGCGGGCGAATGGAATCGCCTTCTCCTACCTGCCTTTCCTCGGCCCTCACCCCTCCTCAGACCCGCTCAAACCTGCACTCGTTGTGGCGAAGAGCCCAAAAAAGTCGCCCACGGCCCAGTAGACGCTGGTGCTATCGACCGCGAGCTCTCCGTCCGAGTTCTGCCCCCAGGCGATGGCCGTCTCCGGCCCGCCGGCCAGTGGGGCCTTGATGACATTCCTGCCCGCGGTCCAGTAGGCGTTTTGGGCGTCGAGGACCACGCACTGGGGCTCGGCCTGCGCCGAGGCGAAAGTCGTCGCGGGCCCGCCCCCAAGAGGAACCCGCATGACGTCGCCACCGATCGGGTTGTTGCCCTCATCGGTCCAGTAGACGTTTTCGCCGTCGACGGCGAGGCCGCAGGGAGAGACGCCACCAAAGGGTGTCGGCCCCGTCGCGGCCAGGACGACGAGACACTCGCCCGCCACGCAGCCGTTCGTCGTCGATGGCGGAATCGGCGCGCAGCGAAGGCCGCACCCGCCGCAATCGTCGACATCGCTCCGAATGTCGACGCACGCGCCGTTGCAGAACGTACCGCCATCCAGGCAGGAGCCGCCTGACGAAGTGCTTCCCCCGGTGGATGTCGACGTGCCCGCGGCGGTCGTCCCTCCTCCGATCGTGCCCCCCGTCTCTCCGGAGACCGAGCAGCTACCTCCGCTGGAGGCCAGGCCGGCGAACCCTGTGGTGGTGCCGGTGACTGCGCTGGTGCTCGCGCCGCCCGTCGAGGGTGAGCCAGTCGCCTCTCCACTCGGGGAGAAACAACAGGCGCTGCATATCAGGCCGAGGGCGAATGCCTGCGCCGAAAGGCGTGCGCGTCGACCATTCATTGAAGCATTGAGCTCAGCGCCCCCAGGCCAGCGTCCAGGCGCCCGATGCGGTCCTCCACGCGCCCCAGTCGGCGGTTCGTATCATCGAGCCGACGGTTCGTGTTCTTCAGCTCGACCACGACGTCGTGGAGCGCTTCAACCGCAGGGTCCTTCCCGTTACCGTTGCCCTTCGCCATATTGAAAAGCCTACGCTTTCCGAGCAGCGAGGAGAAGGAGCCGCCCTGCGATCCCCAGCCGGGCGAGGCGTTCGTGGAGAGCGTCGTCCGCGCCCTGATCGCCTCGCCGGACTGGCCCTCGAGCGCGCTGTTCATCACGTGGGACGAGGGTGGCGGAATCTACGACCACGTCGATCCGCCGGCCGCTTGCGTGCCCGACGACATCGCACCCGTCATTCCCCCCGAACCTCTCGGCGTCCACCCTCGCGCCGTCGGTGGTCGACGCGGGCGCAGAAGCGGAGCGTGCCGTGGCGTATCCGCCGATCTGACGGCCCGGTCATCGGATCCCGGGCCCGAGCTACGCGACCTGGATGTCGATCCGGGGCACCGAATTGTTCGCGTAGTCGACGTACGTGGGACCGGAGAGGCTGTGGCTGCGGCCGAGCTCGTCGTCGCTCGCGAAGGGCTGAGCCGAGCCGCGGCCGTCGGTCGCGCGCGCCAGGATTCGGAAGCTTCCCATTCGTTCCGGCCGCCAGACGAGGCTCCAGCGCCGCCAGCAGGTGGGGCGAGCCGGGTCGAGGAAGGTCGCGGGTGCGAACGTGGCGCCGCCGTCAACGCTCACGTCGACGCGCGCGACGCCTGCCTCTCCTCCCCAGGCCACGCCGTTGATGTCGACGAGGCGGCCGGCCCGCAGCGTCTGGTGCGGTGAAGGATTACAGATCTCCGATTGGATCCGGAGCCGCCCGAGGCTCTCCCCCCGCGGGTCGCCGGGGCCGGCACGTCGGTAGCGGCGCTCTTGGTAGAAGCCCTGGAAGGGCTCGGTGACCAGGCGGATGCGGCGCAGCCACTTGACCGAATCGGTGGCATAGCGGCCCGGGAAGACGGCGCGCAGGGGGCCGCCGTGGCGGGCGGGCAGAGCCTCGCCGTTCATGCGCGTCGCCAGCATGGCCGACGGATGGAACGCGGCGGCCAAGGGCACGCTGCGTGCGAAGGTGAGGACGCCTGCGGCGCCGGGTTCGCTCCCGGAATCCGCGCCCTCCAGGACCACCTCGCGGACGCCCGGCCTCGGGCGGGCCAACGCGAGCACCGCTGCGAGCGAAAACCCCTCGAAGACCGCGGTGCTGGCTCCGCCCCAGGCGCGGCCTCGCTCAGGGTGGTTGCGGCCGGCGTTGCCCGCGCATTCGAGCGTGACGGGCAGCTCGAGCTTCGGCAGGTCGCCTGCGGCGAGCGCGACCGAGAGCGACTGCTCGACCTCACCGGTCACGGCGACCTTCCAGTTGGAGGCGTTCGGCAGCCTCGGGACGCCGAAGTGATCGCGGATGAAGAAATCGTCCGCAGGAGTGAGGAAACCATCCAGGTTTCGGATCGGGAAGGCTCGGAAATGACCGGTCGAAGGTCTCGATCGGCAGCCCAGGCCGGCGAGCGCGCCCCCGGCGAGGGCTCGCAAGAGCCCGCGCCGTGTGAGCAGGGCTGGCACTTGATCGGTCACGGTGACGAGAGCAGGCAATCGGCCGGCGGCGGGTGGCCGGGGTGGATCTGGGCGAGGCGGCTGATCTCGGCCTGGGCTTCGCCGGTGCGGCCGAGCTGGCAGAGGATGTCGGCTGCCAGCTCGTGGGGCGAGATCACCGGGTCATCGTCGCCCAGCGCGGCCTCCGAGGTGGCGCTGGCCTCCTCGAGAATCTCGAGGCCGTGGGGTGGGTCGCCCTGTGAGGCTGCCTGAACCGCACGGAGCTCGTCCTCCTCGAGGAGGATCCGGTTCTGTTCGCCGCCACGGTCGACTCGGTCGATCTCCTCGATCGCCTGCGTGACGCCCGGGTGGTTGCCGAGCCGCCATGCCGCCATGCCACGCACGTAGCTCCGGACATCCTTGGGCCCGCCTTCGGGGAACGCGCTCGCTTGGTCCCAGCTCTGGGTTTCCAGCACATACTCTGCGAGGGCTTCGAAGTAGGCGCTGCGCTCCTTCTGCTTGGCGCTGCCATCGCGCAACAGGTCGAGCATCGCGCGCGCGACCGTCGGGTCGCCCTTGGCGAGGTACGCCTCGACGACGAAGCGCAGACTGTGCCACTCGTGGCTTCCGCCGCGTGGGTTGCGGTCGAGCCACGCCTCCTGCGCAGCGAAAGCGGCAAGGTTGGCGGCGATGTCCTCGTCCCAGAGGCCCAGCTGGCGGAAGATGTGGGACGGCATGTGCAGCGCGTGGGGGATGGTGGGGGCGATGCGACCGTAAGTTCGGGCGGCTGCGAGCGCGTCGGCCGCGTGCGCCGGGTCGTCGTTGGCGTGGATGAAGTAGTGGAGCGCGCCCGGGTGCTCCGGCCGCTGCGCCAAGACGCCGCGCAGAACCGTGGTGGCCTCGGCGCGCGCGGCCTTCCACCGCTCCGTGTCACCCCGCGATACGGAGGAGATGAGCGCCAGTGCGTAGAAGCTCGCGATCTCCGGATCATCGGGACGCCATGCGTACATCTCGTGGAGTCGATCTCGAAAGGCCCCCTTTCCTTCTTGGATGAGCGCCAGGACCGCCTGCGACCAGGCGCGATCGACGGCGGTCCTGGCCAGCGCCTGACCGCGGCGCGCGGCCGCGAGCGCCGCCACGTGGTTCGAGGGGGCGTCCCACAGCAGGGCGTTCTGGGCCAGGCCTTGACCCCAGAAGGCCGCCGAGCAGGTGGGCTCCGCGCGTTGAGCCTTCGCGAAAGCCTTCTGCGCTTCCTCGTACCAGAACGAATGGAGGAGCCAGAAGCCGCGGTCGACCTCCGCGGCCGCGGCCTGCTTGCAGGCCGCGTGGAACGCAATCGCGCCGGGAGGCATGGCGGCAGCCCCGGGATCGGGCGGTGGCAGCGCGCTGGCGGAGCCGAGGGCAGCCAGCGTGCAAGCCGCAAGCCCAGCGCCCACGCGGCAGGGTGTGACATGGCTGTTCGGCCAGCGCACGCTCGCACCCCTCAGCAGCAACAGCCGCCGCCTGCGAATCCGCAGCAGCAGCAGCCGCAGCCACACCCGCCTCCCGATCCGTGGCCGGTACAGGCCGGCGAGCACTGACCAAGGGTCCATTCGCAGGTGCTGCTGCAGGTGTCGGTTCGCATGCCTCCGCACGAATTGCAGCTCACCGTCCGCGTGGTGCCGGGCTGACAAACGCCGCAGCTGCCACCGCAGCAGAAACCGCCGCTGCCGCAGGCGGTCCCGTCGGTCACCGGCTGGAAGACGCAGCCGCCGTCGGCGAGGCACGTGCCGGGAGCCGTCACGCATTCGTTCGTCGTCGACAGGCACGAGCTCGGAGTGCAGCAGTCATAGACGCCGCTGTTGCCGGCGCATGGATCCGTCTGTGTGCAGCCGCCCCCCGCAGCCTGGTTGCAATACCAGCTTCCGTAACAATAGGTCCCGTCGTTGCAGGTGATGCCACCGCTGCGAGAAGTTGAGCTCGGGGAAGCCTGCTCGGAACAGCACGAGCTGGAGCAGGTGCACCCGCTGGAGGCAGGCCCGCCGCTGCTGCCGCCCGTGGCGCTCGCGCCGGCCGAGCTGCCACCCGTCGTGCCGTCACCCCCCGTCGTGCCGTCGCCCGCCGTCGTGCCGTCACCCGCCGTCGTGCCGTCACCCGCCGAGTCGCCACCACCGGTTGCGCCGCCGTCCGTCGAGTCGCCGCCACCGGTTGCGCCGCCGTCCGTCGAGTCGCCGCCACCGGTCGAGTCGCCACCCGTCGAGGAAGCGCCGCTTCCTGAGGTGCCGCTGGATTGGCCACCGCCGGCGCTCGACGAGCCTTCGGCCGAGCCTCCCGAGGCACCGGCAGCTCCGCTCGTCGAGTTCGAGTCGGCCGTTGCGGACGACGTCGTGCTGGACGTGTCGGTTCCTCCGCTGGTCGAGCCCCCGGAGGCATTGCGACCTGACGAGCCGGCGCTGCTGGACGTCTCGGGCCCGGCGTCGCCGCCGGCATCGCTCGCCAGCGCGGTGCAGTCTTCGAGTGTTCGGCAGTAGCCGCCGCAGCACCAGAGCTCGTTGCCGGAGGTGCAGTCCGGGGAGGAAGGGAACACCCCGCCGCTCGACGTCTGTGAAGCGGAACAGTGAAAGAGCGTGTCTGGCCCCGGCGACGAGACCAGCTGGCAGGCTTGCGCCGCGATCCAGGCGAGCGTGAAGAGCAGTAGCCGGGGCAGCAGGGCCGGGAGTCCAATCTTCTTCTTCGTGAGAGGATGTCGCGTCATTTGTCAACCGAGAGACGTGAGTGGGCTGGCCTGGACTTCTCCTCCAGCTTCCAGATGAGGCCGCTCGCCACGGTGGCCACGCCGACGACGAGCAGGGGCAGCGAGATCGAGGCGAGCGTGTCGACCTGGCTGCCTTGATGGACGTATTGCGACTGGGTGAGGCTGCTCTCGGTGGTTCCACCGCTGATGGAATCCGTCGCCGTCAGTGCGTGGGCCCCCGAAAGCGCGAGGATGCCGAGGACCGCCCCGATACCCGCGAGGCCGGAACCGCTGCTCACGACGATCCAGGGCGCACGGTTGGAGCGGACCGGCGAAGAAGCGGGCTCGGCGACCACTGCAGGTGGAAGCGCGGTCGGCGCAGGCGCCGGCGGCGGAGGCGCGGCGAGCTGCGGAGGCGGCGCGGCCGTTTTCGGCCTGGCGTCCGCTTCGATCTTCGCTTGTGCATCGGCCTCGGCGATCAGGCCGTGGACGTGGCCGGCTTCATCGACGGGCTTTCCCCTCAGGTAGAGGCGAAAGAACTTCGACGCCAGCTGCCAATGATGCAGGGCTTTGTGGCACTGCCCGATGTCGAAGAGCAGGCCGGGAGCTGACGTCAGCCCGTACGCGTGGTCGAAGGCATCGAGGGCAGCCTCGAAGTGTCCGGCAGCGAAGTCTGCCGACCCCGCTTCGAAGAGTTTCCTGGCTTCCGCCACTGTGGTCGGCGTAGTCGAGAGGAGTAGCATCAGCGCGGCGAGTGGCATCTGTTCTCCTCTTCGGTCGGAGGCGCCCCGTTGTTCGCGTTCACACCGCTTTGACCCGGCCGCTCGCGGACCGTCGCACTCCGCGTGAGGGCTTCAGAAAATGCCCCGTGATTCAGAGACTTGGGTGGCTCGTGGTCCGCGACGCGCGAAGGAAACCGTAGGGACACGGTGCTCTACGCGGTCAAGCTCGGTCCCCTCGAGACCGAGGAGGAGGGGGGCTTCTTCGCCTTCACCCCGCCACGAAGGCTCCCACGAGGTTCCCTGGGCGGAGCTCTTGCGTCGCGTCTTCGACCTCGATTCCTTGCGCTGCGAGCGCTGCGGAGGGCGGCTGCAGCCGGTCGCCCTCGTTCGCAATCTCGCCGAGGCGGAGCGTTACCTGCGGGCCATCGGGGAGTTCTCGCCCCCGCGCACCGCGGCCCACGCCAGCTACAGGTGGCCCCAGCGGCGGCGCAGCCACCACTCGGAGCCCATCGTCAGGCAGAGCGCCAGCAGCGGCCAGAGGTTGTCCCAGATGGGGCGGTCCTTGCGGCGGCCCACCTCGACGACCTCGGGGTCGAGCGCGTGCAGCGAGGGGAGGCTGCGGGGCAGCTCGGCGTACGAGCCGCCGGTGATCTTGGCGATCTGCTGGAGCAGCTCCGGTCGCGGCAGCGGATCGTCGGTCTCGATACCGCTCTGCCGCACGGCGACGACGTCCTCGCCGCTGCCGAGGTCGGAGCCTCCCAGCGTCGCGCCGGCCACCGCGCGGTAGGCGCCCGGGGGCAGGTTCGCGAGCTCGAGCCGCGCGCTCCCGTCGGTGCCGGCGACGCCGCGCGCCTGCGCGACCTGCTTGCCGGTCTCGGAGTCCAGGAGCTTCAGGGAGACCTCGGCGCCGGCCGCGGGGCCGTAGTCGGCCTGGCGGGCCTTCACCACGAAGGCCGCGGGCTGGCCGGGCTCCACGGTGTGCCGCTCGGCCTCGACCGAGATCTGCGTGAGGTCCGGGTCGCGCACCAGCCAGCGGATCGCGTTGTTCCAGAAGCGCTCGTACGAGCGGTTGGAGAGGCCGCGGCCCTCCGCCGGGAGGCTCCAGTACCAGGAGCTGTCGGTGGTCAGCGCCATGCTGCGCCCGCGGCCTTCGTCCGCCACCACCAGCACGGGGGCGTTCTGGCCGCCGGCGGAGAGGAGCGGGTGCTCGAGGAGGACGCGCGCGCCGGGCTTGGCGCGCACGAGGTTCAGCCCCGGCAGGGCGGGCAGCGACGCCCAGAGGCGCGCGTTGGCCTCGCCGCCCTCCACGAGCGACATGACCGGGTGGCGCTTGCCCTCCTCGGTGAGGCGCACGGTGAAGGGGTCGAGCGGCGGCGGGAGCCCGACGCTCGTCACCGGGAGCACGTCGCCGAGCTCGGTCTCGTCGTAATGCCCCTCGCCGAAGCTGTTGTCGCCGCCGATCATGAGAAGCGCGCCGCCGCCGAGGACGTAGCGGCGGATGTCGGGAAAATACGGCGAGACGTCGGGCCCCTGGCGGAAGTAGGGGCGCCAGGCGAAGTTCTGCAGGATCACCAGGTCGAAGGTGTCGATCTGCTGGCGGAAGATCTCCTCGGTGGGGAACGGGATGAGCGACAGCTCGCTGGTCGACGCCTGGGTCTCGTCGGTGGCGTCGCGCAAGATGAAGAACGAGACCAGGTCGACGTTGGGGTCCTGGTGCAGCAGGCCGCGCAGGAACCGCACGTCCCACGAGGGCCGCCCGGCCACGAGCAGCACGCGCACGCGGTCGCGGATCACCTTGAGCACGAACGCCCGCTTGTTGTTGTCGGCCACCGCCTCGCCCGGCTGCACCGGCACCGAGACGGTGTAGACGAAGCGGCCCGTCTGGTCGGGCACGAACTTGAAGGTCACGGGGTAGCGGTGCCGGCCGGCTTCCAGCGTGATCTGCTGCGTGCCCACGACGCGCCCCTCGCGGGTGAGCGTGACCGGAACGGACTCGCCGGAAAAACCCTGGCTCGCGACCTGAACCTCCGCGGTGACCGAGTTGCGCACGAAGGCGAAGTCGTCGACCTTCACGGCCGCGATCGAGAGATCCCGCAGGCCCCCCTCGCCGACGAGCACGGTCGACACCGGCGCGCCCAGGCGCTCCAGCGCCGCCTTCTCGTGGGGCCCCACGCCGGCAGCGAGGCCCACGTTGTCGGTGCCGTCGCTCACGACCAGCGCCGCCGCGACCTTCCGGCCCGCCGAGGCGCCGCTGCCCTCGAAGGCCGACTGGAGCGCCCCGAGGATGTCGGTGCGCGCGCCGGTGGGCGTCGCCGCCGTCGCCAGCCGCTGGAGGTCGGCCGAGGCGGTGTCGGCGCCGAACGTGTAGTACTCCACGCGAAAGCGGCCCTCGAGATCGCGGAAGTCGCCGCGGTGATCGGCGAACCAGCGGGCCGCCGCCTGGCCGCGGGTGGGCGGCACGTCGTTGCCCTGCGGCGACTCGGCGGGGAAGCCCATGCTGCGCGAGGAGTCGAGGAGCACGAGCAGGCGGCTCTTGACCCGCATGGTCTGTAGCAAGCGGATGCCGGGCTCGAGCAGCAGCGCCGCGAGGGCGAGCGCGGACACCGCGCGCAGGCTCAGGAGGGCGGCGCGCCGGCCGCGGTGCCGCTCGCGCGCCAGACCGCGCGCCGCGAGCCAGACCGAGAGCGCCGCGGCCGCCAGCAGCGCCAGCCTCGCCCAGCCGGGGAGCGGAGACAGGGCGACGAGCCGCCAGCCGTCGTACGCCTGGGCGTCGCCGGCGGTCACTGGCGCCGCCGCATGATGATGGGCAGGTGGACCTGATCGTCCTTGTAGTCGAGGCAGGTCGCGTACATCGCGAGGTTGACCCCCAGCCTGAAGGCCGTCTCGCGCTGCGCGTCGCCGCCGGGCACGACCTCGTACTCCCACTCCCCCCGATCGTCGCGCGCCCAGGCGCCGCCGAGGTCGTTCTGGCTGTAGACGACGGCGAGGCGGTTGCCCACCTGCGCCGCCTCCAGAAACGGCTTCACGAGCTGCCGGCCGCCCTGGTGATCGAGCAGGTAGAAGGTCTTGTAGAGCACGTGCTCGTAGGGGACCCGCGCGAACGGCGCCTCGGGGAGCACGCGCGCGATCTCGCGGCGCAGCGCGCCGTCGAAGGCCGGCCCGCCGTCGGCCGAATCGCACAGCAGGAAGCCGCCGTAGATCAGGAAGCGGCGCAGCGCGTGCGCTTCGCGGTCGGTGAGCGGCGGGAAGGCGCCCTCGCCGGCCAGGTAGGCGAACGGGTGGTAGAAGAGCAGGGGATCGTCGGCGGCGAGCAGGACGGGCTGCGGGTCGACCTGCAGGCTGGTGCGGCTCTCCAGCTCGAAGCAGAGGTGGCGCAGCGCGTGCTCGCGCGGCTGGAAGGTGCCGCCGTGGCGCAGCTGCGCGAAGACGAGGCGCGAGGCGTCGCCGAACGCGAGGGCGCGGGCGGCCGAGGCGAACGCTGGCAGCGCGAGCGAGGCCTTGAGAAAGCTGCGGCGATCCAAGGGTCAGATCCCGAGGGCCGGGTCGATCTCGGCTTCGTTGCCTTCCGCGCGGTACTCGCCCCACGCCGGATCGAAGCGGTAGCGCCCCCGCGGGCCTCCCGCGGCCAGCTCTCGGAGGAGCTCGACCACCAGATCGACCTCGCGCTCGGTGTTGAAGAGGCCGAAGCTCATGCGCACCAGCCCGGCGACGTCGCTGCGGTCGGAGGCGAGGATGCGGTCGATCATCCGCTCCGCGTCCCGGTCCGACAGCCGCAGCAGGTGCGCGATGAAGGGGTGGGCGCAGAAGCAGCCGTGCCGCACGCCCACGCCGCCCTCCCAGGCGAGCGCGGCCGCGAGCAGCGCGTGGTTCATGCCGGCCAGGTTGAACGGGATGACGCCGATCCGATCCTCGCCGGAATGGGGCTCGGCGTCGCCGTACAGCGTGAGGCCGGGCACCTCGCGCAGCCGCTTCAGCGCATGGGCGGTGAGGCGGCGCTCGTGCTCGGCGATGGCGGGGAAGCCGACCTCCTCGAGGCAGCCGATGGCGCGCGCGAGCGCCACCGCCCCCAGCAGGTTGGGGGTGCCGGGCTCGTCGCGGTCGGGGCTCGGCGACCAGTAGGCGCGATCGGGCGTGACCATCTCCACCATGCCGCCGCCCACGTGGTCGGGGTCGCCGTGGTCGAAGAAGCGCTTCGGGCCCACGAGCACGCCCACGCCGTAGGGCGCGTACATCTTGTGCGCGCTGAAGGCGACGAAGTCGAGGTGGCCGGGATCGCCGGGGGGCCGGACGTCGATGGCCCGGTGCGGCGCGAGCTGGGCGCAGTCGGCGAACAGGCTGGCGCCGTGGCGGTGCGCCAGCGCGGCGATGTCGTGGATGGGCGGCTGGTAGCCCGTCACGTTCGAGGCGCCGCAGACCGCGACGACGCGCCCGCGGCCGCGCGCCCGCTTGAGCTCGTCCTCGATGCGCGAGAGCTCCATGGCGCCGCGGTGATCCACCGGGATGCGGACCACCCGGGCGACCTTCCGCCAGGGCAGGTCGTTCGAGTGGTGCTCGGCGTCGGAGATCAAGACCACGTCGTCGAGCTTGAGGCCGAAGCGGCGCGAGAGCTTGTTCACCATCTCCGTCGTGTTCTTGCCGAAGATCACCGTGTCGTCGGCGGGCGAGGCGTGGACGAAGTCGAGGACGCGCCGGCGGCAGCGCTCGAAGACCTCGGTCGAGAGCAGCGACTTGTAGCCGGTGCCGCGGTGGACGCTCGAGTAGTTCTCCAGGAAGCGGTCCACCGCGTCGCGGACCTGGCGCAGCGCCGGCGTGGTGGCCGCGTTGTCGAAGTTGACGTAACGGCGCTTGCCGCCGAGCACCGGAACCTCGACTTCGGTGCCGAGGCAGGAGCGCTGCAGCTCCTCGAATGTCAGCGCCATGGGGCTCACGAGATAGCTCCGATCCCGGCTTTCGACAAGCGCGGGCCGCGCAGCTCTTGCGCTGCGCCGCCGGCCGGGCCGGCGCAAGGTTTGCCGAGCGTTTGCGGCCTCGTCCGCTGGAAACAGCCGGCACGGCGCTTGCTCTTCCCGGAAGCGGAGGTTCGACATGGAAAAGCTCGCGATGGCGGCGGCGCTCGCCGCGCTCATGGCCTGCGCCACCACGGTGCCCGAGCACCACCCGAGCGCCGAGGCGTACGATCAGAGAGCGGCGGCCGCGCGCGCCGAGGCGGCGCGGCAGGAGCGGGCGTACGATCCCGCCGCCGGCGTGCGCCGCTCGACCTGCGAAGGGAAGGGCGACTTCAGCGGCGTCTGCTGGACCTCGGAGCGGAACCCGACGGAGGGGCACCGGCTGGCCGCCGCGAGGCTGCGCCGCGAGGCCGCGCACGATCGGGCGATCTCGAGGAAGCTGCGCGACGCGGAGGCGAAGAGCTGCCAGGGCGTCTCGGACGCGGACCGCGACGAGGGGCCCTTCATCCACTACGAAGACATCGACTCGGTCACGCCGCTCTACGGCCAGCGAGGCAAGAGCACGAGCCCGCAGCTGCTCGGCGCGGTGATCACCTTCCGGCCGGTCTGGGGGCTCACCGTGGATTTCCTGCGCCGGGTGGTGGACTGCCACCTCGCCCGCAGCAACGCGCTCGGGAACGAGCTGCCCGACATGCCCGACTGCCCGATGGGCACGCCCGGCACGCAAGCCTCGGTGGCCGGCTCGGCCGACGGCTTCAGCATCACGCTCACGAGCGACGACCCCGCGAGCGCCCGCGAGATCCTGCGGCGGGCGATGCTGCTGGTGGCGCCCCCCGGCGCGCCCACGAGCGAGCGCTAGAGCGACAGGCGCAGGGCGAGCCCCGCGTCGAAGATCGGGGCGTTGACCACGATGCTCGGCACCTGGATGCCGAAGAAGCTGGTCGCGGGCACGTTGAGGCTGAAGTTGAACTCGCCGTCGTTGCCGTAGTGGACGTCGGCGAAGGCCTCCACGCGCAGGTGGGTGAGCACGATCTGGAAGACGTCGATGCGGCTGATGAAGGAGCGATCCGAGAGGTTGCTCAGCGTCGACAGATCGATGGTCGTGTTGTACCAGCTGCCCGGCTTGTCGGCGAGGACGTACAGGCCGGCGTACTGCTGGCCCAGGTAGAAGAACGTCGCGGCGTTGTTGAGGAGCAGCCAGGGGTAGATGGACGGCGTCGAGTAGCCGAGGCCGTTGTAGAAGTACTCGCCGCCGAAGGTGATCAGCCGGTTGTTTCCGTAGCGGAAGGAGTAGTTCAGGCCGCCGGCGACCTGCCCCTGGTAGCCGCTCGGGTCGTACTCGCGGTAGGCGCCGGGGCTGAAAGTCTGTCCGGGCGCGGGGTTGAAGTTCGGCACCACGGTCTCTTCCCACAGCGGGTTGTCGCGGCCGTCGGTGACGGCGCCCTCGGCGTAGAGATCGAAGTCCCACAGGCCGAACGAGATGTCGCCGCCGTAGCGGTTGTGCTGGCCGATGGTCGACACCTCGTCGAGGCCCAGCGCGACCGTGCCGAGGACGTACTCGACGCGGGCCGCGCCTCCCAGCGTGCCGAGCGTGTTCGCCTGCTGCAGGCCCTCGAAGAGGCCGATGGCGTACAGGTTGAGGTTCTCGTCGGAGAGCGGGAGGTCGGCCTTGATCATGGTGACGCCGGTGCGCTGGTCGAAGACGGCCAGCGGCTGCAGCTTCACCGGGTTCAGCAGGTCGTTCGGGAACCAGAAGTGCGCCGCGCCCCACTTGACGTGCTGGCGGCCTGCGGTGACGAAGACCTTCCGCGCGATGTCGAACTTGATCCACATCTGGTCGATCAGGAAGTCGGGGTTGGGCAGGGCGGGCAGCGTGACGCCGTACTCGCTGGGCTGGGTCGGGTTGTAGGTGGGGTCCCACTCGGTGCGCACCAGCACGAAGCCGCGCACGCGGTCGTTGGGGCGTGCGTCGAGGTAGGTGTCGAGCAGGAACGGCGCGCTGAGCAGCCAGTGATCGGGCGGGGTGTTGGCCTGCGCGCTGAACTGGCTGCGCAGGTAGAGCAGGCCGCCCACGGTGAGCGGGTTCTCGGGGGGCAGCGCCTCGGCCTCGTAGGGGAAGCGCGACTGCAGGATCTCGCTCGAGCGCGCCTTGCCGAGCGGCTCGGTGCCGGCGTCGGCGCCCGGGCCGCCGACCGAGACGCCGAAGATCTGGGCCTCCGAGGGCCTGGGTCCCGCGAGGCCGCCGTCCGGCAGCGAGGTGACCTCGGGCGCTCCGAACATCTGCTCCTCGGTGGGCGTCTCGGAGAACGCGGGAAGCGCACCCGCATCGGCCGCGCCCGCATCGGCCGCCAGAGAAGAGCCCACGTCCAGCGCGCCTGCGTCGGCCCTTCCCGGCGCCGCGGCCAGGGCGAGGAGCGTCACGGTCAGCAGCATCTCAGGAGGCCGTCGGAAAAATGGCCATGGGACCCCTCACCCTAGCCCTCTCCCCTGGCAGGGGAGAGGGGACGTGGAAGAAAAGGCTCCTCTCCCCTGCCAGGGAGAGGGACGTGGAAGAAGAGGCTCCTCTCCCGTGGCAGGGGAGAGGGGACGTGGAAGAAAAGGCTCCTCTCCCCTGGCCGGGGAGAGGGACGTGGAAGAAGAGGCTCCTCTCCCCCGGCGGGGGAGAGGGACGTGGAAGAAGAAGAGGCTCCTCTCCCCCGGCGGGGGAGAGGCCGGGTGAGGGGGCATGGTCTCGAAGGACGTTTCACGCCGGCCTCCTAGCGGCTCTTCTCTTCCAGCCATGCCTTCGTGAAGACATTTTCCGGCAGCGGCTTCAGGTCGACGCTCTTGATCGAGATGAACGTCTGGTTCTCCTTCTCGATCTCGTCGTAGAAGCGGATCTCCTGCGGGAACCAGACGTCGGCGCCCTTGCTCTCCGAGTAGAGCTTCGACCATTTCGGGTAGTAGCTCGTGCGCATCAGGCGGCCCGACAGCGCGAACTCCTGCCGCTTGAGGACGTTCTTCGTGTCCTTGTCGATCCAGATCTTGACCACCGGGAAGGCCAGGTCGATGCCGTCCTTGCCGTTCAGCTCGAGCTCGATGGTGTCGTAGCGCCCGAGCTTGCCCTCGCCCACCCACTTCGGGTCGTACTCCTGCGCGAGGCGCGACTCGTCGAAGTCGGAGCGGCGCGAGTTGGTGCCGCCGATGCGCTCGCGCTCGGTGCGGCGCTCCCAGCGGCCCACCGAGGGGTCGTAGAACCAGAGGTTCTGATCGACGCGCAGGTAGCCCTGCCCCTCCGAGGTCTTCGGCTGCAGGAACAGGATGATGAACTTCTGGTCGGCGCTGCGCCGCAGCACCTCGATCTGGTAGGCGACGTCGATCTTGTCCTTCTCCTTCTGGATCATGTACGCGATCGACCGGTAGTCGCCGTTCTGGTTCTGGCGCTCGTCCACCTGCTTGAGCAGCTCCACCATCTCGGCGCTGCTGAGCGGCGCCGCGACCGCCCGCAAGGGCACGGCGGCGGCGAGCAGGGCTGCAATCGTGAGGGCGCGTCGCATGGGGGTCTCCTAGCCGAAGTGCTGCATCGCCGTGACGGGCTCCAGCTTCGCGGCCCGGAGCGAGGGGTAGAGCGCGGCCAGCCCGGTCACGGCGGTGATCGCGACGGCGGCGAAGATCAGCGCCGTGGGGTGGACCGCGAGGAAGAAGTGGTTGCTCAGGAGGAAGATCTGGGCTGCGAGCGGGACGGGGATCTGCGCGGCGTTGATCTCGGCCGCGCCCAGCGCGCCCAGGATCGCGCCGCCCACCGTGGCGAGGACGCCGAGCATCAGGGCCTCGAGGAGGAACTGCCGGACCACCTGCTCGCGCTGCATGCCGATCGCCCGCAGCGTGCCGATCTCGCGGGTGCGCTCGCGGATGGCGATCCACATGGTGTTCATGATGCCGACCACGATGATCGCGAGCAGGATGATGAGCACGGTGAAGAAGAGCGTGTTGATGGCGACGAGCGTCCAGTTGAAGAAGGCCAGCTCGTCCTTCCAGCTGGTCACGTCGAGCTTCTGCCCGGTCCAGTCCTCGCGGTTCACCTTGTCGAACTTGAGCCAGAACGGCTCGGGGTCCGGGTCCATGAGCCGGTAGCCGGCGGTCTCGAGCGCCTTGCGTAGCCGCGTGATCAGCGCGGGCACGTCGTCCAGGTAGCGATCCTTCACGAGGATCTGCACCGCGCCGGTGGTGTCCGGGCTCAGCCGGTAGAGCTCGGCGAGCGTGACGGCCGGGATGTACACGTTGAAGCTCGAGAGCAGGCCGAGGTCCTTGGCGATGGCGACCACGCGGACGTCGACGGTGTTGTTGACGCCGCGCGTGGTGGGCGCCGAGAACGTGAGGGCGTCGCCCACCTTGGCGTCGAGCTTCTTCGCCTGGCTCTCGAAGATCAGCACCGTGTGCGGCTTCGCGAGATCGGCGAGGCTGCCGGAGATGGGCTCGATGACCTTCTTGAAGCCCGGCTCCGCCTGGATGTCGATGCCGGCCACGCCGACCTGGGTCGAGCCGGTGTCCGAGATCAGCTTGGCCCAGCCGCGGCCGCGCGCCACGACGTAGTCGATCTCCGGCAGGGTCTTCTTCGAGATCTCGATGATCTTGCGGAAGTCGGTGACCACCGGCGCGGACATGCCGTCGGTGACCTTGTAGAAACCGCCCACGTTGATGTGCCCGCTCATGAGCGTCGTGGCCGTGCGCAGCATGGTCTCGCTCGTGCCGACCGAGATGCCCACGAGGAGCACCATCACCGCGGTCACGGCCGCGATGGCGCCGCCCAGGAAGATCGTGCGGCGCGTGTGCTGCAGGAGGTTCCGGAAGGCGACCACCACGTCGATGCTGCTGAAGCCGGTGAAGAAGCGGACGAAGGCGCGCACGGTCACTCCTCCGAGGCCATCGCCTGGCGCGGCGTGATGCGCATCGCCAGCCAGGCAGGGTAGAGCGACGACACCGTCGCGACGACGAAGACGATCCCCACGGCGAGCGCCGCGTCGCCGAGGCCGAGCACGGGGCGCAGGCGCGGGCCCGAGAAGAAGAAGTTGAGGACGTCGCTCGAGGCGGGGATGCCCTGCCAGTGCATGTAGAGAACGATGAGCCCGCCCGCGGCGGCGCCGAGCGCGCCGAAGAACAGCCCGATCACCGCGCCCTCCACGTTGAGCATGCCGAGGATGAAGGTCCGCTGGGCGCCGACGGCCCGCAGCGTGCCGATCTCGCGCACGCGCTCCAGCGTCGCCATCACCAGGGCGTTCGAGATGATCACCAGCGCCACCAGCAGGACCACGATCATGGCGATGAGCAGCGCCACCTGGAAGACGAGCACCAGCTTGCCGATGAGGCCCGCCGCGTCGCGCCAGCTGACGGCCTTGAGGTTCAGGCCGGCGGCCTTCCCGGCGGCCTCGATGTCGGCCATGGTCTGCTTCACCAGCCGGTGGTCCTTGAGGATCACCGCGGCGTTCAGGACCACGCCCTTCTCGAGGTCGGCCGGATCGTAGGGGAGCTGCGAGACGTCCTCGCGGTGCAGCTTCTCGGCGCTCTCGACGGCGTCCGGCGTCTCCTTGTCGAAGCCCTGCTGCTTCTCCTGGACGACCTCGCCGCCGCTGTCGGCGCCGAACAGCTCGTTCTCGGCCTGGGCGCGGTCGACGTCCTTCTCGCCGGCGGCCTGCTCGATCTTCTGGATCTCCTTCAGGCTGTCGGCGGTCAGGAAGCCGTACAGGTCGCGGAAGGAGACGATGTCCATGAGGTTCGCGGCCCCCGCGAGCGGCGACTTGTCGAGCCCGGTGAACTCGAAGGTGCCGTAGACCTTGAGGTTCACCGAGCGCGTGTAGCCGGTCTTGGTGAAGGCCTTGATGGTGAGCGTGTCGCCGACGCGGATCCGGTACAGGTCGAGCAGCGGGGCGAGACGGTCGTAGAAGAAGTGGTAGCGCTCGTGGAAGTTGGCGTCGTCCATGGTGAAGAAGTCGGCCAGCAGCTTCTCGAGGTTGGGCTCGGTCGAGTGCAGCTCGCCTTGCAGCAACCCGATCATCTTCGCCGTCTGCGGGCCGTCGAGCTGCAGCACGATCTCGCGCGTCTGCTTCGCGTTCTCGTGCATCATGCGCTGCAGATCCGGGTCGCCCCGCCGCGTGAACAGCTTCAGACCGGCCACACGGCGCAGCAGCTCCCGCAGCGCCTTTGGGCCGTCGTAGTACCTCGGGTCGAACGTGTCGTGGTCGGAGAGGGTCTCGCCCTTCTCGTCGATCGCCTCGAGCATCTTGTCGAGGCGGCGCGCCGCGTGCAGCTTCACCCGGTCCTCGTAGAAGAACTTGGAGAAGAGGAAGCCGCGCCTCCCCTCGGGGATCGGCTGGCCGTCGACGATGCGGAAGCGGTCGAACGACTTGCGGAACGCGGCCATGTCGGTGCCCACGTAGCGCAGGTAGAGCATGTCGGCGTCGGCCGACTGCGGCGCGATCTTGTTCTCGAGGAACTCCAGCGAATCGAGCGGGTTCTTCTCGAAGCCGGCCCAGAAGGCGGGGTCGGCCGCCCGCAGCAGGTTCTTCGCGTTGTCGGCGTCGTCCTTGGTGAGCTTGGTCTTGTCGATGATCGCGTCGCGGTTCTTCTGCTCGCTCTGCAGCACGGTGACGATCTGCTGCACGTGCTGGCTCTGCGCCCGGATCTGCTCCTCGACCGCGGGGCTCGCGTCGCCCGCGAGCTTCTTGCGCACGGCGTCGCGCAGCTTCTCCAGCACCACGTCGATGGTGTTGCCCGAGGTGACGAGCGCCGAGCTGATCCCCATGGGCACGACACGGGCGACGTTGGGGATGGCCTCGAGCGTCTTCTTCAGCTTCTCGAACTGGTCGATCTGCTGCAGGTCGGGCTCGCCGCCCATGTTGCCGAAGAGCGACAGGTCGTCCTTGGACTTGGCGGAGTAGACCTGCACGTCGCCCGCGAGCGTCCCGATGATGGAGCGGCTCATGCCGTCGGTGACGCTGTGCAGCAGCGAGGCGCCCACCGTGAGCAGCAGCGCCCCGAAGAACACGATGCCGCCCACGATGGCGGTCTTCAGCCGCGACGCGAACAGGTTGCGGAACGCGATCTGCAGCAGCACGCGGAAGTTCGCGAGCATTCAGCGCGCTCCGGCGGCCTGCGGGGCCGCCTCCCGGGCGGTGCGGTCGACGACCTTGCCGTCCGCGATGCGCACCAGCGTCGTCGCGTGGGCCATCACCTTGGCATCGTGGGTGGAGAAGATGAAGGTGGTCTTCTCGGTCTGGTTCAGGTTCCGCATGAGCCCGAGGATGGTCTCGCCGGTCACCGAGTCGAGGTTGGCGGTGGGCTCGTCGGCGAGCACGAGCTTGGGGCGGGCGACCAGCGCGCGGGCGATGGCGACGCGCTGCCGCTGGCCGCCCGACAGCTCGCTGGGCCGGTGGCGGTCGTAGCCCTTGAGGCCCACCTCCTCGAGCAGGTGCTGCACGCGCTCGCGCCGCTGGGCGCCGTTCATCGAGCGCTGGAGGAGCAAGGGCAATTCGACGTTCTGCAGCACCGACAAGACCGAGACCAGGTTGAAGCTCTGGAAGATGAAGCCGATGGTGTCGAGCCGCAGCCGCGTGAGCTCCCGCTCCGAGAGCGTGCTGGTGTTTCGGCCGGCGACCTCCACGATGCCCGAGGTGGCGGTGTCGACGCAGCCGATCAGGTTCAGCAGCGTGGTCTTGCCGCTGCCGGACGGGCCGGCGATCGACAGGAACTCGCCCTCCTGGACCTCGAGGTCCACGCCGCGCAGGGCGGGGACCGTGACGTCGCCCAGGCGGTATTCCTTCACGGCGCCGCGGACCGAGACGATGGAGCTCATGCGCTACCCCTGCCTTCCTGCCCGCCGGGCTCGCGGCCCGGGAAAAGAACAGTCGCCTGGAAACCGGAGCTCCTCGACCGCGTCGCGGAGCACCTCCGCCAGCCGCTGGGCGGTGCGCGGCTTGAACCGGGCCGCCACCTCGGAGAGCTCGCGCCGGCGCTCCGCGTCGAGCCGCCGGATGAAGGCCCGGCCGCGGGCGGTGATGGCGATCTTGCGCGCGCGCCGGTCCTCGGGATCCTCGGTCCGCCGGACCAGGCCGCCGCGCACCAGCTGATCGATCATGTGGCTCGCGGCCGCGGGCGAGAGGTGCGCCTTCTGCGCCAGCGCGCCCACGCTGTGGTCGCCCACGAAGTCCAGCACGAAGAGGGTGACCATCTGGCCCATCGTGAGCCCCGCCTCGTTCATCAGGGCCAGGGCGTCGCCCGCGGAGCGCCGGTTCAGGAGCGACATGAGCTCGGTCAGGAGGCCGGAGAGCTCGGCGGGGGTGCCCGGGGCGGGCGAGTCGTCTGGACGTGCCGACATGACGAAATATTCGACGCATCGAAATAAACGATGCATCGATGGTTGTCAAGCGGAAAGAGCGGGCGCCGGGCCGCCCGCTGAAATAAGGGGCCGGGCGCCTGCGTAGGGAGCGGGCATGGCCGTCCCGGCACAGCTCCGCCGCCCGTCCGGCGCCGCAGCTCCCTGGCGTCCGCTGCCCAACCGTCGTAAGGTTCCGCCCGACCGCACCGGAGCGACCCCCTTGTCCTTTCGCCGATGCCTGCCCGCCGCCCTCCTGCTGGCTGCGTGCGCCCAGGCCGGGGCCGAGAAGCCCGGCGAGGGCGCCGAGCCGCCGGTCGCCGTCGAGATCGCCCCGGTGCAGCTCGCGACCATCCGCGATTCCAGCGAGTACGTGGCGACCCTCAAGTCGCGCCGCTCGGTGACGCTCCGGCCGCAGGTCGACGGGCAGGTCGCGAAGATCCTGGTGAAGTCCGGCGACGTGGTGCGCCGGGGCGCGCTGCTCATGCAGATCGACCCGAGCCGGCAGTTCCACACCGTGTCCAGCCAGAAGGCCAACGCGGTCTCGAAGCTGGCGGCCTTGAACTACGCCAAGCAGGAGTACCAGCGGGTGGCCGCCCTCTTCAAGGGCGGCGCGGCGAGCCAGCAGGAGCTCGACCTCGCGCGCAGCTCGCTCGACTCGGCCACCGCCGACTTCGAGGCGCTCGGCGCCATGGTGCGCGAGAGCGAGGTGCAGCTCCGCTACTTCAGCATCGTGGCGCCCGAGGACGGCGTCGTGGGCGACATCCCGGTGCGCGAGGGCGACTACGTGAGCCCCCAGACCAAGCTCACGACCGTGGACCAGAACCAGCAGCTCGAGCTCTACGTGTCGGTGCCGGTGGAGCGCTCGGGCGACCTGCGCCCCGGCATGCTCGTCCAGCTGCTCGACGACCAGGGCCGCACCGTCGCCGACTGCCACGTGAGCTTCATCTCCCCGCAGGTCGACGAGGACACCCAGTCGGTCCTGCTCAAGGCCGTCGTCGACAACCTGCACGGGGAGCTGCGCACCGCGCAGTTCATCCGGGCGCGCGTCGTGTGGAGCGAGCGGCAGGGGCCGGTGCTGCCGTTCGCCGCGGTGAAGCGCTTCAATGGGCAGGCCTTCGCCTACGCCGCCGAGGAGAAGGACGGCGGCCTCGTCGCCGAGCAGCGGCCGGTGACGCTCGGGCCCATCGACGGCAGCCTCTACCCGGTGCTGCACGGCCTCGCGGCGGGCGAGCGCATCGTGGTCGCGGGGGCCCAGAAGCTGCACGACGGGTCGCCCATCGCGCCCGCGCCGAAGGGTTAGTCCGTGTTCGTCGACTTCTTCATCGACCGGCCGGTCCTCGCCATGGTCACGGCCATGCTCATCGTCCTCGCGGGGGCGATCTGCGTGCCGCTGCTGCCGGTGGGCCGCTTCCCGATCCTCTCCCCGCCGCAGGTCGGCGTCTCGGCCAGCTACCTCGCCGCCGCGGCCCAGACCGTGGAATCGGCCGTCACCACGCCGCTCGAGCAGCAGATCAACGGCGTCGAAGGGCTGCGCTACCTCACGTCCACCAGCAGCTCCGACGGCAGCTCCGAGATCGACGTCACCTTCGACGTGGACCGCAGCCTCGACCTCGCCGCGGTGGACATCCAGAACCGCGTGAACCAGGCGCAGGGGCGCCTGCCCAGCGTGGTGCGGCAGAACGGGCTCACCGTGTGGAAGAGCTCGGGGCAGTTCGTCTGCGGCATCGCGCTCACCTCCCAGGGCGAGTACTCGAACCTGTTCCTGTCGAACTACGCCGACGTGTTCCTGCGCGAGGCGCTGCGCCGCGTGCCCGGCGTCTCGAGCGTGCAGGTCTGGGGCGCCCGCAAGTACGCGATGCGCATCTGGCTCGACCCGGTGCGGCTGGCGGCGCGCAAGCTCACGGCCACGGACGTCGTCAACGCGCTCCAGGAGCAGAACGTGCAGATCGCCGCGGGCGCGGTGGGCGAGCCGCCGGCGCCGCCGGGCCAGGCGTACCAGATCAGCGTGCGCGCGCTCGGGCGCATGTCCAGCCCGGAGGAGTTCCGCAAGATCATCCTCAAGACCGGCGACGACGGCACCATGGTGCTGCTGCAGGACGTGGCGCGCGTCGAGGTGGGCGCGGAAGACTACAGCGGCTACCTGCGCTGGCGCGGCCGCGAGACCGTGGGCCTCGGGATCACCCAGTACCCGAATGCGAACGCCCTCGACGTGGACCGCGCCGTGCTCGCCGAGATGGACCGGCTGGCGGCCTCGTTCCCGCCGGGCATCAAGTACGAGGTCGCCTTCGACAACACGCCGGTGGTGCGCGAGTCGATCCACGAGGTCGTGACCGCCCTCTGCCTCTCGGTCGTCCTCGTGATGCTGGTGATCCTCCTGTTCCTGCAGAGCTTCCGCAGCACGCTCATCTCGGCGCTCACCATCCCCGTGTCGCTCGTCGGCACCTTCGCCTTCGTGAAGCTCTTCGGCTTCACCATCAACACGCTCACCCTGTTCGGCCTCACGCTCGCCACCGGCCTCGTGGTCGACGACGCCATCGTGGTGATCGAGAACATCGAGCGGCACCTCGAGCGCGGCGACGGCGATCCCCGGCAGGCGGCGTCGCGCGGCATGCGCGAGGTCACCGGCGCGGTGCTCGCCACCTCGCTCGTGCTGGTGGCGGTGTTCGTGCCGGTGGCTTTCTTCCCGGGCATCACCGGCCGGCTCTACAAGCAGTTCTCGCTCACGATCGCCTTCTCGGTGCTCATCTCCACCTTCAACGCCATGACGCTCACGCCCGCGCTCTCGGCGCTCCTGCTGCGCCCGGTCGGCGCGAAGCGCGGCCTCTTCGGCGTGGTCGAGCGCGGGCTGCACGGCCTGGCCTCGCTCTACGACCGGAGCCTCGGGCGGGTGAGCCGCGGCAAGCTCGCCGTCACCGTGCTCTTTCTCGCCGGGCTCGCCGGCACCTACTGGCTGTTTCGCACGGTGCCGCGCGGCTTCGTGCCGCTCGAGGACGACGGCTTCTTCATGGCCGCGGTGCAGGGCCCTCCCGGGGCCTCGCTCCAGACCACCATCGACGTCGTCGCCAAGGTCGAGGCAATCCTGCAGGCGCAGCCGGAGATCCTCGGGGTCTTCGGCGTCGCGGGCGACGGCGGCCCCAACCGAGGCTTCGTCTACGTCTCGCTGAAGGA
>DATJNL010000475.1:0-2709 GCA_035508175.1 Myxococcales bacterium
CCGCGCTCGCCAGCTGCGACCTGCCCCCGGTCGACGCCGACGCGATCGAGCGGCTCATGCTCGACGAGCTCAAGCGCCAGCCCGGCCAGCTCGTCGCCCGGATCAAGGACGTGATCAGCGGCATGCTCGCCGACCGCGACGCCACCGCCGACCGGCTCGCCGAGGCCGAGCGCGCCCTCGCCGCCGTCCTCGCCAGCCGCGAGCGGATCGAACGCGACTACCTCAGCGGCACCCTCCCGGCCGACGACTACACCCGCTTCAAGGACCGGCTCGCCACCGCCCTCGGCCAGACCGACGTCGACGCCGCCGTCCGCCGCGTCATGGCCCGGGTCAGCGAGGTGCTCGCCGACGCCCAGCGGATCGAGCACGCCCGCACCGTCATCCGCTCGATCTGGCCCGTCGTCACCGTCCACCACGACGGCGACGAGATCCGCCTCGAGACCGGCCCCGTTGCGGCCGGTTTCGCCACCGCCCTCGGTTCCACAACCGACTACGACGGCTTGGCCACCACGTCGTCGCCGCCGCGGTCGAACACCCGGACGCGCGTCAGCTCGTCGGCGCAGGCGGTGAGCACTATCACCGGCGTGTGCGGGTCGATCTCCCCGCCGGGCCCGGCGCCGCTCCGCACGGCGTCGAGCAGCCCGAGTGTCTGGCCGTTGAGGTCGGCGAGCACGAGCTGCGGCCGGTGCGTGGCGAGGAGGTGCAGCGCGTGCCGGCCGCTGCCGGCTAAAAGGATCTCGTAGCCGTCGGCTGCGAGCTGATCGGCGAGGAACGCGCGGGTGCTCTCGTTCTCGTCGACGATCAGGATCAGGTGAGAACTCACGTGAGTCTCCTTCCGCTTGAGTAGGTACCGGCCGCATCGCGCCCTGCCCCGAACCCAGGGGCGATGCAGCGACCGGTGTGAGATGTGGCTGGCTGCGCCGGTGCCCGACCGCTACGGGCCGGGTGTTCGCGGCCGAAGGACACCTGCAGGGGAGGGGAGCAGGTGGGATGCGAGCTCATCAGCTCGGGGCTCACGTGTTACAAGGCACCGCGAGCGGACCCCGGCATCGAACAGCCGCCGGGCGGCGGCGGGCCGGGCGGGAACATGCGTGGCGATGCGCTTCCGCTGCTAGGAGCGGTCGGACGCTGACCGGCCGCTGCGGCGGCCCGCCTAGAGCAGCTCGCCGTCGGGAACGAAGACGCCGACGAGTGGCCGGCCGAGCTCGTCGGTGGCCGTCGTGATCGCGAGCGCGACCGGGCGGGTGAACAGCGGCGCGAACCGGGCTGGCGGGTCGAGCGCGCTCAGTGGCGCGCGGTGTCGCTCGTCGCGCTCGGCGACGGTGGCGGCAGTGGGGGCGGGGTTGTGCATGGGCTCTCCCTTGGTGGTGTGGTGATCTCGGGTCCGGTCCCACCGCCTCAGCGCCAGAACGGGCGCGGGCGGGTGGCGCGAGGGCGCGGTGCGGGGCGGTTTCGCTGCGCGCTGCGGAGCGCGCAGCGCGGCAGACGGGCGACGATCGCGTAGGCCACGCAGGCGGCCAGCGCGAGATCCGGATCGCGCCTGGCTCGGCGCGAGGTCCGGGCCGCGTCTCGACTGATCGACCACAGCGCCCGCCGGGCCGCCGCCCCTACCTCGACGATCCGACCGCCCTCGAGCGCCTGCTCGAGCTCCCGCCACTCGGTGCACCAGTCCGCCGCCCCCGGATGTGCGAGTGCCGCAAGCGCGTCCGCGACACACGCCGGCTCGCCCGTGCGCGCGATCCGCTCGCGGGCCTCCGCGCGCGCCTCCTCGGCCGCCTGACGGCGACGCTCCTGGAAGGCGGCGATGTCACTCTCGCGCCGCGGCCGCCGCGGGCTCGCAGCGGCCGCGTCGGTGGTGGGAACCGTCACGACCGCACCGCTGCCGGCGTCCGGGCTGGATGAGTCGGCGGCCGGTCGTGCCGGGCCCTCCTGCCAGCGGACAACCGGCGGAGCGTCGACCGGGTGCAATGCCGCCTGGGGCGCGCTGACGTGGTCGTGGCGCTCAAGTGCCTCGTTCACGATTCGGTCGACGGCCGCGTCGACTTGCTCCTGCGCGGCGCGCTGCAGCGCCGACGCCCCCGGCGGCAGCGCGACGATCTGCGAGCGCTTGCGCTCCCGAGCGTCTCGGCGCTCCTGCTTGCGCTCGATCCTCGCCTGCCGGCGCTCGCGCACCAGCTCCCGCCGCTCCGAGTCGGCCTTCATCATCGAACCCATTTCGGGCCCTCCTTCTGCATGTCGTGGAGCGAGCCCGTCATCACGGGCTCGCGGGTTGTCGAACCGGCGCGCCTCATGGGCGCGAGCCGGGCCTTTCGCGTTATCTCCTCGGCGGTCCCGTGACCACCTCAACCGCACCGCGATGGAGCTGCGCCAGCCATGCGGCGAGCTCGCAGCGCTCCTGGCGGCATCGGCATGGCCGTGCGACCCCGAGCGGTCTTTCACTGCTCGCGGAACGACAAAAGGCCCAGAGGCCGCCCCACGAAGGGGCAGGGCCTCCGGGCCAGGGACGCGCGCGGCCTAGATGCCGAGCAGGTCGAACCCGCCGCCGTCGCGCATCGTCACCAGCTCCATCGCCCGGCCATCGGTGTCCCGGCAGGCGAACGCCAGCGCGTGCTGGCCGAGCTCGCGCTCGTAGCCGAACTCCATCGGCTCGGGCACGAAATTCACCGCCCGGTCGAGCAGGTACGAGCACGGCTCCCGGCCGTCGAACCA
>DATJNL010000476.1:0-4696 GCA_035508175.1 Myxococcales bacterium
GACGGCTGGGACCTCTCCGGGCAGGGGAGAGGGGACGGCTGGGACCTCTGCGGGCAGGGGAGAGGGGACGGCTGGGACCTCTCCGGGCAGGGGAGAGGGGACGGCTGGGACCTCTGCGGGCAGGGGAGAGGGGACGGGCAGGACCTTTCCGGGCAGGGGAGAGGGGACGGCCGGGACCTCTCCGGGCAGGGGAGAGGGCAGGGGGCTGGGTCCGGAGGTCCGCGTGCTCGACGCGGCGTTCGTCACCTCCGCCGCGCAGCTCTCGGGCGCGCCGCCCGTGTCGGTGCCGGAGATCTGCTTCGCCGGCCGCTCCAACGTCGGCAAGTCGTCGGCGCTGAACGCGCTCCTCGGGCGCCGCAAGCTCGCCCGCGTCAGCAACACCCCCGGCCGCACGCGGCTCCTGAATTTCTTCGCGGTGCGCCTCGAGGTCGAGGGCGCGCGGCGCGAGCTGTCGCTGTGCGATCTGCCCGGCTACGGCTACGCCAAGGCGCCCAAGGACGAGATCGCCCGCTGGCGCTCGATGATCGAGGGCTACCTGGCCGGGCGCGCGCCGCTGCGCGGGGCGGTGCTGCTCGTCGACGTGCGGCACGAGCCATCGCCGCTCGACCGGTCGCTCCTCGAGTGGCTCGCCGCCCAGGGCCGGCCGTGCCTGGTCGCCATCACCAAGGCCGACAAGCTGGCGCGCAGCCGCATCGGCGCGGCCGTGGCGGCCGTCGAGCGCGGGCTCGGGCTGCCCCCGCGCAGCGCCGTCGCCTTCTCGGCCCAGACGGGCCTCGGCTGCGACGCGCTCTGGGCGGCGATCCTGCGCCTCGCCGGCTGATTCACATCGGGGGCGGCTGCGCCGGGTGCTCGGCCTGGGCCTGGCCCGCCGTCAGCTTCTGGCCGTAGCGCTCGAAGAGCTTCGCCCGGAGCTCGGACCCCGACCGGGGGGTCAGCAGGATGCCGAGGCCCGCGCCCACGAGCAGGCCCGCCCCGAAGAGCCCCAGCGACGGCAGCGCCGCCTCGAAGAAGCTCTTCTTGGGCTGCAACCCCAGCATCGCCAGCATGTCTTCCTTGCTCACGTCCCGCAGATCGTTCCAGCGCACGTCG
Organism: Myxococcales bacterium; assembly: GCA_035508175.1. GTDB lineage: Bacteria > Myxococcota > Myxococcia > Myxococcales > JAKAPL01 > DATJNL01. Next base: position 1,090 of record DATJNL010000476.1, read on the forward strand.
ACCTCCTCGGTGGGGTCCGGGGGACCCGTTCAGTGCTGCATCTCTCCCGGCGGCGCGTCTGCGGCCTCCGGGGCGACCAGCGGCAGGATGGCCAGCCGCAGCCCCAGCCGCAGCATCCGCCGCGTGAGCGGCGCCGCGAGGCCGCCGGCGAGGACGTAGCCCACGAGGGCCGCGCCGGCGAGCATGCCGAAGGGGTTGGCGTCGACCCGCGTCCTGGCCTCGCGCGTGAGCCAGCTCCGCGCATCGGCGAGGTCGCCGAAGAGCTGCGCGGCGTCGGACGCCAGGCGGCGCGCGTGCGTGGCCCCCACGGCGGCCTCCCCGGCGTGCAGCTCGTCCACGGCTCAGTACCGCCGCGAGACCAGGCGGCCCACGAAGAAGCCGACCACCAACGCCCCGCCCAGGCACTCCAGGGGGTGCTGCCGCACGAAGGCCGTCAGCTCGCGGGATGCCGAATCGAGGCGCCGCCGCAGCTCGCTGGCCTCGAGCGAAAACCCATCGCCGCCCGCGAGCCGCTGGTGTCCATTCTGCGCTTCGCCTTCCCTCGCCATGCCTTCTCCGCGCCGTCCACTGCTCCGCGGAGAAGGCTAGGCACGGTCGGCAAAGGCGGCAACCGGCTGCGCGGCGTGGCTACCGAGGGGCAGTCCCTTTTCACATTCACCGGCCCGCGCGGGTTGACCCGGGCGACACATTTCGCTTTCCTCGAAGGAGCCCATGCGACTTTCCATCGTCATTTCGCTGCAGATCACGGGGCTCCTGGGCTGCCAGATCGTCTCCGAAGGGCCGAACGACGAGTTCTCCTGCGCGGTGACCGCCGATTGTCCGGCATCGCAGGTCTGCTGCGCCGATCTCCATTGCGCCTCGAACTGCGGGACTGGCGGCACCGGCAGCTGCGCTTCGGCGGACCAGGTGTGTCAGACGTCGGCGGATTGCTGCCTGGGGTTTGCCTGCTCGGGAGGCCACTGCTCGTTTGCGCCGGCAAACACGGCGGGAGGAAGCTCGGGAGGCCCGGGCTCGTCGGGCAACTCCTCGTCGGCTGCGTCCTCTGGGTCGACCTCGGCCGCCGGGAGCGGCTCCGGCACCACCAGCAACGGCTCCGGCCCCAGCAGCAGCGGCGGAACGACCTCTCCGTCGTCGGGGAGCGGCAGCGCCGGATCGTCGGGCGGCGTCACCGGTAGCGCAGGCACGGGCGGAGGCTCGACCTCCGCGACGACCACGGGAGGAAGCACGGCTGGCTCGGCCAGCGGGGGGTCGACCACCGGGTCCTCCGGCCCCCCCATCGCCGTCGTCACCCTCGCCGGCAACGGCGTCGCCGGTTACGTCGACGGCAGCGGAGGTCGGACCGGTCCCGCGGAGTTCGACGTCCCCAAGGCCGTGGCGGCCGACGCATACGGCAACGTGTACGTGGCCGACTCCGCCAACCATTGCATCCGCCAGATCAGCGCCGGCGGCAACGTCACGACGCTGGCGGGCTCGGGTCAGCCCGGGTACGCCGACGGGTCGCCCGGGCCGAACGGCACCGCGCGGTTCGACACGCCCTTCGGCGTGGGCGTCGATGCCCATGGAGACGTCTTCGTGGCCGACACCTTCAACCAGCGCATCCGGCGGATCGACCCCAGCGGCAACGTGACCACCGTGGCGGGCAATGGCCAGGCGGCCTCCGTCGACGGAACGGGGGGACCGTCGGGAACGGCCTCGTTCGACTACCCCTTCGACGTCGCCGCGGACGGCGCGGGCAACCTGTACGTCACGGATGCGCTCTCGAACCGGATTCGAAAGATCGACTCCAGCGGCAACGTGACGACCCTCGCGGGCAACGGAACGGCCGGCTACGCCGACGGGACGGGCGGGCCCACGGGCACGGCCGAGTTCAGCTACCCCTATGGCATCGCGGTCGACGCGCTGGGAAACGTCTTCGTCGGCGACACCAACAACGACCGCATCCGCGAGATCGACCCGCTGGGCAACGTGACGACGCTCGCCGGCAACGGCACCAAGGGCTCGGTCGACGGCAGCGGCGGACCGGGGGGAACGGCCGAATTCCACGATCCCCTCGGCGTCGCCGTCGACGCGGCGGAGAACGTGTACGTCGCCGACGGCGACGGCGAGCGCCTCCGGCTGATCGATGCCAGCGGCGACGTGACGACCCTCGCCGGCAACGGAACTCCGGGGTTCGTCGACGGCGTCGGTGGCCCGTCCGACACCGCCGAGCTCGACTTTCCGGACGGGATCGCGGTCGACCAGTCCGGCAACGTCTACGTGGGCGACAGCAACAGCAGCAGCGTGCGCGTCCTCGGCCCGCGCGCGGCGGGGTGGCAGGGCGTCTGCAACCCGGACGACTGCTCGGGGGGATGTTGCGAGAACGGCGCCTGCGTCGCGTGCAGCTGCGTCCCGCCCGCGGGGGCGTGCCAGGGCTCGCAGCTCTGCTGCGGCGGCCTGTTGTGCCAGGGGGGTGGAGGCCCCGGCTCGCTCTGCTGCGTTCCCACGCATTCGTCGTGCGATTCCTCGTCCGATTGCTGTGGATCCGCCTGCCAGGGGGGGCAGTGCCTGGAGGGCCGCGGCGAGGTCTGCAACACCAGCGGGGACTGCGTCGCCGGGACCAGCTGCACCGGAGGATTCTGCCAATGAGGCCGACCGTCGCCGGCGCCACGCTTCTCGGCGCCGCCTACCTCCTCGCCGCACTGCTGGGCGCCTGCGGTGCAGCCCCGGGGGTGCCCGATGGAGGCGGTGCCTGCGCAAGCGACGGGCAGGCCTGCAGCAGCCCGACGGACTGCTGCACGGGTTTCGCCTGCCTCTCGTCGGCGTGCCGCTTCCTCGGCGGAAACGGCCCCACCGGCAGCTCGACCGGCCCGGCAAGCTCCGGTTCGTCCGCGTCGGGCGGGAACTCGTCCAGCGGCTCGGGATCCTCGACCTCGGGGCTCGCCGGATCCTCCGGCGGGACGTCCTCGGGGGCCTCGACGGGGGGGACGTCCGCCGGCTCGACCGGCACGGGCGGCGTGGGGAGCTCGACAGGCACCACGGGAACGTCGACCGCTGGCTCTACGACCGCCGGCTCCAGCGGCGGGACCTCGTCCGGTTCGTCCACCGGTTCGGGCGCAGGGGGCAGCACCGGCGCAGGCTCCTCGGGCGGATCTTCGGGAAGCTCGGGCGGAGGTCCCTGCACGGCCGTCGGACAGGCGTGCGCCGGGGCCGAGCCTTGCTGCGCTCCGTACGGTTGCTACGGGCCGGCGGGCTCCGCGACGTGCCTCGGCGGCACCGGCGTCAGCTGCAACACGCCCGACGAGTGCGAGTCCGGCGACTGCGGCGGAGGGAGCTGCAGCTGCGGCCTGGCCGGCGGCTACTGCAACGGGCCGGCCGATTGCTGCGCCGGCCTGCCCTGCGAAAATGGCGCCTGCTGCATCGCGACGAACGGCGCGTGCACGCAGGACGGCGATTGCTGCGGAACCGATCGCTGCTACGGCGGTCAGTGCCTCGAGCCGGCCGGCGCGACCTGCAGCTCGTCGTCGAGCTGTGGGCCGTCGGGCTGCGACGCGGGGGTCTGTGCGTGCGGACCCACCGGATCCGTCTGCTACTCGAATGCGGACTGCTGCGGCGCGACGTGCTGGCCGCC
>DATJNL010000477.1:0-7163 GCA_035508175.1 Myxococcales bacterium
CTCCCCAAACCCTCTCCCCCAGGGGGGAAGAGGGCAGGGTGAGGGGGCCAACCCTCTCCCCCAGCGGGGGAGAGGGCAGGGTGAGGGGGCCGTGCACCTCGTCGACCTCGGCTCCCTGGGCACGCTCGAAGCAGGTACTGCGGCCGTCTACCACATGGCCGGCCCGCGCACGCTCCTCCTCTCCAGCGGCCGCGTCTGCGCCACCATTCGCCACCGCGATCCTTCGATGGGCCCGTTCGTCGTCCTCGCGCCGTCCCTGCGCGTGGTGGACCTGGGCACGCGGTTCTGCGTCGAGACCGCCGCGGGCCGAACGGCCGTGGAGGTCACCGAAGGCAAGGTGCGCGTCGAGGCCGAGGGAGGGCGGAGCGTCAGCGTGGCTGCCGGCCAGCGCGTCGACTCGGCCGATGCGCGCCTCGTGCCCGCGTCCGCCGCCGCGCCCGTGCCTGCGGTCGCGCCCCAGGAGGCCACGCCGCCGAGCTGCGATCGACTGGGCGCGCTCGAGGCGCGCGAGCGTTGCTTCGCCGCCGCCTCCACCGGCGACGATCTGGCCGCCCAGAACGCGCTGTACAGCCTCGCGCTCCTCGCCCGCGACCAGCGACGCGACGGCGCCGCGGCGCTGACGCTCTTCCAGACCTACCTGCACCGCTTCCCCGCGGGTCCGCTCGCCCCCGAGGCCTCGCTCGGCATCCTCACCGAGCTCGAGGCCGAGAGCCGCTACGCCGCCGCCGCCGCCGAAGCGCAGCGCTACCTGACTGCCCATCCGGGCGAGAACAAGGCGCCCGAGGTTCGCCTCATACTCGCGAACCTCGAACGCGAACGGCTCGGCCGCCCCGAGGCCGCGCGCGACGCCTACGCCCAGGTGCTGCAAGGCCAGGCCGATCGCGAGGTGCAGGGCGAAGCGCTCTTCGGCCTCGCGCTGAGCGAGCTGCAGCTCGGCCAGCGCGCCGACGCCGAGGGCGCCCTGCGCCGTTACCTCGCCGAGCACCCGGCCGGCGCCCGCGCCGCGGATGCGCAGCGGCTCTTGCGCCGGTGAGCGCGTGAAGCTCTTTCGCCCGAAGAGGCATGACGGAGGGAAGCCTTTCCGCCGGAGACCCCGATGACCCGCTGCCTTCTCGCTTCGACGCTGGTGTGCGGCGCGTGCCTCAACCCCGTCGACATGGGATCCCTTGGCGACGGCGGATCGAGCGGCGGCGCGACCGGTGGCGCGACGGCCGGCAGTACCACCGGCGGCCCGGCAGGCTCGACGGGTGGGAGTGTCTGCGTCACGGCTCCCTTGCCCGACGGCGGGCCGTGCTTGCAGGATTCGGAATGCCCGTCGGACGATTACTGCGACCTGGTTCCGACCCCTTGCGATGCGGACGCGGGTTCCACGATTTCCACGGTCACCGGTACCTGCCTGCCGAGGGTGACGGGCAACACGTGCTGCCACACCGGCGAAGACTGCGGTGAATCCGGTACGTGCGTCGAACAGGCCCCGGGTGGGTCGACCATCTGCAACCTCGCGCAGCCCTGCTCGAACGGCGTGTGTGGCGCGCCCCCCTGCTCAGGCCCCGCGAGCTGCCCCCCAGGCTGCCAGAACATGTTCCTGCCCCACGTCTGCTACGGCGGCTACCCGTGCATCTGCCCCGGGAACAGCTGCACGCCGCCCGCGACCACGGTCTGCCCCGTGCTGGTGCCCGATGGCGGCGCGGCGAGCCTTCTCGATCTACCCAACGGAGGATGTTCGGGCACCGTGGCGTGTCAGTACGAAACTGAGGATCCGTGCCCCAGCGGCATTGCCGGACCCGGCATCCAATGGTCCTGCCAGTGCGACGGCAGCTCATGGGCGTGCAGCGAGATCAGTCAGAGCAAGAACGGCTGTCCCGCCGACGTATGTCCCTGGCCGGGCTCCGGGGGGAGTGAGCCGTTCCAGGCTGCCGAGCTGCCGGACGGAGGGTGTTTGGGCCCTGCGTCCTGCGTCTACCTCACACGGGACTCCTGCGGGAATGGCCGGCCAGGGACGGGTCCCGTGGTCGAATGGGACTGCACATGCAGCCCGACATCGGCCTGGGAATGTACGCCCGCAGCCCAGGGTGCGAGCGGATGCGCCGTCGAAGCTTGCGGCTTCGGCCCTCCCGCGTCCTATCTCGCCGGGTCCGGGCCTGCTTCCGTGGCCGTCGCGGACTTCAACGGCGACGGCCAGCCGGACATCGCCGTGGCGAACGCCGGCAGCGGAACCGTGGGAGTCCTCACGAACGCGGGCGGTGGGACGTTCGGGGCCCAGGTGACTTATCAGGCGGGGACGACCCCGCTGGCCGTGGCGGTCGGGGACTTCAACGGCGACGGCCGGCCAGATCTCGGGGTTGTGAACAACGGCGATGGTACCGTGAGCGTCCTGATGAGCCAGGCCGTCGGCGGCTTTCTTCGCCAGGTCGTCTACGTGGTCGGGGCATCGCCGGATGCCCTCGCCGTGGGCGATTTCGACGGCGACGGCCATCCAGACCTCGCGGTCACGAATCGTGCAGACAGCACGGTGAGTGTTCTCCTCAACCAGGGCGACGGGACGTTCGCCACGCAGGTGACCTACGCGGTGGGCCTCGCTCCCAACGGCGTCGCAGTCGGTGACTTCAATGGCGACGGGAAGCTCGACCTCGCGGTGACGAACGGCGGCAGCGAGGTTGGAGACGCCGGAACAGGCGCGAGCGTTCTTTTGAACCAAGGCGGCGGAACCTTCGCGGCCGCGGTTCTGTACTCGGCCGCCTTCGATCCCGATTCGCTGGCGGTCGGCGACTTCAATGGCGACAGCAGAACGGATCTCGCCGTCGGGAGTTCATTCGTCTCGATTGGTTCTCTCAGCGTCTTCATGAATCGTGGCAGCGGCACCTTTGCTCCCGCCGTTGCGTACGACGCGGCGGATGCCCAGCTGGGTGGCCTTCCATCGTCTCTCGCGGCGGGCGACTTCAACGGCGACGGTTGGCTCGACATCGCAGCGGGGAACCAGGCCCCAAACGCGACAGACAGCACCGTGGGCATCTTCCTCAACCAGGGGATTGGAACCTTCGCTCCCGAGACGTTTTACACGGCTGGCTACGGCCCCAACTCCCTGGCGGCGGCTGATCTCGACGGCAACGGAAGCCTGGACCTCGTTGTTGCCGACGAGTGGGCCAACGACGTCAGCGTGCTGCTCAATGGCTGTCCCGCCCCGGTTTCCGGTGCCCAGCTGCTATGCACGCCCAGCCCTATCAATTTTGGCACCGTACCATCCGGAAGTGTGAGCATGGCGGTGACCTGCACAAACACGGGCAATGAAACCCTCGTCGTCGATGGCGTGGGAACCTATGATACCGTCTCCGCGTTCGCGGTTTCCGGACTGCCTTCCCTTCCGGCAACCCTGGGCCCGTTGCAGGACTTTCCGTTCACCGTCACATACAGCGGTGGTGCTGCGGGTGGGTTCGACGAACTGGTCATCGACTGGGTCACTGAGAATCCCCCTGGTCCTGGCGAAGTGTACACAGACCCGCTTTCCGCGACGCCGTCCGGCACTTGCGCCCTATCGATCGCTCCTGCCTCGGTCAATTTCGGGAGCGTCGCACCCGGAACGACCGCGCAGCAGGTGATCTCGCTGTCGAGCGTGGGAGGTGGCCTCTGTGACATTTCCAACGTCGCCCTCGGCTCGGGGACCGATCCTTTCTTTGCGCTCGTCGCGGGACAGGCGACTTCCTACCAGATTGCGCCGAACGCCACCGCTCAGATCGGGGTCTCGTTTTCGCCGACCTCCGCGGCGCCGCCCCTCACGCGCACTGGCACCGTGACGTTCAGCTCCAACGCCCCTGCCAACCCCGTGGTGCCGCTCTCCGCCACCATCCAGTGAGGGGAACCCTGAATGGCGGCGGAAGCGCCCGCCACCATCACGGCCATGAAACGCCTTTCCCTCCTCCCCGCCCTCGCGCTCGCCGGTTGCCTCACGCACCTGCCGCCGGTGAGCCAGAAGCACCTCGACATCCACTGGGCGGCGAGCTTCGACGCGGCCCAGGTCCGCGCGGTCGCCGAGCGCAAGCCGCTGCTCGTCTGCCTCGTGGCGGGCGAGATCGCGGGCCCCTGCTGAGTGGGGGGTCAGGCGCTGCGGTCGGCAGCGCTCGCGGATCAGGGCGTCATCGACTACATCAACGATCACTTCGTGCCGGTCTGGATCAACGTGCGCACGGAGCCCATCCCGAACGTGCGGCGGCTGGACCAGGTGCTCATCGAGGCGCGGCTCGACGCGACGCGGCACATCTCGAACCTGTTCAGCCTCGGCTTCTTCCTGCGCAGCGTGGTGCTCGACCCGGAGGCCACGACCATCCTGAACTGGCAGCCGAACACCCTCATGGGCTCCGGGATGCACCTCTGGACCGACGGCTCCTTCGCCTACGCGCAGTACCAGCCCGACGACTATCGGCGCATGCTCCACGAGGCTCTGGAGAAGTTCCAGTTCCTGGAAGACAACCGCGTGACCGCCCGCTGAGCCAGTCCCGCCGCGGTCGGCGGACCCGCCGGTAAGCGGTTGTTCTTGCAGGCCGCGCTGTGGCCGCGACTTCGCCATCGGGAGGTTCGCTTCCAACGCCCTTGGTTGACAGCCATGGGGCAGGGGACTAAGTACCCGGTCATGGTCCGACGGGGCCTTGCGCTCGTGGGGGCGCTGTCCCTCGTGCTCTCTCCTGGCGCGGTCGGCCTCGTGCGCGCTTTCGCCTCCCTCGACGTTTGCGGTTGCAACATGGGCCCCGATTGCCCCATGTGCAAAGCGCGCCGCGCGAAGGAGAAGAAGGACGCGGGTTGCCCCTGTCGCTGGCAGAAGCACGCCGGTGGCAGCGAGCAGATCACCGCCGAGGCGCCCGCGCTCGATCCCGCTTGCCTGCCGGGGCTGGTCATCGCCCTCGATGACGGCCCCCTGGCCGCGGCGCCCGAGGCCGCCGTCTACCACGCGTCCTGGTCGCCCAGCGTCCCGCACCCGCCGCCGCGCGCGTAGACCGCGCCCGTTTGCCCCTCACTCTTCGAGCGGTCCCACTTTCCCGCGGCCCCGGCCGTCACGCACGCCCGTGCGGCCGCAGTAGGAGCACGACACATGCAGTCTCTTCGTGGAGGGGCGCGCCTCTTGGCGCGTCATCTGGCAATGGCGACGATCGCGGTGGCCCCCCTGGCTCTCGTCGGTTGTCCGTCCAACAACAATCAGTGCGGCACCAGCGGAGGGAACGGGGGGAGCGGCGGCACCTCCGGCGGCGGCGACGCCGGCTTCGGCGGGCCCGTGTCCGGGCCGGTCGACAACCACTGTTACCTGTTGCCCGACGGCAACTATCCCGGCGGCCCGGTCGCGGTGCAACCGGTGCAGTGGTTCGCCTGCCCGCTCGACGACGCGGGCTACTGCACGATCACGCTGCCGAACGGCGCGGATGGCGGCCCTTGCCCCGATTACGGCCCAACCAACTACAACTCGGAGGCCAACGACGACGACTGCAAGTACCAGGTCGGCTGGTGGTCGACGCCCATCCAGTACAACCCCGGCGGCGCCAACGCGACTTGCAGCACCGGCCCGTGCGTGACGTTCTTCGCCTCCGCGAAATACACCGCGGACGGGACGCCCATGACCGGGAATCCGGCCTCGAGCGCGAACGACGAGATCGTGGCCGAGATCGAGTCGAACTCGGGCAACGGTCTGCCGCCGCCCAACATCGGTGACGGGAAGATGCACGAGATCCAGCCCGGGGTCTACGAGAGCGATCCGCTCGCCTTGAACGTCCACGGCCAGTGGCAGGTGCGCTTCCACTTCAACGAGGAGTGCATCGACGGGTGGGACAGCTCGCCGCACGGTCACGCGGCGTTCTACTTCACGGTGCCGTGAGCCATGCCGCGCTCTGCGACGCTTTTGCTCGTCCTCGGTGCCGCCGCCGCGTGCGGCGGCACCGGGGCCGCGGCGCCAGACGCCGGGGCGACCGACGGGGGCGGCTGCGCGTTTCCGGCGCAGCCGTTCCAGACGGTCTCCAGCGCGTCGGGGCAGCTCTCCATCGAGCTGCGGAGCTGCCCGGTGCAGCCGCCCACGGCGGGCGAGAACACGATCGAGTACACCATCACCGATGCCTCCGGCGCGCCGCAGGACGGGCTCACCCTGGGCATCGTGCCGTGGATGCCCGCCATGGATCACGGGACCTCCGCGAAGCCGATCATCACGGACCAGGGCGACGGCGTGTACGTGGTCCAGAACGTGTATCTGTTCATGTCGGGGGAGTGGCAGCTCCAGACCTCGATCTCGGGACCCCTCACCGACAGTGCGACGCCCACGATCCAGATACAGTAGGTTCGCGCTCGTGACGGCGATCGTCCTCGGTGGCGCGGTCCGGGCAGAAGCGCAGGCGTGCTGCGCCGGCGGCAGCGCGCTCACCCCGGCGCGCCTCGAGCTGCACGAGGACTACGCCGTCGGGCTCGAGACCCACGTCACCTCGATCACCGGGTCCTTCGAGCCCGGGGGGGGCTACGCCGGCAATTTGCCCGGACAGAACGAGACGGACTTCGAAGAAGACCTGCTCGCGGCCGTCCGGCTCTTCCAGCGCGGGCAGCTGAGCCTCCTGGTGCCCGGCATCGTCACGCAGCGCGCCCTCACGAGCCAGTCGGGCGTCGGCGGCGGTCTCGGGGACATCAACCTCGGCGCCCGCTGGGACTTCATCGAGGCGGCGGAATCGCGCTACTGGCCCGGGATCGCGGTGCTCCTCGGGGTCACGCTGCCCACCGGCCGGACGCCCGAGCAGGCGACGGTGAGCGATCCCACGGCCAGCGGCCTGGGCGCGCTCGCGACCAACGCCACCGGCATCGGGGCGTTCCAGCTGACCGGCGGCATCGGCTTCGAGAAGAACTTCGGCGACCACGTCGTCACCGACCTGACGGCCCTGGTGAGTCAGCGGCTGCCCACGGACATCGAAGGGGTCCAGGAAACGCTCGGCACCCAGCTGTTCGGCATCGCCGGCGCCGGCTGGGCCTTCGAAGGCGGGCAGGGCCTCGCGGTCTCGGCGACCTTCACGGGCGAGCTCGACGCCTCGGTGAACGGGCAGCGCGTCCCTCAGAGCGGCAAGTCCGAGACGACGCTGGCGCTCTCCGGGCTCTGGCCCTTCGGCGACGACTGGCGCATCCAGGGCAGCCTCTTCGACGAGCTGCAGGTC
>DATJNL010000478.1:0-6022 GCA_035508175.1 Myxococcales bacterium
CTTCTGCGGCGTCCCGTACTGGATGAGATCGGTTCCGTAGTCCCCATACATCCCGCTCAGGGCCGAGGCGAGGTCCTGTGAGCCGCGCGCCTCGAGGCACTGGCCCGGGTAGGTCGAGCTCGCGTTCACCGTGTACTCGAACGCCCGTGCGGCGAGGAAGCACCAGGTGCGGGCGAGCCGCATGTCGAAGCTCAGCTTGAGCCCGTTGCCGTCCTGGTAGAGACGGAACGTCGGATCGTCCACCGGCTTCTGCTTCGCAATCGCCTCGTCCTCGGACCACGTCTCCATCGCCTGTTCGAGCTGGGCCGCGTCGCCCTCGACCTTGCCCTCGGCCGCGTCGAACAGCTCGGTCTGCTGCAGGATCTCGAATGAGGCGGCCTGCTCGTCGTCGGTGGCCTGGACGATCTGATCGAGCATCGAGGCGTCCTGGATCTGCTCTTGCCCCAGCAGCAGCGTCACCTGGGTCGTGGTCGCGTCCTGCGCGGTCTGCACGCCGTCCTGCGCTGCCTCGGCCTGGGCCTGCGCAGTTGCCACGGCGGCCTGATCGGCGTTCTGCTGGGCGACGCCCGGTGTGAAGTGAAGGCCGTTCGCGAGGCCGACACAGCCGCCCAGCGGGGGTCCTCCGCCCCCGCCTCCTCCCCCCAAGCCCGCGATCCCGGAAAACACGGAGGAGGCCCCGCTCCACAGGCTGCCCACGCAGCTCAGCACCTGGTTCGAGACGTTTTCGTTCTCCTTGGCCCTGTCGACGATCGAGACCTGCACCGCCTGATTGGAGGCTGCCTGGGCCGTCGCCGCGCTCGCCTCGGCCTGGGTCACCGCCGCCGCGCCCTGGCTCTCCACCGCGACGAGGTCGTCGGTATAGTCGCCCATCTCCTCCTGGAGCTGCTGCTGCAGCATCGCAATCTTGTCCGACGCCGCCGTCTGCCGGAACTGGGCTTCCTTGAGCGCCTGCACCGTCGCCTGGGCCGCCTCCCAGTCCTGCTCCATCTGCCCACCCGGATTGGTGGCGCAGTCGGACGGCGCTGCACCGTCCACCGGGCCAGAGCCGCACAACCGAGTCACGGCGTCGGCCGCGGAGCTCTGGGCGCCGGTCACGTAAGTGTCGAGTTGCGAGAGCTGCGCCTCACAGCTGGTCGCCGACGTGGTGAACGCGGCCTCGTCGCCCGTGAGGTTGGCGATGGCGGAGAACGGGGTCCCGCTGTTGCCCCCCACGAAGTCGTAGATCTGCATGAACACGTCCGCCGACGGGTTGCTGGCCGAATAGAGGAACGGCACGAAGTCGCTCGGGTAGCCGACGGCGTTCAGCCCGTGCGTCGCGTCGCTGAAGGACCGCGCGATCAGATCGAACGACTGGGTGAGCCCCGGGACGGGGTTCGTTCCGTTGGAGGTCTTGAAGAGGCTGCCGAGCGCTGCGAGATCGAGCAGCGAGCCCACCGCGAGTCCCTGCGCCAGAGCGACTTCTGCCGCCACCTGAGGCGATGCTCCGCCGTCTGTCGCCGAGCCTTCATCCTCGCTGCGCGCGAAGCGATCGACCAGCTCGGCGCCACCGTAGAGCGTCGAAGAGACCACGCCCGTGAACCGCCCGAGATCGGTCAGCGCCGGCTGTGCGCCGACTGCGTCGCGGGTGGACGTCCCTCCGAACATCACCGGCTTCGCCTGGGAAAAGCTGGCCGCCGAGAGCAGCGCCGCCGGCCCGTGCAGGCCTGCCGTCAGCGTCGCGAGGGCCGCCTGGAGGCCGACGATGTCCTGGTCGACCGTGGTCCCGCCCGGTGCCGTCCCGAAAGGCTGTAGCACCGTGGAGATCTGTCCCTTCCCTTGCAGCATCGCGTTCGTGGCCTGCGCGCGCCACACGTCGACCATGCCGGCCTGTCCGTCCGCCGAGCCGAGGGCTGCGTAGCCGCCGAGGGCGCACTGGACGTCGGCCGGAAGGCTGCAGCTCGCCTGCGTGCCGTCGGCCAGCGTGCACGTGTTGCCCTCCGCGCCGCACGCGCTCGTGAGCTGCTCGAACGCGAAGCCGTCGCCGAAGAACCAGTCGGCCTGGGCCAATGCGCCGGAGGGGCAGCCCGGATCGGTGCAGGCGCACGGCGCCGGAAGCGGGGGTCCCTTCGAGAGGGGCGAGAACGCCGGCTGGGAAACCGGCGTCACGCCCGTCGCCGCTCCGACGTCGTGCAGCTGGAACGTCCCGGCGGTCTCGAAGGGGGCCATGCCCGCGATGCCGTAAGCGACCGTCTCCTCGTACGTGCCCGCGACCGCGGCCGGCCCCTCGTGCTGCCCCTTCAGGGTCACGGTCCGCTGGACGGGCACGTCGAAGAGGGGATTCGCGGCATTGCCGGCCGGCCCGACGATCGTGAAGGTCGCCGTGAAGCTCGTGCCGTCGTCGCTGGCCGTCGTCGGGGCATTCACCGGCCACAGCAAGGACTTCGCACCGTCGACCGCGCCCGCCATCGCGCTGGGCTCGCCGCCCAGCTCGATAGCCAAGGGGGCCGTGCCGAGCTGAAACGGCGACTGGACGGTCACGCTGCCCTCGAGGCGGCCGGACAGGTTGCTGCCCCAGTCGATCGCGAAGTCGACCTTGCCGCCCGTCGAGAGCACGTGCAGGGAGCCGACGACGTCGCTGAAGGCCGGATCGACGGTGACGTTCACCGTCACGCTTCCCCCGGGCGGAATCGAACCACCGGCCGGCGTGGCCGAGATCGCGGGATCGCTCGAGAGCACGTGGAACCGGTCGATCGGCTCCTGCCCGGAATTCTGCAAGGTGAAGCTGCCCTGGTTGTGCCCGGGCGTGAGCGCGAGCTCGCTGGCCGAGGCGGTGAGCTGGCCGGCCACCTTGGGCGGCGTCGGAGCCACGCCGGGCGCCAGGCAGCGGCCGCGCGGGTCGCAGCTCAGGCCCGAGCCGCAATCCGAGTCCTGGCGGCAGTCGAAATCGCAGACGCCCGCCGAGCAATACATGGCCGCCGGGCAGTGCGTGTCGAGCTCGCAGAGCCGGTACTGCGTGGAGGTGGAGATGAGGGGGCTCTGCGGCGCGCGGCCACAGGCCACGACCGAAAGCAACCCGAGAACGACCGCGACCTTGCGAACCATGACGACCTCCAGGCGACCGCGCGTGATTGCGCTCGCGAGGAGGTCATTTCAGTGTCCGTGCCAGCGGCAAGCGGCTGAGATCAGGAGGCCGCAACGCATCGAGAGCGGTTCGATCCACGACGGCCGGTCTCGAAAGCAGACCGCCGGTGCACCGGCCTAATGGACCTCTTCGACATGCCGGTAGGCGTCGCTCTCGATCTGCAGCGTCGTGTGGGCGATGCCGAACTCCCGCTGCAGGTCGGTCTTCACGGCCGTCAGGATGGCGTCGTTCTGGCAAGCGTCGTGGCCCCGGACGACCAGGTGCGCGGACAGCGCGTACATGCCGCTGGAGATCGTCCAGAGATGCAGGTCGTGGACGGCCTGCACCCCTTCCGCACGCTCCATGTGGTGCAGGATGTCGGCGAGATCGAGGTGGCCCGGCACGGCCTCGAGGAGGATGTCGACGGCCTCGGCGAGCAGGCGCAGCGCGCCGTACACGATGAGCAGCGCGATGGCGGCGGACAGCAGCGGATCCAGCCAGTAGAAGTGCGTCACCGCCATCGCCGCCGCCGCGACGACCACGCCCACGCTCGAGACCACGTCGCCCGCGAGGTGCCAGAGCGCCGATCGCACGTTGAGGCTGTGCGATCGCGCGCGCCAGAGCACCGCGAAGCCGCCCAGGTTCGCAGCGAGACCCGCGCCGCCGGTCGCCAGCATGGTGCGCGCGTCGAGCACCGCGTGGCCGCGGAAGCGGTGCCAGGCCTCGTAGAGGATGAACGCCGCGATGCCCAGGAGCGCCACGCCGTTGAGCGCGGCAGCGAGGATCTCCAGCCGGTAGTAGCCGAACGTTCTGCGCACGTCGGCGGGCCGCGTTCCCACCCACACCGCGCCGAGCGACAGGAGCAGCGCCGAGGCATCGGCGAGCATGTGGCCGGCGTCGGCGCGCTGGCCCAGGCTGCCCGACAGCGCGCCGCCCACGAGCTCGATGCTCATCACGGCGAGCGCGACGACCAGCGCCCAGACGAGCGAGCGGATCTCGGGCTGCCGGCCGGCCGCGGGCGGTTCGTGGTGATGGTGCCCCATCGCCCCGGAAGTATAGCGCCCGCACGGGCTCAGCCACCCAGAAGCCGCCGCGCCTCGCGAACCAGCGCGAGCGCCTCGTCGGCCGTGTCCGCCACTCCCAGCAGGTGGCCGATCTTGCGTCCGCGCCGCGGCGTCTTGCCGTACAGGTTGAGCCGAACGCCGGGCAGGGCGAGCGCACGGTCGAGCGCGGGCGGCGAGGGTCCGAGCCAGAGGTCGCCCAGCAGATTCGCCAGCGCGGTCGGGCGAAGGACGCGCGTCGAGCCGAGCGGCAGGTCGCAGATGGCCCGCACGAGCTGCTCGAACTGGCTGGTCAGGCATGCCGTCTCGGCGGCGTGAAAAGTGTTGTGTGGCCGGGGTGACAGCTCGTTGACGAAGAGATCGCCGTCCCGCGTCGCGAAGAATTCGACCGCCAGCAGCCCTTCCACGCCGAGACGGACTGCGATGTCGCGCGCGATGGCGGAGGCGCGGGCGGCGAGGTCGTCGGGCAGCGGTCCCGGCAGGACCGAGATGGACAGGATGCCATCCTGGTGCCAGTTCTGCGCCGGCGGGAAGACGGCCACCTCCCCCGCGGGCCGCCGCGCCACCAGCACCGAGAGCTCGCGGTCGAGGGAGAGCTCGCGTTCGGCCACCGCGGGGGCACGCCCGAGCGACGCCCAGGCGGCCACCGCGTCCTGCGGCGTGGGCACGCGCGCCTGCGACCGGCCATCGTATCCGCCCTGGCAGGCTTTGAGGCGGTACGGGCCGAGCGCTGCCGCCGCGGCGAGATCGGCGTCGTTGCCGACCTCCCGGTACGGGCCCACCGGGAAACCCTCCCGCGCCAGCCAGGCCTTCTGGCGGGCGCGATCCTGGACGAGCGCGAGCACGCGGGGCGCGGGGCGCACGGGGGCGAGCGCGGCGGCGGCCTCGAGCGCGGCCAGGGCAATCTTCTCGATCTCGTACGTGACGACCGCGGTGCCCCGCGCGAGCGCCTCCGCGCCGCCAGGATCGTCGAACGACGCCGCCACCACACGGCTGGCGACTGCGGCGGCCGCACAATCAGGGTCGGGGTCGAGCACCGCGACGTCGTAACCGAGGGAGCGGGCGGCCATGGCCGTCATGCGGCCGAGCTGGCCGCCGCCCAGGATGCCGATGGTGGCGCCGGGGAGGATCGCAGGCATCTACAGCTTTCGGTCGGCGAGCACTTTCCGCTTGCGCGCCTCGCGCCAGCGCGCGAGCCGAGCGCGCAAAGCCGGGTCGACCAGCGCGACGATCTCCGCCGCGAGAACCGCGGCATTCGTGGCACCCGCCGCTCCGATCGCCAGCGTTCCGACCGGCACCCCTCCCGGCATCTGCGCGATGGAGAGCAGCGCGTCCAGCCCGCCGAGCGAGGTGGCGGCGATGGGCACGCCCAGCACCGGCACCAGTGTGTGGGCGGCCACCATGCCGGGCAGGTGCGCTGCCCCGCCGGCTGCGGCGACGATGACATGCAGCCCCCGCGCCTCGGCCGAGGTCGCGTATTCGACCATCCACTCGGGCGTGCGGTGGGCGGACACCACTTGGGCCTCGTGGCGCACCTCGAGCTCCCGGAGCAGGTCGATCGTCCTTTGCATGACGGAGAGATCGCTGCGACTCCCCATGATCACGCCCACGAGCGGCGCCGCCTTCTTCGCCATGGCGACAGCTCTACCACGAAGCGAGGAGCGCTGGCGCGCGCTTCCCGGGGGCTGCCGCCCCCGGTGCCCCTGCTGCCGGCGATCTCGAGATCAGGGGCCAGGGTTCACGACGGATTGAGCGCGGGGCGGCGGGCCGGGTTCGGGGCCGGTCGGTCCACTCGCGGCTCGGCCTCGCCTGTCTCGATCCCGCGTCGTATAGGCCCTGGGTCGCGAGTGGCATCGGCCTC
>DATJNL010000479.1:0-2616 GCA_035508175.1 Myxococcales bacterium
ACCGACAACGCGACTGCCTCCCCCGCGCGACTTCCCCCCGTGCAGATCACCTACTCGGGGAAGATGTCGCTGGAGGTATTCCCCACCAAAGGCAAGCCCGCCCACCAGCTGCGGACGCTCTCCTGGACCGCGACCTCGAACTCGGCGGGCGCCGACGGGGCGCTGGCGCTCGACTTTTCATCTGTGGGCGGGTCCTCCTCGACCGAAGGGAACAACAACTGCTACGACGCCACCGCGACGCTCTCGCTCGCCGCGGCGAAGAACCCCGTCGCGGGCGGTTGGTCCTTGAACGAGACCAGCGACTTCCCGAGCCCCGGCTGGAAGTACATCGCCGCCGGCGTGCCCACCGTCGTTCCCGTCCTCGAAGCCCAGACGGGGCGATGCAGCTCGATTCAGGTGGAAGAACTTCCGCAGACGAACGAGATGCTGCTCAAACAGGAAACCTTCTCGCCCGCCCAGATGAAGGAATACGAAGCGATCTTTGACCCGCTCGAATTCTCACCTGGCAGGCCCGCGACCAGGACCCGGGCGTTCACCTTCGACGGCACCAGCCACTGCTCGTGCCTGCCCGACGAAACCCACGTCAAGGAGAGCATCACGGTCACGGTCAGCGCAACCAGCCCCGCCTCCGGGAACAACGTCGGAACCAAAGCTGCCCCGGGCGGCGGAGGCCCCGGTCCGAAAAGCCCTTCCCCCGCGAAAAAAGTGAGCGAAGCGCGCCGCAAGCAGCTCAAGGAACAGGCGCGGGAAGACCTGAGGCCCGCGCTCGAAGAAGCCTGGAAGGCCCATGGCCTGGCGGCCGCGATCGGGCTCAACTACGGGCTCGCCTTGTCGACCGTGCTGGACGAACTCGGTCAGGACGGCGCACTTCTGGAAAGCAACGACGCGACCGCGAGGGTCATCAACGATTACCGGATCATCGAAGACCCGCCCGACCGGCATTTCCACCAACTCGCGAGGCCGCGCGCGGCGAAGCGACCCGCCCTCCCCTCCTGCAACGCCCTTGCCACCGCCGAGCGCGGGCAGTGCACGAGCCTTCGTGACGCCGAGCTGGCGATGCTCACCAACAGCGCGAAGGCCGACGCCGTCACCGCGGCGCTGCTCGTCACCATGAACCGCGACAGCACCGCCATCCGGGCCCACGACTACGCCGCCGCACAGCGCCAGTACGTCCACTTCGAGAGCCTCCACCGCCAGCTGCGCCGGGTGCTCAAGGCAAGGGGGTCCAGCGGCGCGCGGGTCGCCGCGGCGCTTCGCGGCCTCGGCGTCAGCGGCGTTCTCTCAAGCGCCCAGTCCGCCGCCGCCATCGGTGCCGTCGAGGCGCAGCTGAGCCGCAGCCGGGTCTCCGGCGTGAAGCTCGGGTCGCTCGCGAAGGGCGCGCTCGAAGCTCGTGAAGTGGACGCGCTGGAAAGCGTCGCCGGCGCCAACGGCTGACGCCCGCGCTAAACGCCCGACGGGGGCTGGCAGGCGATCAGCCGGGAGTCGCTGAGCGCGGCTGACCGGTGCTCGTGGACCGCGAGGTAGTCGGGGTCGGAGGCCATCTCCAGGAACTTCTCCCGCGAGGGGTATTCCACCATCAGCGCCATGTCCCACTCCAGGACTTCAGGGCCGATCACCATCGTCTTCGCGTCCGCCGCCAGCAGCAGGCGGCCGCCGACGCGCTCCAGGAAGGGGGCCGTCGCCTCCGCGTAGCGCCGGTAGGCCTCGCGGCCGCTGACGCCCGCGTCGATGCCGTCGGCCTGGTCCTTGAAGCGGAGCAGGTTCAGCATGATGATCGGGCCTTCGAGGTCGGCGGCGAGGAGGGCTTCGAGCTGGGGTTGGGTGGGGGTTATCGGCATTGCAGAGGCGAACAGATCCGCGAGGACCGGGCCCCGGCGGAGCATACGCCTACTGGCTGCGGATGATGTCTGGTGCGCCTCGTGACCGCGACGCTTCGACAACTTTGATGATGCCCGTGCGCTCGATGAAGTCGTTCTCGGAATACGGCCCCGGTTCACGTCATTGCGCCAGCGCACCGCGAAGCCGCTCTGCCAGTCGCACGCTCGCCTCGATCTCCACCCTGCGGATCGAGACCGACTCGACGTTGACGCCGAACGGGACGCCCAGGCGCCGGCAGAAGGACATCAGCTCTAGCGCGGTCGCCTCGGCCTGTTCAACGGACGCGTCGAGGGTGTCGTCGGCGTGGCGCAGGTCGTTCTCGATCCAGCGTGGGACGTCGACGCCGAGCCAGCGAAGGAACTCGAGGGTCTTCATCGAGCCGCACACCGAGAAGGTAAACACGAGCGGGACCGGATCGAGTCCGCGGTCGCGGCACTCGTATGCATAGTCGGACACCAGATTCTTGGCACCGTTGACGTCGTAGACGACTTGGGTGACGAAGTAGGTGCAGCCGGCCTCCTGCTTGGCGATCAGGCCGAGATGCTCGTCCCCTTTGCGGGTGTGGCGCTCGGGTATCGCCACGGCGCCGAGGACCAGGTCGGGGGCCGTCTCGGCGCGGAGCTGCTGGGCCCGGCGGAGCGTCGTCGCGACGCGCCTCCCGCGCGAGGGCGCACCGACGAAGACCGCCATCCGCCGCTCCGTGTCCTGAGATTCGATCCAGTCGCGGATTTCCTCTTC
>DATJNL010000480.1:0-6787 GCA_035508175.1 Myxococcales bacterium
CCGCGCTCGAGCCCCGCCGGGCGTCCCGAAGCTCAGCGGTGACCGCCACCTCCGTGGCCGCCGCCCCCGAAGTGCCCGCCTCCTCCGAAGTGCCCACCGCCACCGCCACCGCCGTAGTGGAAGCCGGAACCATAATGGTAAGCGCCGCCACCGCCATGGAAACCGCCATACCCGCGGTAACCGCCGTAGCCGCCCCGGAACCCTCCGTAGCCACCGCGAAATCCGCCATAGCCTCGGCCCCAGGCGCCCCTGCCTCCCCAGTACCCGCGACCCCAGCCGTTGTAGGCTCGCCAGCCATTCCAGAGCGGGTGACCCCACCAGCCCCAGCCCCAGCCGTGGCCCCAGCCCCAGCCCCACGGTCCCCAGCCCCAGTATTGATAGGGCCACCATCCGCCCCAGACCCACGGAGAGATCGCCCACTCCCAGCCCTCGTCGGGTGTGTAGAAGTAGGAGTAGGGATAACCGGATTGAGGATAGTAGGTGTACTGGTCACCTTGAGGCGCCCAGACCCAACCGTACTTGTCCGTCCAGACCCACTGACCGGCCTCCTGCTGTTGAGCGGGTGCCTGGGGCCCGGCTTGCTCCTGGGCGGGCCCGGCCTGGTTCTGCGCCTCCGCCGGCGGTGCAGGAGGGTTCGCCGGCGGCGGCGGCGGCGTCTGGCTGGGTGGGGGGCCGTGCTGCTGTTCGCCCGCCTGCGCGCCTGCCGCGCCCTGAGGCGCCATGGCTTGCGAAGCGGGCGCCGGCGCGTCGTCGGCCTCTTCCTGGGCCAGCGCGGGCGACCCCGCAAGCGTGAGAGAGAGACAAGAAACCCAAAGCTTCGTCATGACAGACCTCATCTGGTTCTTCGACGAACCGCCCAGCATTATATTCGCGTCTCCGGCCTTCCAGCGCATCCTTTGCCAAATCCGCCCCGAGATCGCGGGGTTGCCTAGGCTCGATGCAACCAGTATACCGGGCTGTCTTGGGCACGAACGACGTTCACGACGTGGTCGTGGTCGGCAGCGGTGCGGGCGGGGGCCCACTTGCCTACGAGCTCGCGAAGGTGGGCGCTCGCGTGCTCGTGCTCGAGAAGGGGCCGCGCCTTGCCCGAAAGCAGCTGATCCACGACGAGCTGGCCATCTGCCGTTCCGACTTCTTCGTGCCCCACGAGGAGGACGAGCCCCACGTGCTCGTCTACGGAGAGGGCAAGCCGCAGCGCAGCCCCCAGGGGTGGATCGCCAACTGCGTCGGCGGCGGCACCGTCCACATGAGCGGCTTCTTCCTCCGCCTCAAGCCGCAGGACTTCCGGCTCCGGAGCGAGGTCGGCGAGATCGCCGGGACGAACCTGGCCGACTGGCCGATCTCGTACGCGGAGCTCGCTCCTTACTACGATCGCGTGGAGCACGTCGTGGGCGTCTCGGGGAAGGCCGGGATCAACCCCTTCGAGGAGCCGCGCAGCGGTCCGTTCCCCTTCCCGCCGCTGGACGAGCACCCGGTGGCCCAGGAGATCGACCGCGCCTGTGCCCAGCTCGGCTGGCATGCCTTCCCGCTGCCGCGGGCCATCCTCACGAGGCCGGTCGGCGAACGAAGCCTCTGCAGCTACTGCGCGCTCTGCGGCAGCTACGGCTGCGAGACGGGGGCCAAGGGCTCGACGGCCGAGAGCGTCCTGCCTGCGGCCGAGGCCACCGGCCGCTGCGAGATCCGCCCCGGCTGCATGGCCTACGAGATCGAGAGCGGCAAGGACGGCCTCGCGACCGGCGTGCTGTATTTCGACGCGGAGGGCCGGACGCTGCGGGCGCGCGGCCGGGCGATCGTCGTCTCCTGCAGCTCGATCGAATCCGCCCGCCTGCTCCTGAACTCGCGGAGCGCCGCCTTCCCGCAGGGACTCGGAAACGGCAACGGCCTCGTCGGCCAGAACCTCACGTTCTCGAATCACCGCGACGGCTTCGCCCGCTTCGACATCGCAAAGCGGCGCACCTCGAAGCCATGGGTGCTTTCCAAGGAGCCGTTCATCCACCGCTGCGTGCAGGACTTCTACTTCAAGCCGAAGGACGGCGTCCCCAAGGGCGGCACGCTCTCCTTCCTGTTCTCCCACCTGAACCCGATCGCCGCGGCAGAAGCCCAGGCCGTGAGCAGCAAGGGCGACCTCACGTTCGGCCTCCAGCTCAAGGATCGCATCCGCGACCGCATCCGCGGCTCGGTGAACATCTCCTTCGAGAGCTTCTGCGAGAGCTTCGCGAACCCAGGCATGCACGTGACGCTCGACCCCGACGTTCGAGACAAGTGGGGCATCCCCTCCGCGCGCATCACCCTCGCACACCACCCGCTCGACCTCGAGGCGGCCGACGCCGTGCACGCCCGCGGCCTCGAGATCCTGGCGGCCCTCGATCCGGACGAGAGCTGGACGCCCTACGAGTTCAGCGAATCGATGATCCTGCAGTACGGCACCTGCCGCTTCGGCGCGGACCCCGCGACGTCGGTGCTGGACCGAGACTGCCGCAGCCACGAGGTGAAGAACCTGTACGTCGTCGACGGAAGCTTCATGCCCAACCCGGGCGGCGTCCCGCCCACGTTCACCATCATGGCCAACAGCTTCCGCGTGGGCGAGGCGCTGGCGCACGCCTTCAAGCGGCGCGAGCTTCCGGGCTGACCGTGGCCGCCAGCTACGACTTCATCGCCATCGGCAGCGGACCCGCGGGGCAGCGGGCCGCCGTGCAGGCCGCGAAGGTCGGCGCGAAGGTGGCGGTCGTCTCGCCGCTGCACCTCGGGGGGGTCTGCATCAACACCGGCACGATTCCGAGCAAGACGCTGCGCGAGGCGATCATCGACCTCTCCGGCTCTCGCCAGCGGCGCCTCTACGGTATGGGACCACCCGTGTCCGAGGTCACCGGCGCACAGCTGCTCGCGCGCACGCAGGCCGTCATCCAGCGCGAGCGCGAGGTGATCCGGCACCAGCTCGAGCGCAACGGCATCGACGTGCACTGTGGGTTCGCACGCTTCGAAGGCCCGCACGAGATCTCGTACGAAGGACCGGACGGGTCCCGCGGCAGCATCGAGGGCCGGTTCGTCCTCGTGTCGGTCGGCACGGTCCCCGCGCGGCCGCGGGAGCTCGACGTCGATCACGAGACGGTGCTCACGAGCGACGACATCCTCTCGCTCCCCCGCTTGCCGCAGCGGCTGCTCGTCGCCGGCGCGGGCGTGATCGGCGTCGAATACGCGTCCATGTTCGCCGCGCTCGGCGTCGACGTGTCCCTGTGCGACGTTCGCGAGACGTTTCTCGATTCGGTCGACGGGCAGATCCGCGAGCTCTTCCGCTCGCAGCTCGAGAGGGGCGGCGTGCGCCTTCACCTCGGCGAGCGGATCGCGCGCCTCGAGACCGGCCCGTCGCATCACCACCGCGTCGTCATGGAGAGCGGACATGCGATCGACGCCGATGTCGTGCTCGTCTCGGCCGGTCGCCAGGGAAACACCGCCGGGCTCGCCCTCGATCGCGCCGGTCTCGTGGCCGACGACCGTGGCCGACTCAAGGTCGACGCGGTGTACCGCACCGCCGTGGCCCACATCTACGCCGCCGGCGACGTGATCGGTGCGCCACAGCTCGCGGCGACGAGCGCCGAGCAGGGGCGGCTCGCGGCCTGCCACGCGCTGGGGCTGCCGACCGAAGCCCGCGGAGAGCTCTTGCCCTATGGCATCTACGCCATCCCCGAGATCGCGTGGGTCGGGAAGACCGAGGAGGATCTCGTCGCGGAGGCGGTGCCCCACGTGACCGGCCTCGCCCGTTACGGCGAGATCGCGCGCGGCAACATCCTGGGCGACTTCGACGGCCTCCTCAAGCTGCTGATCCACCGCGAGAGCCACGACATCCTGGGCGTCTGGATCTGCGGCACGCACGCCTCCGAGCTCGTGCACATCGGCCAGGCGGTGATGGCGCTCGGCGGCCGCCTCGAGTACCTGGTCCGCACCGTCTTCAACTATCCGACGCTCGCGGAGTGCTACAAGGTGGCGGCCTTCGACGGCATGAACAAGCTTCGGGGGTACGGCGGCAAGCCCCCAGCCGCCGCTTCGCCGGCGTGCTAGCTTAGCCGCCCCATGCCCGAGTCCAAGACACCGCCGATCTCCCGGCCTGCCCTCGCGGCGATCGTCGGCGTGCTCATGGCCGCCGTGCTGCTCGCGACTTTTCTTGCGCTCCGCCGCCCGCCCAGGCCGCTCACCCTCGAGGAGGCCGCCGCACAGGAGAAGCAAGCGATGTCCGACCTGACCGACGCGGAGCAACGCGGCGACCAGGACGCCGCCAAGCGCGCCCGCGCGCGCGTTCACGACGCCGAGCAGGCGCTCGAACGGCTCGCGCGAGCGCATGGAGGGGCGCCCTCCGGCCGCTGAGCTCGTCTTGTCCGCGAACGACGTCCATCTCCGCCGTTTCGCGGCAGGCCTGGGTACGGCGGCGCTCGCCTTCGCGCTTCTCTTCCTCGGGATGGGCTGGCGTCTCGCCAGCGGCCGGGTGGCCGCGGTCGGAGGCCTGCTCGCGCTCCTGACGCTCGTCGCGCTGGCCGCGTGGCGGACGGCGGCCAGGGGCGAGCGTCGCGGCGTGGGGCTGGCCCTCGCCTGGACGACGCTCGGGCTCACGGTGGGCGCCGTCCTGCTCCTCCCCGCCGGCTGGCCCGCGCTCTGCGTCGCGGCGTTGCTCGCGGCGGTCCTCGCCCTGCGGTTTCTCGACGGCGCGCCCCTCCGCTGGCTCCTCGCCACGGCCTGCGGGTCGCTCGTCTTCTGTGCCGGCGTCGGCCAGATCCTCCCCGCCGTCCCGGTGCCCCTCTGGTTCCGGGCGGCGACCGTCGTGGGCGGGACCGTGGTGGCCGCGCTCTTCACCATCGCCCTCGTTTGGCAGCTCCGCGCAAGCCTGCGCAGCAGCCTCGAGGACGCCCTCGCGGCGCAGGAACACCTCGAGCAGACCAAGCGCGGGGCCGATTTCCTGGCGCGGGCGGGGCAGGCCCTGGTCCAGGCCACGGATCCGGAGGGAGTGCTGACCGAGCTCGCGGCGCTCAGCGTCCCCGAGCTGGCGGACTGGTGCACCGCCGTCCTGGGCGGGCCCGACCAGCCGGCGCGCCGCGTCGCCGCGCTCCATCGAGATCCGGCGAAGAACGGCCTCGTGGACGAGTACCTCCGGCGCTTTCCGCCGGGCGAACACCCCGGCTCGGAGCTGCTCGAGGCGCTGAGGGCCGGCCGGGCACACTGGACGCTCGAAGTGAAGGATGGGGATCTGGAAGCAGCGGCACAGAACGCCGAACACCTGGATCTGCTGCGCCGGCTGGGAACGGTCTCCGCCGGGATCTTGCCGCTGATCGCCCGCGGCCGGGTGCTCGGCATCCTGTCGCTCATGCGATCGGATCCGGCGCGGCCGTTCGGCCCGCGCGACGTGGCGCTGGCCGAGGCGCTGGTGGAGAGAGCGGCGCTTGCGCTGGACAACACGCGCCTACTCAGCGAGTCGCGCCGGCTGGAGGAACGCAGGGGTTTCCTCGCGGAGGCGAGCCTCAAGCTCGCGCAGTCCCTCGATCCAGAGCCGACGCTCAAGACGCTCGCGCAGCTCGCCGTGCCGCGCGTCGCCGACTGGTGCATCGTGGACGTGATGGAGGGCGACGACATGGCGCGCGTTGCGGTGACGCACCGCGACCCCGCCCAGGTCCGTTGGGCCGAGTCCCTCCGTCACCTCGCGCCCCGCGAGAAGGGAAGCCGGCCCGGCCTCGAGGAGGCCCTGAGAACGGGCGTGCCGATCCTGCGTCACGAAACGAACGCCGCGCAGCTCGACGAGGCGATCCGCGACCCCGAGCTCCGCGCCGCCGTGGCCGAGATGGGAATCCGCTCGTCGATGACCATCCCGATGCGAACCCGCGGCCGGACCATCGGCATGCTGACCTTGCTCTCGACGGATCCCGGCCGCCTCTTCGATGGCGACGATCTGTCGCTGGCCGAGGAGCTGGCGCTCCGGGCGGCTCTCGCGATCGACAATGCCCGCCTCTTCCGCGACGCCCAGCAGGCCATCGGCCTCCGGGAGGACGTGCTCGCGGTCGTCTCGCACGACCTCAACAACCTGCTGCAGCCCGTCCTCGCGGCGGGCGGACTCCTCGCGCGCCGGCTCCCGGATGAAGGCCGCAGCTCTCCGGGGCGGCAGGCACGGATGATCGAGCGATCCGCGGCGAAGATGGCGCGGATGATCCGCGACCTACTGGACGCCGCGAGCCTCGACTCCGGCCAGCTCTCGCTGCAGATGGCGGCGCACGACGCCGCCGCGGTAGCCCGTGAGGTCTCGGAGCTGATCGGTCCGAGCGCGGAGGAGAAGGGGCTCGCCTTTCGGAGCCAGATCCCGGAGGGCGCCATCCCGGTCCGCTGCGATCGGGGCAGACTGGCGCAGGTGCTCGCGAACCTGCTGTCGAACGCCGTCAAATTCACTGCTGCCGGCGAGGTCGCGCTCGATCTGCGGCGCCACGAGGGCAGCTGCGTGTTCGAGGTGCGGGACACCGGACCGGGCATCGACGGCGCCCAGCTGCCGAACGTCTTCGATCGCTACTGGCGCGGCCGCCCGGCACAAGCACCCGGCGCGGGTCTCGGCCTCTACATCGCGAAGGGCTTGGTGGAGGCGCAAGGAGGCCGCATCTGGGTCGAGAGCCAGGTCGGCAAGGGAACGACGTTCCGGTTCGCCCTGCCGCTCGTGCCGTCGGCATGACCTGGAACCGGGAAGGGCTTCAATCCGAACCGCAGGACGAGCCGCAGGACGACGAACCGCAGCTCGACGGGGCGCTGCCGCAGCTCGGGGCGC
>DATJNL010000481.1:0-22101 GCA_035508175.1 Myxococcales bacterium
GCGCCAAGAAGCCCCGCTTCGTGGGGAACGGCGGCGGTCCCGGCAAGGCGCGCCGCTACAAGCTGGCCGCGTCGGTGGGCTAGCCGGCATGCGTCGGCTCCTCCTGGTGCTGGGCCTCGCGTTCGGCGTCGGCGCCTGCGCCGGCTCGAAGGGCGCGGGGTGCCAGGTCGACTCCGATTGCGCCACGTCGATCTGCTGCCTCACCTGCGGCGCCGGCCCGTGCCATGGGAGCAGCCTCGGGCTGTGCTGCGCGGGGCTGTGCGCGGCCGATGGCAGCTGTCCCGCCGGCAGCAGCTGCGACGGCGGCATCTGCCTGTAACCGGGCAGCGTGACTACGTTCTCCGGCGTGGCCGTCGAGGACGTCTCCGAGATCGATCTGCGCGAGCTGGCCGAGCGGCTGCGCGAGCGCACGCCGGCCGGCAGCCCGGTGGGCTACCTGCGCGGCAAGGCCTACTTCCGCGACCTCGCCGTCTCGCTGCTCGACTGCTCGCAGCTCCGGGCCGAGGAGCTCGTCGACACGCTCGAGCTGCGCGGCTACCTGAGGTTCCAGGGCGACCCGGAAGGGCGCTCGCAGGCCACGGTCTCCTGGCAGATCGTGGCGGGGGTGTTCTAGCGGAGCTTCGAGGGCGTGCGTCGGGGACCCCTCACCCTGGCCCTCTCCCTGACCGGGGAGAGGGGACGCCTAGCCCTCGAACTCCAGCCAGCCGAACCTTGGCAGGTTGTGGAAGTCGCCCATGAACAGAGGGCTCCACGCGCTGCCCTCGTTCACCTTGCGGTTCGTGTGCCAGTCCAGCCGGTACAGGTTCGCGCGCCAGCGGTCGCCCGGGTGCGGCGGGACGTGCGGCACCGAATCGAGGTTGGCGATGGGGATGGCCGCCTCGGCCACCCAGCTCTGGTCCTTGTCGCTCGCCTGGTTCAGCGTGCCGTTCACGACCACCGCCGTCTTCATGCCCGATTCCCACTGCACGGCCTTGTCGAGGTCCTTGCGGCGCTCCTTGAAGTCCGCGTCGAAGGTCACGTTCGCGGGCGAGATCTCGAGCTCGTTGTAGGTCTTCCCGTCGCCGTCGGCGTCGATGAAGATCTCCACGACCTCCTGGTTGTAGAGCGGGTCGTCGTGCTTCGTGTAGCTCGTCCAGATGTCCTCGTCCTCGCACTTGAAGGCCACGTAGAGGTACTGGTCGTCCCACAGGAGCTTCGCCTCGGTGAAGTACTTCGTGGGGCCGCCGTCGAGGCTGCGCACGAAGGCGCCGGTCGAGGGGGCGCGCTTCCAGTCGGGCTCGTCGAGCTTGCCGTCGATCGTGATGGGTCCCTTGGCGCGGGGCACCTTGTAGACCGGCAGCGGCGCGGCGCTCGGCCCTGCGCCGATGGGGATCTGCCCCACGTGCAGCCGGTTCTCCTGGCCGAGGGCGATCTGGTCGAGCGTGAGGCGCTGGTCGCCCTGGAAGAGGCCCACGTACATCTCGAGCGGCTGCGCCGGGAGCTGCTGCGGCAGCCTCAGGAACTCGTCGTCGCGGAAGAGCGTGCCGGGGCGCCACTCCGAGGTGGGGTAGAGCCCCTGCAGCGCCACGTGGTCGGCGTTGAGCATCACGCCCGGCTGTCCCGGCGGCGAGAGGTGCACGAAGATCGTCCAGTCGCCCGGCAGCTTCTTCAGCACCTGCCAGTAGTGGGTGATCCGCATGACGCCGCCCGGGTAGGGCTTCTCGGGGGCGAACTCGTAGCCGAGGTAGCGGACGGCGCCGCCGCCGAAGGTGGCGCCCACCGGCCCGGGGGCCACGGCGTGCATCGTCGCCGGCGGCGCGACGAGCTGCGCGGCCGTGATGTGCTCGGCGATCTCCTGCGGCGAGAGCTGCGGCCGCTGGGGTTGGGAGGGTCCCGCGTAGGGAGGGGCGCCCGGCCCCTGGGCCTCGGGGTTCGGGGCGCTGGAATCGCGGCAGGCCGCCAGGGCGGCGAGCGCCGCGGCGACGGCGGCGAGGGTCTTCATGGGCCCCGCACCCTAGCATCCGGCGCCGGGCGCGGCGAGCCCTCAGGCCTGGCGCGGCTCCAGGCGCGCCCCGCGCACGATCAGGTCGAGCAGCTCCTTGTGGCCGCGGAACCAGCTGCTGAACTGGATGGGGCCCTGGCGCGTGAAGACGTCGTAGACGGTCATCGCCGGGCCCGGGTGGACCTCGATCTTCACGATGTCCTGGAAGTCGAACGACGTGAGGGCGAGGAAGCGGCGGACCACCAGGCCGCCCGGGTGCACCACGATCGCCTGCGTCGAGTAGTAGACGAGGAAGACGCCGAAGAAGCCGATGAAGAAGAACACCGTGAGGTAGGTCTTGCCCTCGACGCCCCGCAGGTTCAGCAGGAGCGCGAGGACGCCGAGCCAGCACACGGCCGCGCCGGCGAGGACGGCGATCAGGGCGGCGCTGGGCCGGAACGTCCGGTCGTTGCCCATACCGTGAATGGTATGGAAAAGCCCGCGTGCCGGCAACCGAGCGGGCGTGGACGCGAGCGAATCCGGCGGGTTGCCGCGCTAGCGGGCCAGGCCCGGGACCCCGGCGTCGCCGGTGAAGACCTCGCGTGACACGAGGAGGCCCTCGGCCTTCAGGCGTCTCGGCAGGTTGGCGAGCGCCGGCTGCTCCGCGAGGATGGCGCTGAACTGCCGGTGCGAGAGCACGACGACCGAGCAGGCGGCGACGGCGTTGGCCGAGACGGCGCAGGGGGTGCCCGTCAGCGCCGAGATCACGCCGAAGTACTGCCCGCGGGAGAGCCGGAGCAGCTCCTCGCCGCGGCTCTCGCCCTTGCGCTGGCGCCGCAGCACGACCTGGCCGTTCATCACGAGGCAGAGGCCGCTCGTCACCTCGCCCGCCTTGAGCAGCGTGGCGCCCGCGGGGAGGTCCTTGGACTCGAAGCGCTGGACGATGCCGGCGCGGAGGTCGGGGGCGAGCTCGCCGAAGATGGGCGAGCTGGCGAGGAACACCGAGAGGAGGCGCTGCTGGTAGAAGGTGCGCACCGCGACCCGGGCCGAGGCGTGGCGGCTGACCAGCCGCGCGAGCGCGGTGCCCGGAATCTCGAGCACGACCGACGACAGGTGGGCGCGCACGGTGGCGGCGCGCCGGCGGCCCGCGAAGAGGCCGAAGACGCCGAGCACCTCGTTGGGGCCCAGGCGGGCGAGGGCGCCGCGGCGGCGGGCGCGGCTGCGGATGACCTCGAGGTCGCCCTCGGCCACGATGAAGAAGCTGCGCGCCGGCTGGCCCTCGTGAAAGAGCACCTCGCCCGCGGCGAGCGTGCGCAGGTGCACCGAGGCCGCCAGCTCGGCGATGGCCGCCTTCGACAGGGACGAGAGGAGAGGGATGCTGCTCAGCCGGATGGCGTACTCGCGCGCCTCGCCCGTCAGCGGGCGCGCGCGCTCCTCGCGATCTTCCTTGGCGTCGAGATCCTCGAGGTTGAACACGCGCGTGATCGTGAGCGCGTCGACGACGCGGTCGGGCCCCTCGCCCCGCACCACCGGTTCCAGCGCGCGCGCGACCCGCGACCGCTCGGGCGGCAGCGGGATGGCCACGTGGGTCTCGGGCCGGCGGCGGCGCGTGCGCTTCACGGCGCGCGCCACCTCCCGCAGATCAGGTGATTTCGGGGCCGTCAAGGCGCGCGGATGCTAGTGAATCGAGGGGGGCGGCGCAAGCCGGGTGGAGGCGCACGAGGCGTGTGCCCGGGCCGCAGCCGCGGCGCAGCTCGCAGCTCCGGCAGCGGGCGAGGCGCCGCGCGGGCGGGCACAGGCCGCTCATGCCGTAGTGACACAGGGCGAAGTCGTACTTCACCGGATCCTCGGGATCGAGCAGCCGCAGCGAGGCGGTGATCTCCTCCGCGGTCCGCCAGGACAGGTCGCGCCGGCGGGTGAGGCCGAGGTTGCGCGACATGCGCGCGATGTGCGTGTCGAGCGGGATCACGAGCGCCGACGGCGGCAGCCGCCAGACCCCGAAGTCCACGGCGTCCGGGCCGCGGATCATCCAGCGCAGGTACAGGTTGAGCCGCTTGCAGGCGCCGCCCGTGCCGGGCGCGGGGAGCAGGTGCTCGAGCGCCCGCGGCGCGCCGAGCCGGCGCCGGACCGGCCCGAAGTCGACCGCGCGCAGCCAGCCCGTGAAGCGCTCGAGGCCTCCGCGCACGCCGCCGCCCTCCCGGAAGGATCGCGCGAAGAGCGCGCCCAGGCTGCCCTGCCGCCGCAGGGCCTCGCCGCAGGCCCAGAGCAGGCAGGCGAGGTCGGCGCCCTTGTTGAAGCGGTACACGATCCCCTCGAAGGCAGACCAGCGGGGCCGCTCGGGCATCTCGCGGCAGAAGGCCGCCGGGGACGGGCCGAGGGCGGCGAGCAGCCGCCGCAGCACTGGCTTGAAGAGGTCGACGCGGCCGTAGGCGAGGGACGCGCAGAGCAGGCCGGCCACCTCCACGTCCTCCGGGGCCCGGTAGAGGTGCACCAGCTCGACCGGATCGTGAGGGATGCGCTCGGCCGGGTCGTGCGCCGCGCGGAGCCCGTCGAGGAGCTCCTTCACGAGGGGCGCGCGCCGGGCGGAGAGCACCTAGGCGCCCTGGAGCAGGCCCACGGCGTGGCCCAGCTCGGGCAGGATGAGCTTCTCGAGCGCGAGGCGCACCGCGGCCGGGCTGCCCGGGAGCGCGACCACGAACAGGGGACCGATCGCGCCGGCCTCGGCGCGCGACATCATCGCGGCGGGGCCGACCTCGGCGAACGACAGCTGCCGGAACAGCTCGCCGAAGCCGGGCAGCCGGCGGGTCCAGAGCGGCTCGAGGGCCTCGAGGGTGCGGTCGTGCGGCGAGAGACCGGTGCCCCCGGTGTAGAGGAGCGCCTGTGCTCCCGCGCGCGGGGCGTCCACGGCCGCGAGGCGCCGCAGCTCCATCTCGTCGTCGGGCACGAGGCGGCGCCCCACCACGCGGTGCCCCGCGCCTTCGAGGCCTTCGCGCAGGATGCGGCCGCCCTCGTCGTTCGCCTCGGTGCGGCTCCGGGACGAGGTCACCACGAAGCACGCGACCGAGGGCGGCGCGCGGCGGCGATGCTCCTCGTGCGGGGCGTGGCTCACTGGTCCTCGCCCTCGTTGCGGACCGGCATGTCAATGCCGCCGCGGAAGGCGTCCACCGCGTGCCGCACGCGCTCGGCGTCGTCGGCGTCGGGCGCGAGGAACAGGTACTGCTCGTACTCGCGGATCGCGTCCTCGTCCTTGCCGATCTTCGCGTAGGCGCTGCCCAGGCCGCGGTGGGCGCGGGCGTTGCGCGGCTGGAGCTGGACCACGCGGATCCAGAACTGGATGGCCTGCGCCCAGGCGCGGCGGTGCTCGAGCTCGATGGCGATGCTCGCGAGCGCGTCGGGGCGGTCGAACGAGGGCGGGGTGCGCAGGGTCAAGCCCTGGGGTACGAGGACCACGCCCAGCTGGCCGCCGCCGAGGTGCAGCAGCTCCTCGCGCGTGCCGCCCACGGTCCGCGACGCGTAGCCCGGGGCCGAGAACGTCAGGCTGTAGCCGCGGTTCGCCTGCAGCGTGAGCCACAGCGGCGTCTTGCCGATGGCGCGCCCGCTCTCGGTGACCACCGCGCCGGTCGGCATCGACTGCAGCTGCAGGTCGCTCGAGAGATCCGCGGTCGAGATCTTCTGCGGTCCGGCGCACGCGGCGAGGAGCAGGCAGGCGGAGAAGGGGATGGAGCGCACGGGAAAAGGGGAGCGTAGCACAGGCGGCGGGCGCCGGTTAACATGGAACCGCCTTGAGCTTCCCGCTCCGCGCCGCCGCCGCCCAGGTCGACACCGTCGTGGGGGATTTCGAGGGCAACGCGAAGCTGGTCCGCGAGGCCACCGAGCGGGCCAGGGCCCAGGGTGCGCGCCTGGTCGCCTTTCCCGAGCTGACCCTGACCGGTTACCCGCCACGGGATTTCCTCGAGCTCGCGAGCTTCGTGGACCGGAGCGAACGGACCCTGCGGGAGCTCGCCGCTCCCGCGGAGTGGTCGCGCGGCCTGGCGGTCGTCGTGGGCTTCGCCGAGAGGCATGCCGGCGAGGGCGCCGGCGTCCACAACGCCGCGGCGGTGCTGCAGGACGGCCGCGTGACGGTGGCGCGCAAGCTGCTCCTGCCCACGTACGACGTCTTCGACGAGGGACGCTACTTCGATCCAGGGCAGGCGCCGACGGTGGCGACGGTCGACGGCGTGCGGCTCGGCGTCACGATCTGCGAGGACGTCTGGAACGACAAGTCGTTCTGGCCGAGGCCCCGCTACCGGGAAGATCCGCTCGAGGAGCTGTCGCGCACCGGGATCGACATGGTGCTCAACGTGAGCGCCAGCCCCTACGCGATGGGCAAGCCGGCCCTGCGGGAACGCATGCTCGGCGCGGCGTGCCGCCGCCACCGCGTGCCGATGCTGTACGTCAACCTCGTGGGCGGCAACGACTCGCTCGTCTTCGACGGCCGCAGCGTGGCGCTGGACGCGGCCGGCGAGGTGATCGCCCGCGCCCCGGCGTTCGCGGCAAGTCTCCTGGTCGCGGGGGTCGAAGCCGCGCCGGTCCCGCCGCTGCCCGCGGCCGGCAGCGCCGGCGAGGACCAGGAGATCCTCGATGCGCTCGACCTGGGCCTGCGCGACTACGCCGCGAAGACGGGTTTCGCGAGCGCCGTCCTCGGGCTCTCGGGGGGCATCGACTCCGCCCTGACGGCGGCCATCGCCGCGCGCGCCCTCGGCGCGTCGTCGGTGCTCGGCGTGGCGATGCCCTCGCGCTACACGGCCGACATGAGCACGGAGGACGCCCGGGTGCTCGCCCGCACGCTCGGCACGGCCTTCGAGGTCGTGCCCATCGAGGGCGTCTTCGAGAGCTTTCTCGGCGCCCTGCGCGAACCCTTCGCGGGCCGGCCGCCCGACGTGACCGAGGAGAACCTCCAGGCGCGCATCCGAGGCACGATCCTCATGGCGCTCTCCAACAAGCGCGGTGACCTGCTCCTGTCGACCGGCAACAAGAGCGAGCTGTCGGTGGGCTACTGCACGCTCTACGGCGACATGGCGGGTGGGCTCGCGGCGATCGGCGACCTGCCCAAGACGCTGGTCTACCGGCTGGCCCGGCACCTGAACCGCGAGCGCGAGGTGATCCCCGCGCGCACGATCACGCGGCCGCCCACGGCCGAGCTGCGGCCCGGCCAGACGGACCTCGACTCGCTGCCGCCATACGAGCTGCTCGACGAGATCGCGCGCCTCTCGGTGGAGGAGCGCCTCTCGGGGGCGGAGATCGTCGCGCGAGGCCTCCCGGCGGCGGACGTGCAGCGGGTGCTCCGCCTCCTCGTGCGCAGCGAGTACAAGCGCCGGCAGGCGGCGCCCGTGCTGCGCGTCACCAGCCGCGCCTTCGGGGAAGGCTGGCGATTTCCGATCGCCCACCGCTTCGAGCGGTGACGTAGGGGGCTACGGCGCGGCTTCGCCGATGCTGCCGTCGGTGTAGCCGCCGGCCGCGGTCCCCTCGTTCGCCCAGTAGATGTCGAGGCCCGTGGCGAGATCGCCCGTGATCCCGGCCGGGCTCGCCTGGCCGCTGGCCAGCGTGCTCGGCGTCGTGCCGATGTACACGATCTTCATCACCGTGCCGACGCCAGAGTTGGTCCAGTAGAGGCCGTCGGCGCCCAGGAGGATGCCGAGGGGACTCGACTGGTTCGTCGCCACCTCGAACGGCTGCGCGCCGGTCACGACCTGGAGGCCCTCCACCGCGTTGCCCACGTTGTTCGTCCAGAACAGGTACAGGCTGCTCGAGCCGTCGGAGTTGAGGAGCGTGCCGCCGGTCAGGCCGAAGGGACCGCCCTGGCCCGAGGCGAGCGTCGTGACCGTCCCGGCCGCGAGCGACATCGTCTGGAGCGAACCGTCGGTGTAGGCGTTCGCCGGGGTGCCGTAGGCGGCCCAGTAGAGGTCGGTGAAGTTGCCGTTCGTGTCGGCGGCGCCGACGAGCTGCTCCGGCGTGTCCAGACCGGTCGCGAGCGTCGTCGGAGTCGCGCCGCTGGCGCCCAGGGCGAGGGACATCAGGACGCCGTCGGTGCCGACCAGGCCTTGGCCCACCCAGTAGACGCTGGTCGCATCCACTGCCACGTAGTCGGGAGCCGTGAGGCCCGAGGCGAGGGTCGTGGGAGCGGTCGTGCCGGTCGAGGCGATCGGCACGGACATGATCGTGCCGTCGGTGTAATCGTTGAGGCTCGTGCCGACGTTCGCCCAGTAGACGTTGACCGAATCCACCGTGAGGCCGAGCGGTCCGGACTGGCCCGTGGCCAGCGTCACCGGGGCGCCCCCGGCGATCGGCGCCTTCACGACCTGGCCGTTCAGGTAGTCGGTCCAGTAGATGTTGACGCCGTCGTCGATCACCATCCAGGGAGCGCCCTGCGCGGTGGCGAGCGCACCGGCGGTGCCGCACGCGCTCGACGAACAGCTGTCGGCCGGCGCGGCGCAGGCGAGGCCGCAACCGCCGCAGTCGTTCACGTCGCTCGTCGTGTCGACGCAGCTCCCGCTGCAGTAGGTCGTGCCCGTCGGGCAGGCGGTGCAGGTCCCGTACTGGCAGACCGTGCCCGCTCCGGGGTCACAGGCGTTGCCGCAGCTGCCGCAGTTGGAATCGTCGAAGGTCGGATCGGTGCAGCCGGCGGCACAGGCGATCTGGGGCGCCGTGCAGCTCACGGTGCAGAAGCCGCCCACGCACGTGCTGCCCGCTCCGCAGGCGTTGCTGCACGAGCCGCAGTTGAGGCTGTCGCTCGTGGTGTCGGTGCAGAGGCCGTTGCAGAGCGTCTCGCCGGAGGGGCAGGTCGCGGTGCAGCCGCCCGAGACGCAGGCTTCGCCCAGGGGGCAGACGTTGCCGCAGCCGCCGCAGTTCCCGGGGTCGGTCTGCTCGCTGACGCAGGCGTTCCCGCAGAGCGCTTCGCCCGACGGGCACGTTCCGGTGCACTTCCCGGTGACGCAGGCCTCCCCGCTCGGGCACGCCTTGCCGCAGACGCCGCAGTTCTGGGGGTCGGAGTTCACGTTCACGCAGGCGGACGAGCAGAGGGTCTCGCCTCCGGGGCAGACCAGCGTGCAGCCGCCGGAGATGCAGGTCTGGCCGGCGGGGCACGCGTTGCCGCAGGCGCCGCAGTTGAGGTTGTCCGAGTTGATGCTGACGCAGACCCCGCTGCAGATCTGCTGGCCGGCCGCGCAGGCCGAGACGCAGTTCCCTCCCGAGCAGGCGGTGCCCGACGGGCACTTGTTCTCGCAGGCGCCGCAGTTGGTGGGATCCGTCTTGCTGTTCACGCAGACACCGCTGCAATCCATGAGCGTGCCGCAGTCGGCGTTGCAGGAGCCGCTGCTGCACACGGTCGAGCCCGTGCACGACATGCCGCAGTGGCCGCAGTTCAGGTTGTCGGTCGAGGTGTTCGTGCAGGCCGCCGAGCTGCCCGTGCCGCACAGGGTCTGGTTGGCCGGGCAGGAGCAGCTGCCGCTGACGCAGAGCTGGCCGGTCTTGCAGGCCACGCCGCAGGCGCCGCAGTTGGCGGGATCGACCGACACTTCCACGCAGGACGTGGCACCGCCGTCCGGGCCGCAGAGCCTCTGGCCGGTGGGGCAGCTCGACTGGCAGACGCCGTTCACGCAGGCCTCGCCGCCGGGGCAGACGTCGCCGCACGTCCCGCAGTTCGCGGGGTCGATGCCGGTGTTCGTGCAGGTGGTGCCGCAGAGCTTCTGGCCGACGGGGCAGTTCGAGCCGCACTTGCCCGCGACGCACGCCTCGCCGGAAGCGCAGGCCACGCCGCCGTCCACGCCCGCGCAGCCGCCGCAGTTGGATGGATCGGTGGCCGTGTTGGTGCACGCGCTGCCGCAGAAGGTGCCGCCACCGGGGCAAGCGCAGCTGCCGTGGCTGCAGACCTCGCTGCCCGTGCAGGGCTTGTTGCAGCCGCCGCAGTTCAGGTTGTCCGACTGCGTGTTCGTGCAGGTCCCGCCGCAGAGCGTGCTGCCCCCCGGGCAGCCGCCGGACTGGCAGGCCCCGTTGAGACACGCGCCGCCGTCGGCGCAGCTCTTGCCGCAGCTGCCGCAGTTGGCCGGATCATTGGAGGTGTTGGTGCACACCGACGTGGTCCCGGAGGTGCACTGGGTCTGCCCGCTGGGACAGCTCGACGCGCAGGCGGCATTCACGCAGGACTGGCCGCTCGGGCAGGCTTGCCCGCACTTGCCGCAGTTCGCCGAGTCCGTGGACGTGTCGACGCAGGTGGGCGACGCGCCGAGCAGGCCGCTGCATTCGGTCTGACCCGTGGGGCACTGGAGCTGGCAGCTCCCGGAGACGCAGCTCGAGCCCTGGCTGCACTGGTTGCCGCAGCTGCCGCAGTTCTGGTTGTCGGAGCTCGTGTTGGTGCAGACGCCGTTGCACAGGCTCGAGCCGCCGGCGCAGCCTCCGGTGTTGCCCGAGGTGTTGCCGGACGTCGTGCCGCCGTCCCCGGTGGGCGCTGCGCCGGGGCCGCAGGCCGCCAGGGTGAGAAACGCGGTGGCGAGGCTGCTGAAGAGGGAGCGGCGCATGGTTTGTCCTCCGAGCATTGAGCGGCGAAGCGCGGGGTCCCTCCCCGGGCGGCGGCAACCTAGTCGCCTGCCCAACGGGCTGTCAACTGCGCGGCACCAGCCTGCGGTCGGCGATGCAGGAGTCCGCGAGACGCCGCCGGCCGGCTCCGGCGGAGGCCCTCAGCCGAACAGCCCGCGGGCCATGCCGAGCCCTTCCTGCCAGCCGATCTGCTGGCAGATCTCGGTGGCGCGCGCGGCGAAGGTCCGAGCGTCGCCCGCGGCGCCCTCGCGGTGCTTGAGTCGGGCCAGCGCGTAGTACTCGAGCGCCGCCGCCTCGAGGTCCCCGGCTGCCTCCGCGGCCTCGGCGGCCGCCTGGTGGTGGGACGACGCCGAAGGGCCCTCGCCGGCCTTCTCGGCCAGGGAGGCCAGCCGCTTCAGGATGCGCGCCTCCTGCGTGAAGTCCCGCCGCGGGCGCACGCGCCGCAGCGCCTTGTCGAGGAAATCGGCCCCGATGGGGATCTGCCCGGTGGATGCGTATGCGGAGCCGAGGTCCGCGAGGAGCTGGGCCTCCAGGTCCTGGATGCCGAACCAGGGGGCGAAGCGATCGGCCTCCGCGGTGGGAAGCGCTTCGGTGAGGAGCTGCACGGCCTCCTCGGCGTCCCCCACGTCCAGCGCCGTGGCCCCGGCCTGCGCCGCGAGGATCGCGAGTCGCTTCGTGGGGACCGCGCCGTCGAAGTCGGCGAACGCCTGCCGGGCCGCCGCGCGCGCCTCGACCGCCTCGCCGCGCAGCCGCGCGACGGCCGCCTGCGCCAGGTGAATCTCGGACTTGATCGCGGGATCCGAGAGCACCGGCAGCAGCTCAAGCGCCTTCGCGAGCGCGGGCTCGGCCACGTCCGGCTGGTCGGCGCCGGCGGCGAGGGAGGCGGCGCGCGAGTAGCACTCGGCCGCGCGCGCGGTGCCCACGGGCGTGGCGAGGCGCTGCGCTTCCTGCCCCGCCTCGAGCAGCTCGCGGGCGGCGCCGGCGAGGTCGCGCGCCGCCAGGTCTTGCCCCGCCGCCCGCACCAGCGCTTGCAGCGCCCCCAGGTGGTCGCCGGCGGCCGAGAGGTGGTGGGCGATGGCGCCTTCGGGCACGGGCGAGCCGTCATTCGAGGCCTGCCGGCGCAAGGCCTCGGCGAGGTGCCGCTCGAGCTTCGCGGCTTCCTGAGGCGGCACGGTGGCGAGGAAGGCCTGCCGCATCTCCTCGTTCGTGAACTGAAACTGCGCGTGACCGGGCCCCTGCACGAGCAGGCCGCGCGCCTGCGCGTCCTTGACGAGCCCCGGCACGTCCAGGCCGGTGAGGATGCGCTTGAGCAGCTGCCCATCGAAGGCGAAGCCGATGAGGGCGGCCACCTGGAGGAGGTAGCGCTCGTCGGCCGAGAGGCTGAGGATCCGCTCCCGCGCCAGCTCGAGCGGCGTGCCGGGCAGGTCGCGCGGCTCCTGGACGAGGAAGATGCCCTGCGGCCCCTCCACCAGCGCGCGACGATCGAGGAGCAGGTGAAGGTAGTCGACCAGCCGCCGCGGGTTCCCGCCCGCCCGGGTCGCCAGGACGTGGAGCTGCGCGGGGATCGCCGCGTCGCCGAGCACCGAGCGGAGGAGCGCGAGGCTCGCGTCGTTGCTCAACGCGGGCACCCGGTAGATCGACGCCGCAGCGGGATGATCGGCGGGCGCGAGGTCGACCCGGGAGACGCCGAACAGCAGGCTGCCCACCGGCTTGTGGACGTCGGCGAGCAGCTTGAATACCTGGCGGCTGCCGGGGTCCAGCCGATCGAGGTCTTCGAAGACGAGCAGCGCCGGCCGCTCGCGCGTCAGGGCGCCCTCGAGCGATTTCACGGCCGCGGCCACGGCGCCGGCCCGGAGCTTTCCGATCTGCGGCGCCACCCCGGCCACCTGCTCCAGGATCGCTCGGTCGCCGGTGGACTTGAGCGCCCCCGCGAGGGCTTCGCGCAGCCCCTGGTGGCGCGCCGCCCGGGGCACGCGCAGCATCTCGAGCACCAGCTCGCCCACGGCGCTGAAGGGCCGCTCGCGCCCTTCCGCGGTCCGGCGGGCCGTCGAGACCGTCCAGCCGCGTCCCTCGGCCTCGCGCCCCACCTCCTCGGCGAGCCGGCTCTTGCCGATGCCCGCCTCGCCCACGAGGAGCACCGGCTTGGTCTTGCCTCCCTCGGTCGCGAGCACCAGCCGCTGGAAGGCCGCCTTCTCCTTGTCGCGGCCGCAAAGCTCCGGCCGGTTGACCCGGGCGGGCGTGCGAAAGCCGTCGACCTGGATCGAGAGCAGGGTCTCCGCGGCGCCTTCCGGCTGCAGCACCGGGCCCGGGATGGTGTCGAGGTAGGGGCCGCCGGCCTCGCCCAGGGAGGTCGAGGCGAGCACCTTGCCCGGCGCCGCCGCCTCGGCGAGGGCGCGGGCGAGCTCTATCGTCTCGGAGCTGCCGCCCGTCTCGGGGGTCACCTCGCCGGGCACCGCCACGCCGGCGTTGAGCCCGACGCGCACCTCCACGGCGTCGCCGTCGCTGGCGGCCCGGACGCGGCGCTGGATCTCGAGCCCGGCCGTCAAGGCGCGGTAGGCGTCGTCCTCGCGCGCGCTCAGCGCGCCGAAGAAGGCGAGGACCGATCCCTCGCCGATCAGGTTGATCACCCCGCCGCTCTCGTGGATGGCCTCCAGCGCCTTCGCGAGGGAGCGCGAGCGGACCTCGGCGCGCGCCGGGCCCAGCGACACCCACAGGGCGGTGACGTAGCGGCGCTCCTCGCCGCGAACCTGGGCGCGCGCATCGACCATCGCGTCGAACATCCGCGGGGGCAGGAAGCGGGCGACCTGCTGCAGGCGCGCGAGGGTCTGCGAGGCAGGGTCGGCGGCGGTCGTCGGCGGCAGCTGCGCCGCGGAGCGCGACGCGGTGATCGGCTTGGGCGTGAACTCGAGGCCGCACGCCGGGCAGAAGCGCGCGCCCGGCAGCGTCGGGCTCTGGCAACGCGGGCAGGGCGGCGCCACCGGCGCGCCGCACGAGGCGCAGAAGCGTTCACCTTTCATCACGCGCTGGCCGCAGCGCGCGCAGGGCTCGACCTCTTCCGCCGGGGCCTCCGCCGAGGGCAGAGGCGGCGGGGGCGCGGCCGCGGGCTCCACCGCAGGCACCGCCTCGGCACTCCTCCCGGCCAGGCCATCGCGCAGCGCCTGGCCCAGCGCCGCCGCGGTGGGGAAGCGCCGGTCGCGCTCCTTCTCGAGGGCCCGGTAAACCGCGGCACAGAGCGCGGGGTGAGCGTCGAGCTCGGGCGAGACGCCCGTCAGCGGGGGCGGGGGCTGCGTGAGCTGCATCGTGACCACGTGCCGCAGGTTCTCCGAGAAGAACGGCAGCCGCCCCGCGAGGAGCGTGTAGGCCATGATGCCCAGCGAGTAGACGTCGG
The DNA here is from genome assembly GCA_035508175.1 of Myxococcales bacterium. Classification (GTDB taxonomy): domain Bacteria; phylum Myxococcota; class Myxococcia; order Myxococcales; family JAKAPL01; genus DATJNL01. The sequence goes on from DATJNL010000481.1 coordinate 13,920, forward strand.
CGCGCGCGTCGAGCGGCTGGCCGAGGGCCTGCTCGGGCGACAGGTACTCGGGCGTGCCCACCACGATGCCCCGGCGCGTGACCGCCTTGTCGCCCGCGGGCGCCTCGTCGGTGAGGCGTGCGATGCCGAAGTCGAGGACCTTGGGCTGCTCCTCGTCCTTCCGCTTCGTGACGATGACGTTGGCGAGCTTGAGGTCGCGGTGGATGATCCCGTGAGCGTGGGCGTCGTGGACCGCGTCGCAGATCTCGCCCATCAGCGCGACCGCCCGCGCCGGCGCCATCCGGCCTTCCCGCACCAGCATGTCCTCGAGCTGCTCGCCGGCCACCAGCTCCATGGCCAGGAAGAGCTTGCCGTCGCCGGTCTTGCCGAAGTCGAAGACCCGCACGATGTTGGGGTGATCGAGCGAGCTCGCGATCTGGGCCTCGCGCTGGAAGCGCACGGCCATCTCGGGGTCGTTGCCGAACTGCGGGTGGAGGACCTTGAGCGCCAGCGTGCGGCGCATGTACACGTGCTCCGCGGTGTAGACCTCGCCCATGCCGCCCGAGGCCAGGTGCGAGAGGATGCGGTAGCGGCCATCCACGAGCGTGCCGGGCTGCAGGAGGAGGCCGCCGGGCGCCGGGGTCTTCGAGGCCTCCGGGCCGTCCGGAACCGCGGGCGCCTTGCTGACGCCGCCCAGCGCCTGCAGCCGCTGCTCGGCCTCGTGGCAGAGGCGCTCCACCGCTTCCGTCTGGTCCTGGCTCAAGGGATCGAAGCGGACGCCCACGCCGTCCGACCGCGTGTGCGCCACCACCGCCGGCAGCGTCACCTCGCCGTCCATCCCCTCGACGCTCAGGGTGAGCGCCACCTTGCTGCCGGGCAGCGGCGGATCGTCCGTGTGGACGAACATGCCGCCGCGGCCGATGTTGCCGCTGAAGGCGGAGAGGTACTCCTCGGCTCCGGAGAAGCGCAGCGACACGCGGCGGACCATCGCGTGTCGGGGAACGGTGCGATCGTCGTGAGGGGCCATCACCTAGCGCCGTGACTCGCCCACGATACCGCGAAGCGGCCCCGGTTTAGAAGCGGCGCGGCCGGTTCGCATGGAGCCACTCGGCGACGGGGTGGTCCTCGCCCACGTGCTCGGCGACGAGGCGGGTCATCTGCCCGGGTGCCATCCCCGAGTAATGCTGCTCGCCCTCGACGCCCAGGAGCATGAAGTCCCGCGACGAGAGCGGATCGGGCGGTTCGGCGGGATCGTGCACGCGCACGATGACGTTCGGTCCGAAGGCGCACATGCCGTAGCAGCCGCCGCGGGCGACCAGGCAGCGGCCCTGCAATCCCTGTTCGGCGACGGCTTGCACGGCGGCCTTGAAGACGTCGTTGGCCCCGTTGAACGTGCAGTTGGGGCCCTTGCAGACGGCCAGCCGGTAGATCTTGGCCACGCCCGAGCGTAGCACGCGGGGCGGTGGGGCCGCGAGGCGGGTCAGTTGCAGATGCCGTTGGTGCCGCAGGCGCACGCGCTGGTGTTGCCGGCGCCGCAGTCCGACTGGGGGCAGCCGGTCGTCGGGCAGCAGGGCTCCGTCTTGCCGCCGCAGGCGACGCAGTTGCCGTCGATGCAGCCCTTGTTCGCGCTGCAGCTCGTGCCGCAACCCCCGCAGTTCGAGCTGTCGGTGGAGAAGTTCGTGCAGAGCGTGGGCGTCCCGCTCGCGGGACACGGGTTCGGCGCCGCCGCGGTGCAGGCGCAGCTGCCGGTGGAGCAGGCGGCGCCGGCCACGCAGGCGTTGGTGCAGCTGCCGCAGTGCTGGTCGTCGGTCTGCTCGTCGACGCACGCGCCCGAGCACAGGCTGCCGCCGTTCGCTTCGCACGCGTCGGTGCAGGTTCCGGTCGCGCAGCTCTGTCCCGTGCCGCAGGCATGGCCGCAGGTGGCGCAGTTGCTCGGGTCCGTCTGGAGGTCGGTGCAGGCGCTCCCGCCGCCGCAATGGCCGCTGCCGCAGGTCGAGCTGCCGTTGCAGTCCGTCTGTCCCGAGGCGCAGGTGCAGGTGCCGCTCGAACAGGTGGCGCCCGGATCGCAGACGTTCCCGCAGCCGCCGCAGTTGGAGGTGTCGGTGTTCTTGTCGACGCAGAGGGTGCCGCAGACGGCGTTGCCGCTTCCCGCGCAGTTCGCCTGGCAGCCGCCGCCCGTGCAGTAGGGCGTCGGGCTCGCGCAAGCCGTGCCGCAGGCGCCGCAGTGCGCGGGGTCGTCCTGCTCGTTGGTGCAGGCGCTCGAACCCCCGCAGTGGCCGGTGCCGCACGACGAGCTGCCGTTGCAGTCCGTCTGCCCGGAGGGGCACGTGCAGGTGCCGCTCGAGCAGGTGGCGCCCGGGTCGCAGACGTTGCCGCAGCCGCCGCAGTTGGCGTCGTCGGTGTTCTTGTCGACGCACAGGCCGCCACAAACTGCGTTGCCGGCGCCGGCGCAGTTCGCCTGGCAGCTGCCGCTCGTGCAGTAGGGCGTCGGGCTGGCGCAGGCCGTGCCGCAGGCGCCGCAGTGGCTGGGGTTGTCCTGCTCGTTGACGCAGGCGCTGCTGCCGCCACAGTGGCCGCTCCCGCACGAGCTGCTGCCGTTGCAGTCGCTCTGTCCGCTCGGGCAGGTGCAGGTGCCGCTGGAGCAGGTGGCGCCCGGGTCGCAGACGTTGCCGCAGCCGCCGCAGTTGGCGTTGTCGGTGTTCTTGTCGACGCACAGCCCGGAGCAGACCGCGTTGCCCGAGCCGGCGCAGTTCGCCTGGCAGGCGCCGGCGGTACAGTAAGGAGTCGGGCTGGCGCAGGTCGTGCCGCAGGTCCCGCAATGCTTCGGATCGTCCTGCATGTCGGTGCAGGCGCTCGCGCCCCCGCAGTGTCCGGTGCCGCAAGACGAGGCGCCGTTGCAGTCCTGCTGCCCCGACGGGCACGTGCAGCTCCCGCCCGAGCAGGCCGCCCCGGGATCGCAGGCGGTGCCGCACGCGCCGCAGTTGAGCGGATCGGTCTTCTCGTTCGTGCAGAGGCCGTTGCACAGGGTCTCTCCGGACAGGCACGCCGCCGTGACGCAAGTCCCGTTGTTGCAGGCCTGGCCGGTCCCGCAGGCGAACGAGGGTCCGCAGCCGCCGCAGTTCTGGCTGTCGGTCTGGGTGTCGGTGCAGACGCTGCCGCACTGATCGGGCTGGCTCGCGGGGCAGGCGCAGCTGCCGTTCTGGCAGCTCAGCGGCGCCGTGCAGGCGTTGCCGCAGCTGCCGCAGTTGGCGTTGTCCGTATTCACGTCGGTGCAGATGGCGCCCGCCCCGGTCCCGCACGGGTTCGGCGTCGACGCCGGGCAGGTGCAGCCGCTGGAGACGCAGTTCTGGCCGCCCGGGCACGCGTTGCCGCAGCCGCCGCAGTTCTGGGGATCCGTCGCGGTGTTGGTGCAGCTCCCCGAGCAGAGCTGTTCGCCCGAAAGGCAGACGGCCTTGCAGGCGCTGCTCACGCAGCTCTCGCCGGCCGGGCAGGCTTTCCCGCATCCGCCGCAGTTGGCGGCGTCGTTCGACGTGTCGGTGCACTCCGCGCCGGCGTCCGAGCCGCAGAGCGTCTCGCCGGCGAGGCAGGTCGTCGAGCAGTGGCCGGTGCCGTCGCAGACCTGCCCCGAGGGGCAGGCGTTGCCGCACGCGCCGCAGTTGTTCGGGTCGCCGTTGGTGTTCGTGCAGGTCCCGCTGCACGGCTTCTCACCGGTGGGGCAGCTGATGGCGCAGTGCCCCTCGTTGCAAGCCTCTCCCGCCCCACAGATCGTCCCGCAACCGCCGCAGTTCGCCGGATCGGAGAGGAAGTTCACGCAGGCGATGCCGCCGTCGCGGGTGGTGCAGGCCGAGGTGGACGCGGGGCAGGCGCAGGCGCCCGCCGCACAGAGCTCTTGGGGCGGACAGGCATTGCCGCAGACACCGCAGTTCTGCGAGTCGGAGGCCAGCTGGGTGCAGCCGCCGTCGCAGAGCGTGCCGTTGGCCGCGGCGCAGCTCGCCGCGGCGCTCGCCGCGGCGACGCACTGGCCGGAGACGCAGGCGTTCCCGGCGGCGCAGTCGGCGTTCGACGTGCACGGGGCGGGCGTGGCCGAGTAGGAGTAGCAACCCGCGAGGGCGGCGCAGGCGAGCAGCGCGCGGCAGTGTCTCACCAGAAACCCCAGACGACCGCGGCGCCCGCGAGCGCCACGATCGAGACGATGCCGAGGCCGGTCGCCCAGGCGGCGTCGTTGTTGGCCTGGGAGAGGATCTGGGCGCGGTTGGTGGGGCTGCCGCTCTGCACCTCGGGCGTCGACTTGTAGCTCCCGTAGGCGCCGTTGCCGAGGGCCCAGGCGGTGATGGCGCCGCCGCCCACCAGGATGGCGCCCCCGCCGAGGTAGTAGGGGAGGGTGGTCTTGAGGCGGCTCGGGGTCTCGGGCTTCGCCTCGGCCTCCACCGCGGTCGCGGGGGCCGGCGCCGGCGCGCTGGCGGTGGCCGGTTCGGTGGCGGTCACGGTCGTGGGGGCGGGCGCCGGGGCGGGCGCGAGCGGGGCGGCCTCGAGCGGCGCCGCCGTGAGCGGGGCGGGGGCGAGTGGGGCGGCGGCGAGGGGCGCGGGTGTCAACGACGCCACCGCCAGCGGGTTGGCCGCTTCCCGCTGGTACTTGAAGGTGACGGCCGCGGCGCCCCCGTCGGCCGAGACGCTCACCGTGTGGCTGCCCTCGCCGATGCGGACGCTCCGGTCCACCCGCTGGCCCGGAAACGTCCCGTGGTGGCCGAAGAACTTGGCGACGCCGGGCCCCTGCAGATCGAGGGCCAGGAGCTCGCTGCCGTCCACCAGCACGTGCACGTGCGCGTGACCGTCGCTCCCGTCGTCCGGCGCCTGCACGCGGAAGCCGAGGCCGAGCTGGCCCGGCCCTTTCACCGTGGCCAGCACCGGCCGGCCGATGCCCAGCAGGTGATACTGGACGCCCGGCTCGTCGGAGACCCGCAGCGGCCGGCGCGCGGCCTTGACTTGCAGGTCGGCCGCCCGCGCCAGCGGCGCCACCGCGAGGAGAGCCGAGCATGTGAGCAGGCGGAAGATGGCGGCGATCGTAGGGCAATCGGCGGGTGGAGGCAAGGAAGCGAACGCGCCAGGGAGCCCGGCCGGTCCGTCCGCGCCGCTTGCCCGCCGCCGGGCGCGCTCTGTAGAGTGTCCGCCCCTCGCCACCCCTCCTCGAGGAGCAGGCACATGGGTCAGAGCCCCCCGAGCCCGATCGTCGCGTCCTACATCGAATCGCTCTCGCCCTACGTCCCGGGCAAGCCCATCGAGGAGGTGGCGCGTGAGTACGGCGTGCCCGACTGCGCCAAGCTCGCCTCCAACGAGAACCCGCTCGGCGCGAGCCCCCTCGCGCTCACCGCCATCCGCGACGCCCTCGAGCGCGTGCACCTGTACCCCGACGGCTCCTGCTTCGCCCTCAAGCGCAAGCTGGCCGCGCTGCACGGCGCCGCGCCCGAGGAGATCGTCGTGGGCGCCGGCACGAACGAGATCCTCACGCTGCTCGTGCGCACCTTCCTCGCCGAGGGCGAGGAGGCCGTGCTCAGCGAGAACACCTTCCTCGTGTACCGGCTGGCGGTGCAGTCGTGCGGCCGCCGCGCGGCGGCGGTGCCCATGCGCGGCCACCGCTACGACCTCGACGCCATGGCCGCCGCCATCGGGCCGCGCACGAAGCTGGTCTTCATCGCGAACCCCGACAACCCGAACGGGACCTACGTGTCCGAGGTGGAGCTCACCCGCTTTCTCGACCGCGTGCCCGAGCGCGTGCTGGTGGTGCTCGACGAGGCCTACTTCGAGTTCGTCGACGCCGCCGATTATCCCGACGGCGTGCGCCTGCGCCGCCATCGCCCCCGCCTCGTGGTCCTGCGGACGTTCTCCAAGATCCACGGGCTCGCCGGCCTGCGCGTGGGCTACGGCCTCTGCGAGCGCGACGTCGCCAACTACCTCGACCGCGTGCGCGATCCCTTCAACGTGAGCTCGCTGGCGCAGGTGGCCGCGGTCGCGGCGCTCGACGATCACGCCCACGTCGAGGCCACGCGCGTCGTCACGCGGGAGGGGCGGGACCTCTTGATGCGCGAGCTCCCCCGCTTCGGCTTCCAGGTCGTGCCCTCGGTCGCGAACTTCGTCCTCGCGCTCACCGGACAGAGTGGAGAAGCGCTCTTCCAGGGGCTGCTGCGCCACGGCGTCATCGTGCGCCCCATGACCGCCTACGGGATGCCGGAGGCCGTGCGCATCTCCATCGGCACTCCCGCCGAGAACCAGCGGCTCCTGCGCGCGCTCGAGAAGGTCGTCGACACCCGGCGCCGAGCCGCGGGCGATCGTTCGTGATCATCGCCATCGACGGCCCGGCCGGAGCGGGCAAGAGCACGGTCTCGCGCCGCCTCGCCGCGGAGCTCGGCCTCGCGCTCGTGGACACCGGCGCGCTCTACCGCTGCGTGGCCCTGGCCGCGCGCCGGGGCGGCCTCGCCTGGGACGACGACGCCGCGCTGGCCAAGCTCTTGCCGGCGCTGGAGCTCTCGTTCGGCTGGCAGGCCGGGGAGCCTCGCGTGTTTCTGTCGGGCGCGGACGTGAGCGGCGAGATCCGGACCCCCGAGATCAGCCGCGGCGCCTCTGCCGTGAGCGCGCGGCCGGTGGTTCGGGACGGGCTGCTCGACCTGCAGCGCCGCCTCGGCCGCGCCGCGCCGAAGGGCGCCGTGCTCGAGGGCCGGGACATCGGCACGGTGGTCTTTCCCGACGCCGAGGCCAAGTTCTTCCTGACGGCCGATCCCCGCGTGCGCGCCGAGCGGCGTTACAAGGAGCTGGCCGCGAAGGGCACGAAGACCACCGTGGACGAAGTCCTCGCCGAGCAGGAGCGCCGCGACCGCGACGACGCGAGCCGGGCGGTCGCCCCTTTGAAGCAGGCCGCCGATGCCGAGCTCGTGGACTCGACGCGTCTCGATCTGGACCAGGTGGTCGCGCACATCGTGGCGAGCCTGCGACGGCGGGGGCTGGTCTCCTAGATGCCGGAATTGCCCGAGGTGGAGTACGCGCGGGCGAGCCTCGCGCGCTGGACCAAGGGCAAGCGCCTCGCGGGCGCCTCGGCCACGCCCGGCAAGCCGCTGCGCGGCACGACTCCGGCGGAGGTCGCGAAGCTCGCCGGGCGGCGCACCGAAAAGGTCGAGCGGATCGGCAAGCACCTGCTGTGGACGCTCGACGGCGGCGTGGGCATCCACCTCCACCTGGGCATGACCGGCAAGCTCGTCTGGCGGAAGGCCGGCGAGGCTCCACCTCCCCACGAGCGCGTGCGTTTCGACCTCCCGGGGGGCGCGGTCTCGTTCGCCGATCCGCGCCGCTTCGGCCGCTTCGAGATCGTCCCGAGCGCGAAGCTGCGCGCGCTGCCCGAGGTGGCCGACCTGGGTCCGGACGCGCTCGACGAACCGCTCGATGGGCCGGCGCTCGCGAAGCGCCTCGGCGTCACGCGCCGTCCCCTCAAGCTCGCGCTCATGGACCAGACGCTGATCGCGGGGCTCGGCAACATCCAGGCCGCCGAAGCCCTCTGGCGCGCGAAGCTGTCTCCCTTCCTCACGCCCCAGCAACTATCCCCCGCCCAGTGGAAGCGGCTCGCCGCGGCCATCCAGGAGGCGCTGCGCTACGCGGTCGACGAGGAGAAGCCCGGCGCCCGCGACATCACCTACGTCGAGGAGCCCGGGGCCGAGAACCCGTTCCTCGTGTACGGCCGCAAGGGGGAACCCTGCCGGCGTTGCAAGACGCCGATCGTGCAGGAGGTGCAGGGGCAGCGCTCGACGTACTACTGCCCGCGCTGTCAGCGGTAACGGGGGAGTCTTTCTCCCGGGGGCTGCCGCCCCCGGGGCCCCCGCTGCGATCTCGAGCTGCGCTGCAAAGGGCAGCGGCGGATGAACGAGGGACGGAGGGGGGCCGCTTGCTCGGGGTCCGGACCCCCGTCCGTCCTCGCGCTCCCCACGCGCGGGACCGATTTGTACCGGCGCTCGTGCCGCAACATAGGCGCGCTGCGGGCGCGGCGGGGGCCCCCCGGACCCCTGCGCGTCGGCCCCCCCTCCTCCCCGCTTTCGTTCGTCGATCACGCCTTTGCAGTGGATCGATCAGCGCAGCAGGCGAGGTTTGAAGGTGATCTTTGAAGTCGAGCAACGTTGCGAAGAGAAAGCGGCGGATGAACGAGGGACGGAGGGGGGCCGCGTGG
>DATJNL010000482.1:0-2463 GCA_035508175.1 Myxococcales bacterium
CCAGATTCGCCGGCCCGCCCGCGTCGACGATGGCGCGGTTCAGGATCTCCACGAAGCCGCGGCTCACTTCCTTCGCCGACGGATGCACGTTGAAGACCACGGCGTTGCCGCCGGCCACCATGCCGATGGCGTTGTTGATGATGGTCTCGGTGGGGTTCGTGGACGGCGTGATGCTGCCGATGACGCCGAAGGGCGCGCGCTCGGTGAGCGTGAGGCCGTCGTCGCCCGTGTAGGTGAGCGGCTCGAGGATCTCGAGGCCCGGGGTCTTGTTGGCGCAGAGCAGGTTCTTCTGGATCTTGTCCTTGACCCGGCCGAGGCCCGTCTCGGCCACGGCCTTCTCCGAGAGCTCGGCGGCGGCCTGGCGCGTGGCCGCGCGCATCGACTCGATCACGCGCGCGCGCAGCTCGAGCGTGCCCGCCACCAGCGCCTCGTGCGCCTGCCGCGCGGCGCCGACGGCGGCGTCCATGTCGTCGAAGACGCCGGGCCGCGCGCGGGTCACCGCGGGCGCGCGCGTCCGCGCCGGGGCCGCGGGCCGGGTCTCCAGCTCGGGCGCGAGCTTCGCGACCACCTTCTCGACGATCGCCTCGAGCTCCGACGGTGAAAGCTGGGCCATCGCTCGTTACTGCTTCTGGAAGCGGAGCTCGCCGCCGATCTCGACCTGATCGACGATCGCCATGATCACGGCGTCCACCGGGCGATCGCGCGTGACGTCGGTCTGGCGGGCCGACGATCCGGAGGCGTAGAGCACGACCTCGCCGATGCCGGCCTCGAGCGCGTCCGCGGCCACCACCAGCGCGCCGGTGGCCTTGCCGTCCATGTCGAGGCCGCGCACCATCAGGAGGCGCAGCCCCTCCAGCGACGGCTCCTTGCGCGTCGCGACGACCGTTCCGATGACCTTGCCCAGGACCAAGGCTTACTTGCGGCCCGTCTCCGCCTTGGCCTGATCGGCGCGGCCGAGCGGCAGCGCCAGGTCGACGTTCGTGTGCGGGCGCGGGATGACGTGCACGGAGACCAGCTCGCCGACGCGCTCGGCGGCGCGGGCGCCGGCCTCGGTGGCGGCCTTCACCGCGGCCACGTCGCCGCGAACCACGGCGGTCACGTACCCGCCGCCGATCTTCTCGTAGCCCACGAGGTCGACCTTGGCCGCCTTCACCATGGCGTCCGCCGCCTCGACCATGCCCACGAAGCCCTTCGTCTCGATCATGCCCAGTGCGTCAGCCACACGTACCTCCTCGAAGAAGCGTTACTTGGATCCGCCGCCGGCCGGGGCCTCGCGCCCCTTGATGCCGCCGATCGCCGCGAGCGCGGCGGCGGCGGCGCTGTCGATCTCGGCCTCCGGGCCGCCCAGGTAGAGCCGGCCGAAGGCGCCGAAGGTCTGCACCTCGATGAGCTGCACGCGCGCGGCCTTCTCGGCCTCGTTGGCCGCGAAGGCCACGTACGCCGCGGGCTCGGTCTCGAGGATGAAGAGGCTGTCGCCGGGGACGAGCATGGAGCCGAAGCGGATGCGGTTGATGAGCTGCGCGTGGGTGGGCTCCACCGAGCGGATGATCTGGTTGCTGATGATCTTCGGCTTGAGCCGGTCTTCTTCCTTGACCCCCAGGGACTCGAGGACGGCGCGGCCGGCGCTCATGACCTCGCCCTTGTCCTCGTGGTGGACCTCCATCATGCCGTAGGCGCGCTCGACGACCATCGAGGCCGGCTGGCAGCGCGTGGCCTTCAGCGCCGAGTCGAGCAGCCGGTGGATGCCCATCCCGGGCGCGATCTCGACGAAGAGCGAGGCGACGTACGGGACGGGGAGGAAGCCGCGCGAGGTGGTGCCGACGTGGGCCGCGAGCTGGGGCTGAAGCGAGTCGAGGAAGACGTAGGCGCGCAGCGACGTGGACACGGCAACCCTCCGAGCGGGTGGGGTATAGCCGATGGTCGGACAGGTGACAAGGAAGGCTCTTCGGGGGCTGCCGCCCCCGGTGCCCCCGCTGCCGTATCTGCTCTCGAGATCCGGGGCGCGGGTGGGCGGGGGATTGAGCGCGGGACGGCGGGACGGGTTCGGGGACGGCCGGTCCACTCGCGGCTCGGCCTCGCCTGTCTCGATCCCGCGGCGCATAGGCGCTCGTTCCTGAGTGGCATCGGCCTCGACGCTCGGTCCCGGCCGCCCCCTCACCCGTCCCGCCTCTCCTCTCTACGAACCCCCTTCAACCCACAGATCCATGAACTTCAAACCTTGCCTGCGGCGCTGATCGAGACATGACCGAGATCTGGTGCATAGGCGGTAGAGAGGTGGAGGTGAGATAGAGGCAAATGAAAGTGGGGAGGAGGGGGGCCGACGCGCTGGGGGTGTCGGGGCCCCCGGACGCGCCCGCAGCGCGCCCGAGCGGAGGCCGGGACGGCAGCCTCGGAGGAGGCGGCGGGAGGACGACCCGTCCCCGCGCTCAGACAGTCCTCGCGCGAAGGGGGGCCCGGGAGAAA
>DATJNL010000483.1:0-5984 GCA_035508175.1 Myxococcales bacterium
TGATGTGGGCCACGTGGACCCGTCGAGCCAGCTCGCGGGCCACCTGGTAAGCATCCATTCGTTGCATCGCGAATCGTTGATCGTCCATGTGCCGCTCCTTTCACCCCAGGGACAAGGAGCGGCACATGGACGACGACCGCGACCGAAGAGCCGACCCCGACCGGTCGACCTCGACCGTCGACAGTCGACCATCGACCGCGTCCGCGACCACGATGCAGCGTGCGTGACAGGCGGCTTCATCGCCTGGCGCGCGCGCTGCAGGAGAGAGGCTTCGACAGGCCCCCTCACCCGGCCTCTCCCCCGCTGGGGGAGAGGGGAGCTTCAGTCGAGGGTCGAGGGTCGGGGTCGAGGGTCGGGGTCGACGGTCGGGGTCCAGGTCGTGAAGCTCGACCTACGCCGCTTCCCGCTCGAACCGCACGAGCCCCCGCGTCTTTCCCGTGGACCGGTCGGCCAGCGTGGCCAGGGCTTCGAACAGCCGCGCGGGGCTCACGAGCCACGGCCCGAAGGCCGCGTTCACGTCGAGGACAAACGCGAGGTCCTCGGCTTCGAGGAAGCCGCCAATCGGCGAATGGTGGCCGCCGCCGCGCCCGAAGAGGGGCGCGCGCGAGAAGTTGGCCACGTAGCGCCGCTCCGGTCGATTCGAGGCGCGCAGCTCGACGCGCAGCTCGTCGACGCTCGCGGGACGCACGACGCGGGCCCGCCACCCCGGGGGCACCACCTCGGCCGCTTCGGCGGCGAGCTGCTCGAGGCTCATCGGCCTGAGCCCGAAGCCCCGGAGCGGATTCCGGCCGCTCGGAACGCCCATCGACCGCAGCACGTTGGCCACGCTCGTGGGCCCGCAGACCGACGCGTAGCCCTGGGACAGGAGCGGCGCGTACAGCCTCGCTACCGGCAGCTCCCACGCCCTCGCGAGAAGGTCCGGCGCCTGGTAGGTGGCCTCGGAGCGAATGGATTCCACGCGGCGGGGCCGGCGCTAGGTCGCGCGCACGTCGGCCCGAGCGGTGGGCAGCTTCTCCACCGCGCCAGCTCCGATGTGGCCGGTCGGCGTGGCGACGGCGATCGTCATGGCAGTTCCTCTCTGGCGCGTGGGCATGCGACGGAGGTTAGCCGTCGATCCGGAGCGCCGCCACTGAATCGCCGGGCGGCCGCAAGCGGAGCGGGGGCCTCGAAGGCAGTCGCACGCCAACCGATCTACAATGCGACGGTCAGTGCTTCTCCCTGTCCCCTTGCCCGAGGAGCTCGAGTGAGCTCGAAGCTGACACCACCATTCCGGAGTCCGAGCGCGGCGACCGGCCATGGCCTGCGCCGGCGGGTCCTCCCGGAGCTCCTGCGCGAGATGCTCGTCGTGGCATGCCTCCTCGCGGCTTCCCGAGCGCTCGCGGGGGGCGGGCCCTGTCCCGCCGGCGTGCCGGTGACGGGCAGCAACTGCTACTTCATCGCGGCGAACGGGTCCGACTCGAACACCGGAACGTGCGAGACGCCCACCGGCAGCTGCACGGGCCCCTGGCAGCACGCGCCGGGGATGCCTGCCTGCACGGCCAGCTGCGCGGCGGTTCAAACCGCCGGCGTCGGCGGCGCCAACATGGGCGGTCTGGGCTTCATCTTCCGCGGCGGCGACACCTGGCACGAGGGGAACGGCAGCGCCTCTCCGTACACCGGCGGCAGCTTCGACATCTACGACTGGTTCACGTACGCCTACAACAATCCCTTCACGAGCTGCTCCTATGAAGGCGATCAATCCGGGTGCCTGTACGTCGGCGTCGACAAGTCGTGGTATGCGGGCGCGACGTGGGCGCGCCCGATCCTCACGGGAGACAATCCCGCCACCGGGCTGACGCTCGACTTCGCGCCGAGCTGCGCCTACACCGTTCCGAATCCGGGACCCGGCAACACGGGGGGCTCGTTCGGTCACAACGACCTCGTGGTGATGGCGTCCTTCACGATCCTGGACGACCTGGAGCTCACGGGCCTGTGCGCGAACGACACGACCCCCTCGGGAGACACCTACGTCGCCGCGGGCTCGTCGGGATGCAACTACCCCGCCGAGCATTTCCTCGAGAACGTCTACCTGCACGGGTGGAGCGCGACGAGCAACGCGGGCGGCGGCTCGACACACCCCCTCACGCTCCTCACGGGCGGCGAGTGCTCCGGATCCGTCTACGACCACATCGTCATCGATGGAAGCGACTCGAACCCCGAGGTGGCGGCCTGGGGCACGTTTCCCACCTTCGAGCACATGCAGTACTCGATGGTCCGGTACACGGGACAAGGCGTCGGCGCGGCCTGTCACGACGTCCACGACAACGTCCTCGAGCACATGTACAACACGCTCTACGACGGACACACGAACGTGTTCGAATGCAACTCCGGCGAAGATCTCGCGGGCGCCCCCAACGTCTTCTACGACAACGTCTTCAGACACAACGATCCGTCGCTGTACAACGCCGTCGGCTGGTGGTTCCCGCGGAGCTCCGGGACCACGCCCACGGTGTACGTGTTCAACAACCTGATCTACGACGCGTATGGCACAGGCATCGGCGAGGCCTGGGACGTCTCGTGCGGGCAGGGCGGCACGGAGTGTCCCGGCCCCTTCCCTCCCATCTACTTCTTCAACAACACGTCCCTCGATACCTCGCCCTTCCCCTGCTACATGTCGACCTATCCCAACGAGGCCTCGACCGCCTACGTCTACAACAACCAGCTGATCAACACGGGCTGGGACGGCACGGGCCCGGTGACGTGCAACGGCGGTCCCGGCAGCCCGTCGAACCTCTCGATGACCGACGCCGAGGCCACTGCCGCCGCCTACACCACCGGCGTCGGCGGAACGGCCCAGAACGGAAACGACTGCGCGAACGACGCGACGACCCCCTGCGGCCCGACCTCGCCGGGCAGCCCCACGGTGGGCGCAGGCGTGAATCTGGCCTCGTACTGCGCGACGCTCGCCAGCTTCACGTCCGAGGAGGCCATCGGGGTCGACGCCGCGACCGCCTGCCTGCACGGCACGACCGACGCCTGCGCCTACGACGACGTCAACCACGTGATGAACTGTCCGGCGCAGCTGCCCGTGCCGCGTCCGATGGAAGACGCCGGTGCCTGGGACGTGGGGATCTACCAGTGCTCGCTCGCCGACGGTGGCTGCACGCTCTCCGGAACCAGCGGGACCAGCAGCGGCGGAGCCTCGACGGCCGGCGGGGCCTCCACCGGATCAGCCACGGGGTCCACGACCGGCGCTGCGAGCAGTGGCAGTGGCAGTGGTGGTGGCGCCACGTCCGCCAGCTCCGGCGGCGCCACCGGGGGAAGCGGCACGAGCGGCTCCGCGACCTCCGCCGGAGGCAGCGGCAGCGCCGGCGGCGCCACCGGGAGCTCATCCTCGGGCCGAGGGACCGCTTCCAGCTCCACCGGCGGCACGGCCTCCGGCGCCTCGGTGACCGCATCGGGCGGCTGCAGCTGCGGCTCGTCCGGCGACGCGCTGCCCCTCACGATCCTGACGCTGCTGGCGTGGTTGACGCGCCGACGACGGGCAGGCGCCCGAGCGCCCGGGAGATGCTAGGCTCGGGCCTCTGATGCACGACCAACGGCCTGCGGAGGCGGACAGCACGGCGGTGAGAGTGGCCTTGTGGCGGGCGCTGCACGTCGAGGTCGACCCACCACCGCACGTGCTCGAGGACGAGATCGGCCTCAGGCTCGCGGCTCCGGACGAGGCGTGGCGCAGCCGGGGAGACATGAACCCGGTGTTCACGCGGCTCTTCCGCGCTTCCATCGTGGCCCGCGCCCGCTTCATCGAGGATCTGGTGGTCGAGCAGGCGGACCGCGGCGTGGGCCAGTACGTCATCCTCGGAGCGGGACTCGATACCTTCGCCCAGCGCAGGCCGGAGATCGCGTCCCGCCTGCGCGTGTTCGAGGCCGACAGGCCTGGTCCCCAGGCCTGGAAGCGCCAGCGACTCATCGACTGTGGCTTCGGCCTCCCGTCGTTCCTGCGGTTCGTGCCGGTGGACTTCGAGGCGGGCGAGCCGTGGTGGGAGAAGCTGGCGGCGGCGGGCTTCGACGCCACCCAGCCGGCGGTCGTGGCTTCCACGGGCGTCAGCATGTACCTCGCGAAGGAAACGATCGCGGCCACGCTGCGCCGGATCGCAGCGTCCGCGCCGGGATCGACGCTCGCGATGACGTTCCTGCTGCCGCTCGAGCTGGCGGACCCCGACGTGCGTCCCGGGCTGCAGCGAGCCGTGGACGGCGCGCGAGCCAGCGGCACGCCCTTCATCAGCTTCTTCACACCGGCGCAGATGCTCGCGCTGGCCCGCGAAGCCGGTTTTCGAGACCTCCGGCACGTCTCGGCGGCCGCGCTCACCGAGCGCTACTTCGCCAACCGAACGGATGGCCTTCGCCCGCCGAGCAACTCCGAGGAGTTTCTCGTCGCGACGACCTGAAGGGCCTCGCCACCTTGGGGTCCGGCTAGGGAGCGTGCACCGACTCGGTGCTCGACTCGAGCCGCGCCGGGATGGGCTCCTCGGCGCGGGGGCCGAGAAAGTCCTTCACGAAGCGCTCGACCGCGGCCCAGTCCGTGTACACGGTGTCCCGATCCATCGGCACGTCGCCGCCCTGTTCACGCCTGGCGATGGCCCGCATCACGAGACGCGTCAGGAATCCGTACTTGGAAAGCATCAGCGCCCCGCCGAAGACCTGCACGACGTCGGGCCGCCAGCCCAGACTCTCGGGAAAGGCCTCGGCGGTTCGCCGCGCCTCGCGGCGCTCCCTCTCGTTCTTCGAGGCGATGGCCAGACAGACCGAGAAGAAGCCCGTGTGGGCCGCCCCGAGGAGCCCCTCGTGCGCGGCGATGAAGCGCCGCACGGCGCGCTGGTGGCGGCCCAGGTGCACCGACGCGCCCACGAGCACGGCGTCGTACCCTTCGAGCGGCCGCGTCGCGCCCTGGCCGGTGTCCAGGATTTCCACGGCATGCCCGAGCGACCCGGCGACCTCGGCCATTCGCTCGGCGATCCGCCGTGTCATTCCCTCCGTGGTCCCGTAGGCGATCAAGACTCGCATGGCAGCCTCCCGGCTGGTCCATCGATGCAAAGATGCTGCCAGGCCTCCTCAAAGGCAGGACGGCTGGGAGCACGACAGGACTGCGTGCGAGGAGCCGCCCGGCGCAGCCGCTGCGCCGGCGCCAGCCCTTTCGCCCCCCAGTGGTTCCGGTACAAGGACCACTCATGGAGATTGGCCTCGGCGACGAGCTGACCGTGCGCCGCGCGTTTGCCTACCCGCTGCAGAACGCGCTGGCACGCCGGGAGGTGCTGCGGGGAGCGCTGCTCCTCTTGCTGCCCGGCGTCGGCTGGCTCCTCAACATGGGACACCGAATTCAGATGGTTCACCAGATGCAGCACGGGCGGGAGGCCTGGCCGGCCTGGCACGACTACCCGCGCCTGCTCCGCTCGGGCGCCGTCACGCTGCTCGGCATGATCTACTACTACGCCCCGGGGCTCGGATTCGCGCTGCTCGCGTGGCTGCGCCACCTGCCCATGCTCTGGTGGCCCGCCGTTCCACTGCTCGTCGCCGCCACGCTGGCGATTCCGGGCTACATGACTCGCTACTGCTACGCCTTCGACGCGAAGGAGATCTTCAATCCGGCCCGTGCCCTGCAACGGGCGCTGGAAGGGGGCACTGGGTACTGGAAGGCCTGGGGCATCGCAGTGTCCGCGCTAGTCCTGTCCTTTGGTGGGCTGTTGCTCCTGGGTGTGGGCTTCCTCGTCACCAGCGTCTGGTTCTGGCAGGTGGCCGGCTTCAGCTTCGCCTGCACGTTCAGCGCGCGGGTGAATCGTGCCGCGTGATCGTCGTCGGCCGGGCCTCACGCCATCCAGAGCAGCGCCAGGGCCACGGCCGCCGGTACCGCCTGGACGAAGAGGATCCGCTTGTTCACCGTGGCGGCGCCATAGAGGCCGGCTACGAGGACGCACCCCAGGAAGAACGTGAGCGACGGCCGGCCGACG
>DATJNL010000484.1:0-24183 GCA_035508175.1 Myxococcales bacterium
AGCGCAGATACAGCAGCAGGGGCGCGGGGGCGGCAGCCCCCGGGAGAGAACCTCACGTTCGTTGACGCCCCGCGCCGCTTCGCATAAACCGCCGCCATGCTCGACCTGCGACTGGTGGTGTCGAATCTCGACGAGGTGAAACGGCGGCTCGCGCGCCGCGGCGGCGGCATCGACCTCGAGCCGCTGACGAAGCTGGCGGCCGAGCGGCGCGCCCTCACCATGGAGGTCGAGGCACTGCGGCAGAAGCAGAACGCCGCGAACGATCAGGTGAAGCAAAAGGCCAAGGACCCCGAGGCCATGGCCGCGCTGCGCGGCGAGATGAAGGAGCTCTCCGGCCGCATCAAGGCGCTCGATGGGAAGCTCGGCGAGGTCGAGGCCGCGCTCGAGACGGAGCTGCTGGCGATCCCGAACCTGCCGAGCGACTCGGTGCCCGACGGCAAGGACGCCTCGCAGAACGTGGTCGTGCGGACGGTGGGCGAGCCGCGGCGCTACGACTTCGCGCCCAAGGAGCACAGCGACCTCGGCGAGGCGCTCGGCATCCTCGACTTCGAGCGCGCCGCCAAGATCTCGGGCGCGCGCTTCACCGTGTACTACGGCGCCGGCGCGAAGCTCGAGCGGGCGCTGATCAACTTCATGCTCGACCTGCACGGCTCGCGCGGCTATCGCGAGGTGTTGCCGCCCTTCATGGTGAACCGCGCGAGCAACCTCGGCACCGGGCAGTTCCCCAAGTTCGAGCAGGACGTGTTCGCCATCAAGGGGCACGACCTGTTCCTGATCCCCACCGCCGAGGTCCCGGTCACGAACCTGCACCGCGACGAGATCCTGGACGCGGGCCAGCTGCCGCTCAAGTACGTGGCCTACACGCCTTGCTTCCGCTCCGAGGCCGGCAGCTACGGCAAGGACACGCGCGGCCTCATCCGCCAGCACCAGTTCCAGAAGGTCGAGCTGGTGAAGTTCAGCCGCCCCGAGAGCTCGTACGAGGAGCACGAGAAGCTCACGGCCGACGCGGAAGAAGTGCTCAAGCGCCTCGGCCTCCCCTACCGCGTGGTGCTCCTCTGCGCCGGCGACATGGGCGCGAATGCCGCCAAGTGCTACGACCTCGAGGTCTGGCTGCCGGGTCAGAACGCCTACCGCGAGATCTCCTCCTGCTCCAACTTCGAGGACTTCCAGGCCCGGCGCGCGAAGATCCGCTTCAAGGAGGGCCAGGGCAGCAAGCCGCGCCTCGTGCACACGCTCAACGGCTCCGGGCTCGCCGTCGGCCGGACCGTGGTCGCCATCCTCGAGAACTACCAGCGCGCCGACGGCTCGGTCGACGTGCCCGAGGCGCTCTGGCCGTACCTGGGCGGGCTGAAGCGGATCGAAAAGGGCGCGTAGCGGGCGCTCCCGCGCCCGGTTACCATCCGGTCGATGCCGGCGAACGAACGGCGCAACCGCAGCCGCTGGATCCCGCTGCTGCTGCTGGCACTGCTGCTGGTGCTCGCGGTGGACATCTGGCTGCGCCTCCACCCGCCGGCAGCGGCCGGTCCGGGAAATCGCCCGACGCCGGAGACGGCAGCCGCGGTCGCGGACGGCTCGAGGAGCGCCAGCGCCGGGTCCCTCGCGATCCCTCGAGCCGGGAGAGGCCCGCAAGCCGCGGGTGAGATCGCGCGCTCGACCGGCCATGGCCTCGGCTGGGCCGACGTCGCCGCAGCGATCGCGGACGGGGGCGCTCCCTCGCCGGAAGAGACTGGATACACCACGATCGAAGTCACCGAGGGTGCGACGATCCGCGGCCGCGCCGTGTGGAGCGGCCAGCCCGCGTCGCTCCCCCCTCTCGCTTACGACAAGGACCCGAAGGTCTGCGGCATCTCCGGGCCAAACGAGAGCTTGATCGTGGGCGCAGACGGCGGGCTCGCCAACGTCGTGGTGGCGCTGTCCGAGATCACCACCGGCAAGGCCCCGCGCCTGGGGACGGCGACGCTCGACCAGTCCCGGTGCCGCTTCGTCCCCCACGTGCAGGCCGTGTCCGCCGGGACGCTCCTCGTCGTCATCAACGACGACCCGCTCCTGCACAGTGTGCACGCGGTCCAGGGCATCCAGACGGTCTTCAACTACGCCATGCCCATCCGGGGGCAGCGGACCCCGCCGAAGCAGCTTCTCCGGCCGGGCCTGGTTCGCCTCGCGTGCGACGTCCACCACTGGATGAGCGGCTACATCGATGTCCTGCCCAATCCATACTTCGCGGTGACCGGCCCCGACGGCCGATTCGAGCTCACCGGCGTCCCCGGTGGACGCTACCTTCTCACAGCCTGGCACGAGCGGGGCGGAATGCGCACGAGACCGATCGCGCTCGCGCCCAGCGGGACCGTCGAGGTCGACTTCTCCTTCGGGCCGCCTGGCGACGAGACGCCCTGAAACCCGTCAGACGCGCGCGCGCTCGATCGCGCCGTCCAGGCTGGCGCCGTCCTTCTGCACGTAGAAGTGGTCGCCCACGATCGTGATCGAGAGCTTGGCGCGCCGCTCGTCGCCCGCCGCGAGTCCGGCGAGCAGCTCCGGCGGCACCGCCGCGAGCTCCACCCTGCCGAGGCGCTCGACGGACTCCTCGCGCGCCTCTTCGACGAAGGCCTCGAGCCGGGCGGGCGACTCGAACAGCACCGAGACCCTCGGGTTCCGGTCGGCGGCGCGCTGGATCTTCTGCGGGTCGGCCTTGCCCACGCGGATCCAGTGGCTCGGCTGCCCGGTGAGATCCGTCTCGAGCAGGTCGGGCGTGTCGGGATCCGAGAGACCCGGGCCGAAGGCGAGCCGCTCGTCGTAGTGCAGGCAGTAGGCGAGGACGCGCAGCCACACGCGCTCGAGAGTCTCGGAGGGGTGGCGCGCGGGCCGCAGCCGCAGCTTGGCCTCGCGCCCCAGATCCACCTGGTTGAGCTCGATCTCGAAGTCGCAGAGGGTCGGCGCCTGGGCCATCGCGCCAGCATAGCGTTCGTCGAAGCATTTGACTCGCCCGGGGGGAACGGCTATCGACGCCGTTCTGCTGGAGGAGTGGCCGAGCGGTTTAAGGCGGCGGTCTTGAAAACCGCTGGACGGAAACGTCCCGCAGGTTCGAATCCTGCCTCCTCCGCTGAAAAACTGAATAGGAACACCCCGGAGAAAGCGCGAGGACGGCGGCGCCGGCCGAGCGCGCGGGGTCCGGGAGCATCGGAGGACGGCCGAAGGGGTCGCCCGCACGGGCCCCCGGGTATGAATGGAGAGGTGGCCGAGCGGCCGAAGGCACTCGCCTGCTAAGCGAGTATGGGGTCAAAAGCTCCATCCAGGGTTCGAATCCTCCTGGGCCCGCTTTTCTGGATCTTCTTCGTGTTCAGGATGCCCGCTCTCGCCAGCGCGTGAGAGCTCCGAGCCCTCGCGAATCCGCAGGCCGGAGAATCGAGTCCCCCTCGGCGGGCCCTCGATCAAAGACCAGGGCGACGTATCGGGCAGTGACACGCAGTCGCCTTTCTTCCACAGGAGCCCCGATGAAATGGATTCACCTCGTTCTGACCGCGCTGTCGCTGTCCCTCGTGTGCTGTGACGAAGCCCCCTCCGTCGCCACGCAGGACACGGAGCAGTCCAACGGGTCCTGCCCGAGCCCGGCCATGCAGCTGGTGGGCACGACTCCCGCCGGGGGGTCCTGCGACACCTACAAGGACTGCCTGCCGGTCTGCTGCAATTGTCCCAACAACGACGGCTCCGAGTATCTCCTCGCGTGGTGCGTGGAAAAGACGTGCAAGACGACCCAGGCCGACTGCCCCGACGACCCGGGAAGCTCGCTCTGCCCCTAGCCTAGCGTCGCGTCGTGGCTCTTCTTCACGACCAACTTCATGACGGACGAGCGCGACTTCCCCTCCGGTCCGGGCTTCGGTGCTCGTCCGAGCGGGATCTTGACCTCGCGCGCCGACCACGGGACAGTGGCCGGGACGAGACCATCGGGAATCGGCGCCCGTCGTTCGTGCCCGGGGGCGAGCAAAACAAAGCGGCAACTCTTGCGAGGGTGATCTTCATGCGCCTGTGCTTTGCCTCCCTGTTCCTTCTCGCCGCCCTTCCCATGCCTGCTTCGGCGGATGAGACCCCGCCGGAGGTCATGGACGTCGCGACGAAGTACCTCAATGCCCTGGCGGGCCAGGGGGGCGACTCCGGCAAGGAGCTGCTCCTCGGCGGCGTCAGCATGGAGGCCGAGCTGCTCCAGCTCACCAGCTTCGAGATCCGCTCCAGGGACCCGGTCCGGAAGGAGCAGGGCAGCCTCGCCACGGTCAAGCGGCAGGTGCGGGAGCTGGACGCTCTCGCCAACCACGCGCTCGACAAGGTGGCGGCCGCGGGCGGGTCGGGCGAGACCGTCGGCGCGCTGACGCGGGAGCAGGCGACGAAGCTGCTGAAGCCCACCCAGGAAAAGGCTCTCCAGTTCGAGAAGACCTTCCCGGTCCTTGCCTACGTGCTGCGCATGAACAAGGAGATCTACTGGCACCCGCTGAACCCGATGCGGAAGATCCTGGCGCAGGCGGGCGACGCGGGCACCTACACGGTCGTGGTCTACCGCTTCGTCATCGAGAGCCGCGAGAGCGGGAGCGCGGCACCCCGCCAGTGGCCCCTGCGGGTGGTCCGCTTCCGCACCGACAAGATCGACACCGGCTGGAAGGTGCTCCCGGCGTCCGATTGGAGCATCGAGTAGGGAGGTCCGGGCTTTCGCACGACGGCGATTGACCGCACCACTCGACGCGCAGCTTCACACCACGAACGGGATGAGCGCGCGGCGTTCCTTGGGGTAGTCGGGGAAGGCCTCGCGGTACCAGCGGTGGTTCTGCACGGCGCGCGGCGCCAGGTTGGCCACGGTGTAGAGCGCGAAGGCGAGGCCGGCCGGGGACCACGCAGCGAGCGCCCAGCCGCACCATTCGATCATCTCGCCGAGGTAGTTGGGGGATGAGACCCAGCGGTACAGCCCACCCCGTGGAATCCGGTAGCCCTGCTCCCCCGGCGCGCGCAGCCGGAAGAGGATGCCGTCCGACGACAGGTTGAGGCCGAAGCCCGCGGCGAACAGCGCCGCGCCCGTGAGGAAGCGCCAGCCGTGGAGCCAGCCCGCGCCCAGCGCGCCGGCCCCGGAGATCCAGCCGGCGTTGTTCCAGCTGTTCAGCAGGTTGAACGCGATGGCGAGCAGCGCGATCAGCGCCGGCATGCGGCGGCCGTTCGCGCGCATGCGCAGCGGGTACACGGCGGTGCGCTGCAGGTAGTGGAGCTCCCAGAGCCCGAGCAGCACGAGCGGCGTCGGGTCGCCCCGGTGCGGGCCGCGCGCGTACACCCAGGCGAAGAACAGGACCGAGGGGCTCTCCATGAGCACCCAGCCGAGGCGCGCCGGCAGCGTCGGCCCCCAGCCCGCGCGCAGGTGCCGGCCGTAGGGGGCCACGACTAAGCGCAGCGCCACGAACGTCGCGGCGGCGAGCGCCAGCTCGAGTTGGACCAGTCGCGTCAGCGCAAAGCCCTCCGGTGGGATCGAGCGTACCATCGAAGCAGCGCCGCGCCCGCGAGAACGGCATTTCCCCGCAGCCGGCGAAAGCGTAGAACGCTCGCATGGCGACTCTCCCGACGCGGTGGCCGAGGCCTCGATGACGCTCCTGCTCCTCGGAGCCTCGGGACTCGTCGGCGGTGAGGTGCTGGCACGTGCGCTCGCGGACGCACGGATCACGGCCCTCGTCGCACCCACGCGCCACCCGCTGCCGGCCCACCCGAAGCTGCAGAACCCGGTGGCCGCCGAGTTGGAGTCCCTGCTCCCCCAGGTCGCCGGCTGGCACGCGGATGCGATCGTCTGCGCGCTCGGGACCACCATGGCGAAGGCGGGCACGCAGGCCGCCTTCCGTCGCGTCGATCACGACCTGCCGCTCGCTTTCGCCACGGAAGCGCGCCGGACCGGCACCGCCACCTTCGCGCTCACTTCCTCGATGGGGGCCTCGCCCTCGTCGCGCTTCTTCTACATGCGCACGAAGGGCGAGCTGGAGCGCGACCTCGAGGCGCTGGGATTTCCGTCGTTCCTGATCGTCCGCCCGAGCCTCATCGGCGGCGCGCGCGCCGAGTCGCGGCGGCGCGAAGGCGCGACGCTCCGCCTGATGACCTTCCTGAACCCCGTGCTGCCTCGCTCGGCGCGGGTCAGCCCGGCCTCGAAGATCGCCGAGCGGCTGCTCGAGGGAGCGGTCGCGCCGGCTCCCGGCCGCCGCGTCGTCTCGGCCGATTCGCTCGCCGCGTAGGCGGCGAGCGCGCCGGCGTGCTACGAACGGCTCGTGCCCGAAGCATACGCGCGGCCGTCCCTGCGGGCCCTGCGCGTGGGGGCGCTGGTCCTGCTGGCGCTCGGCCTGCTCGTCGCCTGGCGCACGGGCGCCCTCGCGGAGCTGCGGCAGCCCTCCCGCCTCGCGCGCGAGCTCGCGGAGCTCCACGGCTGGGGCTACTTCGCGTTCGTCGCCGCCTACACGCTGCTCCAGCCCTTCGGCGTCCCCGGCACGGTATTCATCTGGGCGGCCCCGCTGATCTGGCCCTGGCCGGTGGCGTTCGCGCTCTCCATGACGGGCACGATGGCCGCCAGCGTGGTGGGCTTCTCCTTCGCCCGCCTCGTCGCGCGCGACTGGGTGGCCGGCCTCATCCCGCCGCGCCTGCGCGCCTACGACGAGGCCCTCGGGCGCCACGGCTTCGCCACGGTCTTCGTGCTGCGTCTCCTCTTCTGGATGCCGTTCTACCTGCACGCCTTCTTCGGCGTGTCGCGCGTCGGCTTCTGGACGCACTTCTGGGGCTCGCTCGCGGGCTACGTGCTGCCGCTGCTCCTCGTGAGCTACTTCGGGCAGCGCGCGTTCGACGCGCTGCGGGCCGCCCCGCCGGCGGTGTGGCTCGCCCTCGGCGCGGCGGTGGTCGTCGCGGGGCTCGCGGCGTGGGCGATCCGGCGACGGCGCGCGGCCTAGGATCCCGTGCAGTCGGTGCAGGGCGCCATCGTCCCGTAGAAGACGCTCGGGGTGACGAAGTAGCCCGAGTTGCCGGCGTCGTCGGCCTCGTAGTGCACGTGGTAGTGGAAGACGGGCACCGTGGGGCTGTCGACCGTGGTGCCCACGTGCCCGTAGTACGGGTAGGAGACGCTGCCGTCGGGCGCCCCGGGCTCGCTGCCGTCCGGGTCCTTGCGACCGTAGATGAAGTAGCCGTCGCGCATCACGCCCACGAGCGAGTCGTCGTCCTGCGTGATGGAGTACGGCTCCATGTGGTAGTGGTACACGCCGCCCGAGTTGGCGTGGCCGTGGCAGCGCTGGAAGGATCCGGCCTCGGTCCAGATGCTCACGTGCGGCCCCGCGCTGTCGTTGAAGATCGACGCGCCGTCGATGGCGAGGCCCACGGTGCCGCCGGGCACGGCGGTGCCGCCGTCCACGGTGACGGCCATCGGGATGTTCATCACGATGCTCTGGGGCACGATGGCGTAGGGGTCGGGGAACGTGGGCGTGTCGTCGGCCTCGTGGCAGCTGCCGCCGTCGAAGTAGAGATCGTGGCGGTCGGGGATGCTGTCGCTCGAGAGCTGGGTGACGGTCGTCCCGTTCAGCTTGGTCACGATGATGTTCACGTTGCAGGAGAACTTGAGGAAGGGGCCGCTCACGCCCGCGTCGAGGCGCTGCCCGAGGCACGAGCAGGTGTCCCGCTCGAGCAGGCGGCAGCCGTTCCCGTTGTCGGTGGTGCTGGGATAGGTGTGCGCCCCGTAGGCGCAGACGCTCGTGGAGAGGCAGCTGTCGGTCGACGTGTCGCACGCCTCGCCGGCCGGGCAGTCCTCGTCGAGCAGGCACTGCACGCAGGTCGCCGTCTTCGTGTCGCACGCGATCGTCGCGCCGCCGCAGTCGGCGTCGCTGCTGCACGTGCCGCCATCACCCGAGCCCGCGTCCCAGTCGAAGGGACAGGTGATCTGGTCCACGTAGCCGCCGGAGCTGCCGCCCCCGGAACTCCCGCCGGGGCCGCCGCCGCTCGCGCCACCCGGCCCACCGCCTGGGCCACCGCCGGACGCGCCGCCCGGTCCACCGCCCGGTCCGCCGCCGCTCGCCCCGCCGGGTCCGCCGCCGCTCGTCCCGCCGGGTCCGCCGCCGGACGCCCCGCTGCCGCCGGAGGGCAGACAGACGCCGCTGCTCTCGTCGCAGGTCAAGCCCTGCGGGCAGCTGCCACCGAGCCGGCAATCCGGAACGCAGGTGTTCGCGCAGCCACCCTCCGTGCAGCAGACGTCGCCCGCGGCACAGGTCGTGCCGCCGCACGTCACCCCGCCCGACGACCCACCGGAGCTTCCACCGGGACCGCCCCCGCTCGCGCCACCCGGCCCACCGCCACCCGTTCCGCTGCCGCTCGCGCCGCCGGGCCCGCCTCCGCCCGTTCCGCCCGTTCCGCTACCGTTCGCGCCACCCGGCCCGCCGCCCGAGGCGCCGGTCCCTCCCGAGGGCACGCAAACGCCGCTGCCCTCGTCGCAAGTCGAGCCGCCCGGACAGCTCCCGCCGAGTCGGCAGTCCGGGACGCAGCTGCCGGCGCAACCTCCCTGGCTGCAGCAAACGTCGCCCGTGGGACAGGCGGTGCCGCCGCACGTGACTCCCCCGGACGACCCGCCCGAGCTCGACGAAACGCCACCGGTCGGGCCGCCTCCGGTCGAGACGCCGCCCGTGGAGGTGGCCGCCCCGCCCGACGAACCGGTCCCTTCGCTCGAGGTCCCGCCGCTGCTGCTCGAGCTGGCGACGCTCGATCCGGTCGAGCCACCGCCGCTGCCGGAGCCCGCGACACCCGATCCCGTCGAGCCGCCGCCGTTCTCGCCGCCTGCGGTGGGCGTGGTCGCCCCCGGAGAGCCGCAGCCGGCGAACGCCGCGACGACGAGGACAGAGAGAAACCGGGCGCGCATGCGACCTCCCAGGCAGGGCCGGCACGAAGCGAGTCCATCTTACTACAATCCTGAGCTCCCTCCGGTGCTCTCCGGCGGCGGCTCGTCCTTCAGCGCCGCCAGCGCGTCCTCGGTGGCCCTCAGCGACGACGCCACCCGGCGGCAGCGCGGACAGCGGTGCAGGTGGAACCACACGACGAACCTCGCCCAGGCCGGGAGGGGCTGGCCATCGAAGGAGTCGGAGAACCACCGGCGCGCGTACTCACAGCTCACGTTCGAGCATCCTCCGCAGACGATGGCGTCCGCGATGCAACAGCACTCTCAGGTGAGTCGCCGTGACCCCCATTTCGTGACAGGCGGCTTCGTGATCGACTCCTTCCACCCCGACGAGCAGGAGCGCCAGCCTCTCCCCGGGGGGCAACTGCGCCAGCGCGCGATCCACCCGCGCCAGGTCGCGCCGGGCCATCACCACCCGCTCGACGTCCGAATCCGTCGGATTTGCTCGCAGATCCGGGGCGTCGGCATCGCCGACCTCGAAGGGCGCGCGGTACCGCCTTCGGAAATGATCCGCGACCTTGTGGGAAAGCATCCCGATCAGCCAGGTGCGCAACGCCGAGCGGCCGTCGAACCGCCCCAGGGTCTCCAGCCCGGCCGCGAGCGTTTCCTGCGCCAGGTCCCGGGCGACGTCCGGATCGCCGGTGGCTCGCAGCGCCCAGGCGCGGAGGGTGGGCTCCAACGCGGCGAGCTCCTCGGGGGAGCGACCGGGGCTCGGTGCCTGCGCCTGTCCCATGGGGCCGGACTATACTCTGGTCCAGCGTCCGACGAGGTCGACGCCGGGCCGATGTAACGGGAGGCAGCTCCCGAGCGACCAAGTGTTCGAAGCACCCCACGCCTCACGGAGGTCTCCGATGTCCTTCGAAAGCTCGCGGTCCCAGGCCGACACCGTCGTTCCTGGCGAGTCCGCTTCCCCGCACGCCGTCTCCGCCGTGCGCGGCCGCACCACCACCCTGCCCGGCTTCTCGGAGGCAGGGCTCACCGAGCGGGCGCTGGAGCGCTACCAGGTGGTCCGCCCGCTCGGCAGCGGCGGCATGGGCGAGGTGGCGCTGGTGCAGGATCACGACATCGATCGGACCGTCGCGGTGAAGTACCTGCACGCCGATCTCGCGGCCCCCAACCTGATCGCGCGCTTCGTCGAGGAGATCCGCACCGTCGGCCACCTCGAGCACCCCAACATCGTGCCCATCCACGACGCCGGCCGCGACGAGGCGGGCCGCTACTTCTTCGTGATGAAGCACATCGAGGGCGAGACGCTCGAGAGCATCATCGACAAGCTGCGCGCCGGCGACCCGGCGTACGTGGCCCGTTACACCTTCCTGCAGCGCGTGGAGATCTTCATCGGCATCCTGAACGCGCTCAAGTTCGCCCACGAGAAGGGCTACGTGCACCGCGACGTGAAGCCCGCGAACGTGATGGTGGGCCACTCGGGCGAGGTGGTGCTCATGGACTGGGGCATCACCAAGTCGCTGCTGCCCGCGCCGGCGGCGCTTCCCGCGGAGGGCGCGGTCGAGCGGCCCAGGGACGCCCGCCTCGTGGCCACCCAGTTCGGCGCGGTGATCGGCACCCCCGAGTACATGAGCCCGGAGCAGGCCGCCGGACGGAACGACCAGGTGGACGCGCGCTCGGATCTGTACAGCGCGACGGTGCTCTTCCACGAGCTGATGTTCCTCGAGCACTACCTCGACGGCTGCAACACGATCGAGGAGAAGCTCGCCGGGGTGCAGCTCAAGTCGCCGAAGGGCTGGAAGGGCTACGGGCGCTACCCGCTCCCGCCCGGGCCGTACCTCTACATCGCGGTGAAGGGGATGCAGAAGGATCCCGCCAAGCGCTTCCAGAGCGCGGACGAGCTCATCGAGCGGCTGCGCAGGGTGCAGGAAGGCACGGCGCCGGTGCAGTGCGCCGTGACCTTCATGCGGCGGGGAGCGACGGAGCTGACCCGCTTCGTCGACCGCAATCCCATGGGGGCGATGGTCGCCTTCGGGGCCGCGACCCTCGCGGCCCTGGCATCGTTCACCGGCGGGATCTACTGGCTGGCACACGTGCTCTAGCTCGCTGGATCGACGCCCTTCGGGCGGCGGGAGGACGGCCCGCACGCCGGAGCCACACGGTCGAACCTCGCCGGCGGCGGCCGTGAGAGGCGCCGCGGACGTGCTAGACTGAACACGTGCTCGGCCTCTTGCTCCTCGCGCTGTCGGCGCCCCCGCCGGGGGCGGCGCTCGACGATGCGGTGCTCGGACCCGACGAGGCGAGCCCGGAGTGCAAGATCTCGGCGACGCAGCCGATGGCCGCCGAGGGGGGCTCGGCTCACCTGACCCACGCGCGCGGCCAGATCGAGCAGGTCCTCGGCTGCGGCGACGACGTGGCCGTGATCGACTTCTTCGAGACCGGCGCGCACGGGGACGAGGCGGCGCGCGAGCTGGAGCAGAGCCGCTGGGGCGGCGAGAGCCCGCCGGCGCGGCTGCACGACGCGCTCCTGCGCCGCAAGTCGGTCCTCGCCGACGTGTCCGGTTCGCGGGCCACCGCGTTCCTGCTGCAGACGAAGCTCCAGAAGAAGGGCTACCGCTCCCTGGGCGGCTCCGGCGTCGACTTCGCCACCATCGAGGGCGCGATGGCCGAGACGCTGGCCGAGCACGCGCCGCCGCTGGAGGCGACCGACGGGACCGAGACGCCCCCTCCGCCGCCCGACCCGCCGAGCGCCAGTGGGCCGGTCGACTGGCGCAGCTACGACGACGGCCTGCGCGAGGCCGCGGCGACGGGCAAGCCCGTGTGCCTGACCTTCTTCACCACCTGGTGCCCGCACTGCCGGAACTTCCTCAAGCTCTTCGACGACCCGCGCGTGGCGCAGAAATCGCGGTCGTTCGTGATGGTGCGCGTCAACGAGGACCAGGCCAAGGATCTGGGCCGCCGATTCTCCCCCGACGGCAGCTACATCCCCCGGACGTTCTTCCTGTCACCCCAGGGCCAGTTCGACCGCTCGCTCGCTGCCCGGCCGTACGGGCCGGCAGCCTACAACTACGCGGAGAACGACGCGGATGCCCTCCTGCAAGGGATGAACCGAGCCCTCGCGAGGCTCGGGCCGAATTCGACGGGTGAATGAATCCCGGGGTCCCGCGTCATTGTCTGACAGGCGGTGGCTGAGGTAACTCTTGAACCTGTCCCGGGAGGGGCGAGGTCGAGACACGTGCGTCGATTCTGGCCTTTCATTCCCGCGATCATCCTGGCGAGCTGCTACTTCCACGAGCGGGGCTCCGGCGGGACGGGCGGCGCGGAGCTCGGCAAGGGCTCGGCCTGCAACGGCTTCGCGCCGAACGACCCCTGCAACTCCGCCGGCCTCGCCTGCACGCCGGACCTCGCCGACGGGGGCTTCAGCTGTCAGCCACCCGGGCCGCTCTACGCGTGCGACCCCAATATCGGCTGCTCCGGCCCGGGCATCGTCTGCGTCCAGGGCACCTGCCTGCAGCGCTGCAAGGCGACGGCGGACTGCGCGGACCCGCTCACCACCTGCGCCGCGATCGGGTTGGACGCCGGAAGCTTCTGCCTCGTGAACCCCTGCGGCGGTCCGGGGAGCACGGGCTTCTGGCAGGCCTGCAACGCGGCGAGCGGCGATGGCGGCGACGGCACCTGCATCGTGCTCTACCAGGACCCGCGGAACGGCCCCCAGGGCGCGTGCCAGCAGGGCGGCTCGGTGCCCGCGGGCGGCGCCTGCAACTTCTACCGGAGCGACGCAGGCGCGAGCTTCTGCGCGCCGGGGCTGCTGTGCATGGTGGACGCCTCGGGCGACAACGCCGGCATCTGCCTCCCCGCCTGCGATCCGTTCTCGCCGGGCCTCGGGCCGACCTGCGCGGCCGGCAGCTCCTGCGTGCCGACGACCTTGCCGCTGCCGCCTCCCGCCGTCTCGTACGACGACTTCTACGACGAGACGGGCGCCTGCGCGCAGAGCTGCACGCCGGGCGACGCGGGGGCGAAGGCCGACGCGGGAGATCCGCCGGGGCATCCGCCTCCGGGAGATCCGGGCGACGCCGGGCCGCAGGACGATGGCGGCCTCGACGGCGGTGGCGCGCTGGACGCGGGACCGGACGCCGGCGCGGCCGACGCAGGCCCGACACCGGACGCCGGCAGCGCCGACGCGGGCGGGGCGGGGACGGTTCCGGACGCCGGCAGCGCCGACGCGGGCGGGCCGGCTCCCGCCGGCTGCGCTGCGCCCCTGAGCTGCCAGGACGGCTCGCTCACCTCGACGGCCGACTTCGTCTGCCTGCCCTGAGCCGCACCTCGCCGCTGTAAGCTTCGCCGCCTCCCCGTCCCTGGATCGGGCGAAGGGAGGCTCGATGGCCACACTGGTTGTTTCGGCGGTCTCGTTACAGCGGCCGCGCCCGTGGCAGCATGGCCTCGAGGCGCTCGCGCGGCTCGACCCGCGCTGGTTCCAGATCGCTTTCCTCGGCTCGTTCCTCGCGCTCGGCATTCACCTCGACGTCGTGCCGTGGTGGCAGGGTCCGGTCACGCTCGTCGCGGCGCTCGTCACGCAGGCGTTGCTCTTCCGGCTGCTCGAGATCCCCTCCGCGGGCCACCTGTCGCCGGCGATCACCGCCCTCGGCCTCACCTTGCTGCTGCGCAGCGACGTGGTCTTCGTGCCGGCCCTCGCGGCGGCGGCGGCCATCGCGGGCAAGGTCTTCCTGCGCGTGCGCGGCAAGCACCTCTTCAACCCCGCGAACCTGGGGCTCGTCCTCGCCATGGCGCTCACCTCCCACGCCTGGACCAGCCCGAGCCAATGGCGGGAGGAATCCGTGCTGGTGCTCTGGTTCGTGCTGCTCGGCCTCGGCGTGACGCTGCGCTCGTTCCGCTCCGACGTGAGCCTCGCGTTCCTCGCCTCGTGGTTCCTGCTCAAGCTGGGGCGGGTCCTCTACCTGGGCCAGCGGTTCGACGTGTTGCCCCACCAGCTCCTCACCGGCGGCCTCATCGTCTTCGCTTTCTTCATGATCTCGGATCCCAAGACGACCCCCGATCAGCGCGGCGGGCGCGTGCTCTTCGCCGCCTCGGTGGCAGCGCTCGCCTTCGTGCTGCAGCACGGCTTCTGGATCCAGTCCGCCCTCTTCTGGGCGCTCTTCGCCCTCTCGCCGCTCACGCCGCTGTTCGACCGTCTGTTGCCCGCCCCCCGCTTCCAGTGGACCCCCAAGGAGCCGACATGTACGCCCGTGCCGTCGTAGCCGTCCTCGCCTGCCTGGCCGCCCGCCCCGCCCTCGCCTTCTGCGGCTTCTACGTCGCCAAGGCGGACGCGCAGATCTTCAACCACTCGTCGCAGGTGGTGATCGCGCGCGACGGCGACCGCACCGTCCTGACGATCGCCAACGACTTCAGGGGGCCGCTCAGCGAGTTCGCCGAGGTCGTCCCGGTCCCGACGGTGCTCACGAAGGAGCAGGTCCACGTGGGCGACCGCAAGCTCATCCAGCGCATCGACGCCTACTCGGCGCCGCGGCTGGTCGAGTACTTCGATCCGGACCCGTGCGCGCCGCAGATCGCCTACGAGGAGCGCGCCGCCGGGGCCATGATGAAGATGGAGGCACCGTCGGCCCAGCGGGACCTCGCGAGGAGCCTGGGCGTCAAGATCGAGGCGTCGTACACGGTGGGCGAGTACGACATCGTCATCCTCTCGGCCGAGCAGTCGGACGGCCTCGAGACGTACCTGCGCGCCGAGGGCTACCACATCCCCGAGAAGGCGGCTGCCGCGCTCGAGCCCTACGTCAAGCAGGGCATGAAGTTCTTCGTGGCCAAGGTGAACTTGAAGGCGCAGGCGCAGACCGGCTTCAGCTACCTGCGGCCGCTGCAGATGGCCTACGAGAGCGAGAAGTTCATGCTGCCCATCCGGCTCGGGATGGCCAACGCCGACGGCCCCCAGGATCTCACCGTGTACACGCTCACCCGCAAGGGCCGCGTGGAATCCACGAACTACCGCACCGTGGAGCTGCCGAGCGGCATGGACGTGCCGGTGTACGTGAAGGACCAGTTCAAGCGCTTCTACCGGGCCGTCTTCGCGCGCGCCTGGCGCAAGGAGGGCCGCCGCGCCGTGTTCACCGAGTACGCCTGGGACGGCGGCTGGTGCGACCCGTGCGCCGACACGCCGCTCTCGCACGAGGAGCTCCGCGGCCTGGGCGTCTTCTGGGACGGCCCGGCGCCGCTCGTGACCCGGCTGCACGTCCGCTACGACCGCGACCACTTCCCGGAGGACCTCGTGTTCCAGGAGACGGGCAACCGCGAGAACTTCCAGGCGCGCTACGTGCTGCAGCACGAGTTCAAGGGCTCGCTCGCGTGCGCCGCCGGCCAGGAGTACGCGAAGGGCCTCGACCAGCGCCGCGAGAAGGAGGCCGAGACGCTCGCCTCGCTCACGGGCTGGCACAAGGCCGACATTTACCGCGACATGGGCGACCAGGCGCCGAAGCCGGTCGCCGAGCCCTGGTACGAGAAGCTCTGGAAGGACTGACGGCCCCTCTGCCGGAGGCGTCACGCATCGAGGCCGGCGGGCTGCATGGCTCGCCGGCCTCGATGCGTCTTGACTCTCGCCGTCTGAAAGACTAGTTTGTAATACAGACCAGTCCGAAGGAGTGACCATGACGACCGAGGACTTGCTGCAGCAGGCCGTGAACGACCTCGCGATGGTGCGGCGCGCCATCGACCGGGCCCATTCCGAGCGGGGCCAGACGCTGGAGCGTTCCAGCCGCCTGACGTCCAACGCCAACTTCATGCTCCAGCTCACGTCGCTGCTGCTGGCGCTGGGGCTGCTCGCGTTCGACGCCTCCACCCACCTCCTGACCGGACCGCTGCTGGAATCGGCCCGCTGGTCGAGGGAGGGGCAGCTCTACCTGCTGGTGCAGACCGGCGCGAGCCTGCCCCTGCTGGTCGGATCGGCGTACCTGATCGTCTGGATGGCGGCCCGCCGCAGCGACGAGGGCTGGGACGCCTATGTCGCGCGGCACTTCAAGTACCTGCGCAACCTGTCCTTGATCGGCGACCTCTTCGTGAAGTTCGTGGTGCTCGCGCTGCTCGTCGAAGCGCGCCACCCCGAGTGGATCGCCGCCCTGCTCACGCTGTACCTCGGCGACTACCTCGTCCAGGGGAGGTTCTTCGTGCTCCCGCTGCGCCTCGGCCTCGCGATGGGGCTCGGCGCCATGGGCCTCGCGATCCTCCAGCTGTGGCTCGGGTCGGCCTCGCTCGTCTGGCCCCTGCTGATCGCGTTCGTCATCTCCTCGTCGTCGGCGGCGTACCTGGCCCTGCGCAACCGGCGGCGCCCGGCCACCGCCGCCGGCGAGGCCACGCCGTGAATCCAGCCGCGCTCCTCGGCACGAACGGCCTGCTCGCGGACCGGGTGCGGATCGCGATCATGGCCACCCTCGCGGCCAGCGCCGAGCCGGTCGACTTCACGACGCTGCTCACGAGCCTCGACCTCACGCGCGGCAACCTCTCCACCCACCTCCAGAAGCTCGAGGAGGGCGGCCTCATCACCGTGACGAAAGCGTTCGTCGACCGCAAGCCGCGCACCACCTACGGGTGCACCAAGCGAGGCCGCCGCGACGTCGAAGCCTACCTGGCGGTGATCGAGCAGGTGCTGGTCGAAGCCACGAAGAAGAAGGGAGGCAAGGCGTCATGAGCCGGATCCTGCTCCTCAACCCGCCGCACGCCTCGATCGGGAGCCGGGTCCCCGACGAGCACCTCCCGCCCCTGGGGCTCCTCTCCATCGGCGGGCCGCTCATCGACGCGGGACACGACGTCTCGCTCCTCGACGCCGACCGCGTGCCGCTCGGGCAGCGGGAGATCGAGGCCGAGATCGAGCGACGCCGGCCCGAGATCCTGCTCGTGGGGCACTCCGGATCCACGTCCGCGCATCCCACCGTGGCCCGGCTGACTCGGGCCTTCAAGGCGCGCTGGCCCGAGCTGCGCATCGTCTACGGCGGCGTGTTCCCGAGCTACCACTGGCGCGAGGTGCTGGCCGAGGAGCCGCAGATCGACGTCGTCGTCCGCGGCGAGGGCGAGGCGACCGCGGTCCGGCTCCTCGCCGCCCTGGAGGCGAACGCGCCCTTGGGCTCGGTGGCGGGCATCGCGTACCGCGACGGCGGGCGGCCCGTGGCCACGCCGCCCGCCGAGGTCATCGCGGATCTCGACGCCTACCGCGTGGGCTGGGAGCTGATCGACTTCGCGCGCTACAGCTACTGGGGCAACCTGCGGGCGGTGGTGATCCAGTTCTCGCGCGGCTGTCCGCACCCGTGCAGCTACTGCGGGCAGCGCGGCTTCTGGACCCGCTGGCGCCACCGCGACCCCAGGAAGCTCGCCGCCGAGATCGCCCGCCTGCACCGCGAGCACGGCGTGCAGGTGTTCAACTTCGCCGACGAGAACCCGACCTCGTCGCGCAAGCTCTGGCGGGAGTTCTGCGAGGCCCTCATCGCGGAGAAGGTCCACGTGACCCTGGTGTGCTCCACGCGCGCCGACGACATCGTGCGCGACGCGGACATCCTGCACCTCTACAAGGAGGCCGGCGTGGCCCGCTTCCTCATGGGAACGGAGAGCACCGACGAGGCCACCCTGGAGCTCATCCGCAAGGGTGGCACCGTGGCCAAGGATCGGGAGGCCATCCGGCTGCTGCGCCGGCACGACATCATCTCGATGGCCACCTACGTCGTCGGCTTCGAGGAGGAGACCCACCGCGACCTGTGGCGCGGGCTGCGGCAGCTCCTGTCGTACGACCCCGACCAGGTCCAGCTCCTCTACGTGACGCCCCACCGCTGGACGCCGTTCTTCACCCACGCGCGCGACCGCCGCATCATCCAGAGCGACGCCCGCTGGTGGGACTACAAGCACCAGGTGCTGGAGACGCGCCGCCTGCGCCCCTGGCAGCTCCTCGTGTGGGTGAAGCTCATGGAGGTCGTGCTCCAGCTCCGCCCGCGGGCGCTGCGCCGCATGCTGGCGCACCGCGATCGGGAGATCCGCGCCGGGATGCGCTGGTACTACCGCGTGGGCCGGCGCGTCTGGTTCCACGAGATCTTCGGGTTCCTCTTCCGGGAACGGCGCGCCGTCGGGCCCACCCTCGAACGGTTCTGGGGCGCGCCCCAGGAGGCCGAGGAGAGCTCCATGACCGTGCCGCTGCGCGCGAGCGCGCTCCGCCAGGCGCCCGATCCGGCCGGAGCCCGGCGCAGCGCTGCTTGACCGGGCCCGAGGCGGGACGCATAGTTGCCCCTGGTTGCTCATTGAAAGTCTGGGGGCGAAATGGTTTCGACGTGGGTGTCGAAACCGCAGGTCGCGTGTCGAGGTGCCCGTCGCCTCGTTAATACTGCGGGCAAAACCACAAGAGCCAACGACAACGTCGAGCTCGCGCTGGCCGCCTAGAAAACGGTCCAACGCCGTACCGCCGGAGCCCTGCCTGGGGCGCCGGGTCGGTGCGAGACAATCCAGGCTGGTCCCCGCGCACGCCCGGGCGCGCGGGGATGAGAGCTACCCGGGACCGCGGCATCGGAAGCCCATCGGCGGGCGTCCGGGGTCGCCAAAACAAACCGCCGAAGACGCACGTGGTTGACCAGCGGTAGAGCACTCTCGGACGCGGGTTCGATTCCCGCCGCCTCCACTTTTTTGTAATCGGAACTACTAGACAGCATGGGGTCCGAGGCGGCCCAATACCGCACGGCCGCGATGATCGAGCACCACCAGACTACTTTGAGACGGCGAGGACGTTGATCATCTAGCTCGCGTCTCGCTTCCTGAAGATGCCGATGAGCGCCATCGTCGCCGGCACGGCGGCGAAGAGGAGGAGCCACGCGCTGGCAGAGAGTGGAAACCCCCATGGGTTCCACAGGATCCAGCCGGTGACCAGCAGGGAAAGGGCCAACGAGATTGCACCGGTCGACACCGCGACCCTGCGGCGACGCGTTGCCAGCAGGCTGACGATGCTGAGGCCGAACATCCCCCCGCCGAATGCGAGCAACAGCAAGAAGAATGCGCCGACCCCCGCTGCGACTCCGCCCCCCATTTGCGCGAGCGTACCCCGGGGACTCTCGCGTCGGCAAGGAATGGCTCGATGCGTGCCAGGCCATCGTCCAGCGGGTATAGTCCGACCCATGTGGGGGCGACATCCGTGCCGCACGGCCTGGTTGCTGATCGCCCTCGCAGCTTGCGGGACCCGGAAGGCCGCGAACCCGGCACCGCGCTTTCAGGCGCTCTCGCTCCTCGCCGGCCGGCTCGGTGGCCGCGGCAACCTGGACGGCGTCGGAGCCGCAGCGCGTTTTGGCCGCCCGGCCGGACTCGCGTTCGACGGCGCTGGCCACCTCTTCGTCGCCGACGCGGCGAGCCACACCGTCCGGGAGATCACGCTGGCCACCGGCGCCGTGACCACGCTCGCCGGTTCCGCCGGCCACGCCGGCAGCGCCGATGGCACGCGAGCGAGCGCGAGGTTCGACGCCCCCTGCGGCCTGGCCTACGACGGCGCGGGCCAGCTCTACGTGTCCGACGACGACTACAACGACGACACGGTTCGCCGGATAGCTGTCGCCACGGGTGTCGTGACCACCCTCGCGGGCGCCTCCTACGAAACCTCTCACGAAGCCATCTCCTTCGCTGAAGGCGTCGGCGCCGCTGCCCGCTTCGACGGCCCCCAGGGCCTCGCCCTGGACGGCCGCGGCCACCTGTACGTCGCCGACCCTGGCAACCGTTCGATCCGCCAGATAACCCTCGCAACCGGCGCCGTGACGACGCTCGCAGGCTCGACCGGCCACCCGAGTTCCCTCGACGGCATCGGAACCGCCGCTGGCTTCAGGGCGCCGGGCGCCCTCACCTACTCCGACGGCAGCCTGTTCGCCCTCGATGGCCCCGATCTTCGCCGGATCGTCCTCGCCACCCGCGCCGTGACCACGCTCGGACGCTACACCGACGCCGCTGGGATGGTCGCCGACGGAACGGGCCATCTCTTCGTGACCGAGGCGGGCACCACGTACCCGGCGCCCCGGCCCGCGCGGGTCTGGCAGGTCGATCTTCCCTCCGGCGCGAGCCGGGTGCTCGCGGCGTTGCCGGACGTCGACGTGCGATCGCTGGGCTTGGCCATGCATGACGGCCGTCTCGACATCGCCGACCAGAGCGGTGCCGTCCGCGAGCTCACGCTCGCGACCGGCGCCATGACCACGCTCGCGGGTGGGCCCGCCGCGGCCGGCAGCGTCGACGGAAAGGGATCCGCCGCTGCCTTCAACGCACCCGGCGGCCTCGCACGGGACGGGGCAGGCAACGTGTACCTGGCCGACAGCGACAACCACGTCGTCCGCAAGATCGACGCGGCCACCGGTGAAGTCGCCACGCTCGCAGGGCTCCCGGGGGTTGCTGGCGACGCCGACGGGACGGGCCACGCCGCACGTTTCAGGACACCCAACGACGTGGCCTTCGCCGAGGGCGCTCTCTACGTCACCGACTCCGGGAACAACGAGATCCGCAGGATCGCCGTCGACACCGGAGCCGTGACCACGTTCGCCGGAGTGTCCCGTACCCCCGACGGCCGGGTCGGCTCCGACGACGGCCGCGGCCGCCAGGCACGCTTCTGGGGGCCCGCCGGCCTCGCCTACGATGGAGCGGGTCACCTCTACGTAGCCGACGACGGCAACCTCGTCGTGCGCCGCATCGACCTGGCCACAGCCGAGGTCCACACCATCGCCGGCTCAGCCACGCCGCCGGGCGACCTCGCCTCGCCCATCTCTCCCGGCTACCGCGACGGCGTCGGCGGCTTCGCGGAGCTCAACCACCCGAGAGGCCTCGCCTACGACGGCGCCGGCCACCTCTTCCTCGCCGATACCGGCAGCTGCACCGTCCGCAAGATCGGCGTCGACACGTGGCTCGGTCGCGTCGGCGTCGTCACCGTGCAGACCTTCGCGGGCAAGGCCCATTACTGCGATCACCGCGACGGCGCCGGGGGCGACGCGCACTTCCTGAATCCCGAGCGCCTCGCGTACGACGGCGCCGGCGGCCTCTACGTGACCGGCATGGCCGACGAGACGATCCGCCGCATCGACCTGGCCTCCGCCGTCGTCACCACCGTGGCCGGCGCGGTCGGCAGCCGCGGCGTCGCACCCGGACTCCTCCCTGCCAGCCTGAACCAGCCAGCCGGCCTGGTCTTTGCGCCCGGCCCCACGCTCTTCGTGAGCGACTCCGCCGAGAACGCGGTCCTGCAGCTCCGCTGAGCTTGGGCGGATCGATCGCGAGGAGCCGTGCTTCTCGTTCTTCGCGCGGTTCCCTGCATCCCATTCGAGCTTCGGTTCACCTTCGAGCCATTCGCACGCGTCGGGATCGTCGATCAACCGCGCAGCCATGGCATGGCTGTGTCGTCAACCAGCCCCTTGTGCCGTCCTGCAGCGACGGCAGTGGCCGGATGCCGAGGACCAGAACCGGCCTCCTCGACGCGGCGTGTCAGACCCCTCTGCCAAGGTGCACTTATCCACAGGCAGAAGGGAGGCAGATCAAAGTGATAGCCGATGCTCAGCCCCCCGCAGGGGCGATGGTCGTGTCCTGTGAAGTCGAGAAGCAGGGTCCCTCGGGCGCCCGCCTCGTCGCGGTCGTCGCCCTCGGCGACCGGCAGTATCGCTACCGGGTCGAGTCGTCGCGCTCGTGGCGCTACCTGGGCGAAGGGGAGATCGCCGCGGAGCAGCAGCGGCTCATCGACCTCGCCCTGTGGGGTTACCTGCGGGACTTCACCGGCGAGATCGACGCGCGCTATGCGGCGCGGCCGAAACCACCGCCCTCCCCCTAGCAACTCGGCCGGGAAGCTGGGCAAGGTGATCGCAGCCGCGCGTTTCCTGTCGCGCGCCGGACCTCGATGAAGAATCCGCGCGTCCTGGTCGTCGCCGCCCTCGGCCTCTTCCTCGCCGCCGGGGGGTGCAACGAGCAGTGCCCGTGCCCGAACCCTGGCCCCGGATGGTGCCAGGACCACGGTCCCAACTTCGATCCGGTCGGCTGCAACTGTCCGTCGTTCTCGCTCTGCCCGGGCTTCTGCCTGCTGGATGGTGGAAGCGGGCCGGTGGCGTGCGACGCCGGTTGAGCGTCGCCCCTACGGCTCCGCGCTCGAACCCGCCGCTGCGCCCTCGAAGGCGGCGAGGATCTTGCCCGCGATGCGCTCGAAGTCGGCCCGGTCCCGCTCGTCGAGGGCCTCGCCCACCTGGGCGATGATCGCGCCGCGGGCGGCCTCGACGCGGGCGCACAGCCGCCGGCCCGCGGCCGAGAGCTCGAGCAGGTACTCGCGGCGATCGGCCTCGCTGCGCTTGCGGCGCACCCAGCCCTTCTCGATGAGCGGCTCGAGGGCCCGCCCGGTGAGCGTCGGCGCGGTCCGGGTGGCGCGCGCGAGGTCGGCCTGCGAGAGGCGGCTGCTGCGCCCGATGTGGCGGAGCAGCTTGGCCTGCGCGGTGCCCAGGTCGAAGGCGGCGTAGGCCTGCGCCGCGGCCGCCCGCAGGCAGCGGGTCACGGCGCCCAGGCGCTCGTAGAACTCGGCGGGATCGCGCACGGCCACGGGTGAAGTAGTAGTCGATGGACCGGGGCCCGCGCAACGACCGTTGACAGGCGATGCACCCGTGCAGCATATCAGTATACGAGTGTATCAATGACGCCCGCCGAGCCCACCGAGACGCACCTGGGCGTCTTCCGCTCCCTGCGGGGCTTCAACTACCGGATCTGGGCCGTGGGGGCCCTCATCTCCAACGTGGGCACCTGGATGCAGCGCACCGCCCAGGACTGGCTGGTGCTCACCCAGCTCACCGACCACAACGCCACCGCGGTCGGCACGGTGATGGCGCTGCAGTTCGGCCCCCAGGTCCTCATGCTGCCGTTCTCGGGCTCGGCGGCCGACCACCTCGACCGGCGCAAGCTCGTCTTCGCCACGCAGGCGGCCATGGGCGCGCTGGCCCTGGGGCTGGGGCTGCTCACGGTCACGGGCCTCGTGCGGCTCTGGCACGTCTACCTGTTCGCGTTCCTCCTCGGCTGCGTCTCGGCCTTCGACTCGCCGGCGCGCCAGGCCTTCGTGTCGGAGCTGGTGACCGAGCCCGACCTGCCGAACGCGGTGGGGCTGAACTCCACGTCGTTCAACGGCGCCCGCATGATCGGCCCGGCGGTGGCCGGCGTGCTCATCGCCCGCATCGGCACCGGCTGGGTGTTCCTGCTCAACGCGGCCTCGTTCGTGGCCATGCTCGGCGCGCTGCGCCTGCTGCGAACGGCCGAGCTGCACCTGCGCCCGCGCGCCCCGCGCAAGCCCGGCAGCTTCGTCGAGGGCTTCCGCTACGCCTGGCGCCGGCCGGATCTGATGGTCATCCTCGTCATGCTCTTCTTCGTGGGCACGTTCGGCCTCAACTTCCCCATCTACCTCTCGACGATGTCGGTCAGCGTGTTCCACAAGGGCGCCTCCGAGTACGGCTTCCTGACCTCGATCCTCGCGGTGGGGACCGTGGTCGGCGCCTTCTTCGCGGCGACGCGGGCGAAGCCGGGCGTCGGCGTGCTCGTCGCCGGCTCCCTCGCCTTCGGGGTCGGGCTGGCGCTCGCGGCCGTCATGCCCAGCTACGGCCTCTTCGCCCTGCCGCTCGTGCTGGTGGGCGTCGCCGCGCAGACGATCACGACCACCGCGAACAGCACGCTGCAGCTCTCGACCGAGCCGGCGATGCGCGGGCGCGTGGTGGCGCTGTTCCTCGCCATCGCCGTGGGCGGTACGCCGGTCGGCGCGCCCATCGTCGGCTGGGTGGCCGACCGCTTCGGACCGCGCTGGGGCCTCGGCGTGGGCGCGGCCGGCGGCTTCGCCGCGGCGCTCGTGGGGCTTCGCTACCTCTTGACGCACCGGCGGCCGCCCCTCCTTTTTCAAGCCGCGCGAGTGGAACCGGGACTCGGCGACGACGGCCCGGCAACGCCCGAGGACGGCGCTCGTGCTACGCTGCGGG
The DNA here is from genome assembly GCA_035508175.1 of Myxococcales bacterium. GTDB lineage: Bacteria > Myxococcota > Myxococcia > Myxococcales > JAKAPL01 > DATJNL01. Next base: position 23,848 of record DATJNL010000484.1, read on the forward strand.
GGGCATGAGCACGGCCGACGAGCTGGAGAGCGCCCCTCCCGACTGGCCCCACCCGGAGCGCCCGGCAGAGGTCTCGGCGCCCGGTGCGGCCCCGGGCGTGGACGACGCGGTGGCCGCGGTGCTGAAGCGCATCACCTACTACGCGATCCACCCCGCGGATCCCCGGAGCCTCGAGCAGCTCCGCGGCGCGCTCCAGGGCTTCGCGGCGGCCATCGTGGAGCGGGCGAAGCGTGAGGCGCTCGCCGCGATCCCGGCGCGAAAGCCGAGCCGCAAGCGAGCGACGAGGAAGCGGGGGTAGCCCATGGGCTCGCGCTCCGGCCGATCCTCGTGGCCGCG
>DATJNL010000485.1:0-38890 GCA_035508175.1 Myxococcales bacterium
TTGCTCGGGGTCCGGACCCCCGTCCGTCCTCGCGCTCCCCACGCGCGGGACCGAGCTGTACCGTCACTCGTGCACAACCATGGGCGCGCTGCGGGCGCGGCGGGGGCCCCCCGGACCCCTGCGCGTCGGCCCCCTCCTCTCCACTTTCATTTACCTCTACCTCTCTATCTCTACCTCTACCGCCTATGCACCAGATCTCGCACACGTCTCGATCAGCGCCGCAGGCAAGGTTTGAAGTTCATGGATCCGTGGGTTGAAGGGGGTTCGTAGAGCGGAGAGGCGGGGCGGGCGAGGGGGCGGCTGGGACCGAGCGTCGAGGCCGATGCCACTCGCGCCCCAGGGCCTATGCGCTGCGGGATCGAGACAGGCGAGGCCGAGCCGCGAGTGGACCGGCCGGCCCCGAACCCGCCCCGCCGCCCCGCGCTTCATCCCTCGTGAACCCTGGCCCCTGATCTCGAGATCGTACGCGGGGGCGCCGGGGGCGGCAGCCCCCGGGCGAACAACTCCCTGCTACTTCGGATTCTCGAGCACCTTCTTGGCCACCGCGAGCACGTCGTCCGTCCGGAACGGCTTCACGATGAAGTCGGTCGCGCCCGCCTCGATGGCCTCCATCACGAGCGACTCCTGGCCGAGCGCGCTGCACATGAGAATGGTGGCGCGCTGGTCGAGCTTCACGATCTCGCGCGTGGCCTCGATGCCGCTCTTGAAGGGCATCACGATGTCCATGGTGGTGAGGTCGGGCTTGAGCTCCTTGTAGCGCTCCACCGCCTCGAGGCCGTTCGCGGCCTCGCCGACGACCTCGTAGCCGCCGCTCGCGAAGATGTCCTTGATCATGTTGCGCATGAAGATCGCGTCGTCGACGACCAGGACCCGTTTCGGCATGTCGCTTCCTCCGGCGGCCATCATATGATCAATCAGGGCGCGAGCAAGGCCGAGATCCGCTCCATGAGGCTTTCCTTGGTGAAGGTCGACGCGGCCTGGGGGTGGGGGGCGGCCTCTTCCTCGCCGGCGCCCAGGTTCGCGATCAGCAGGACCTCGGACACGAGGAGCCCCACGTCGCGCCGGCCCTCGTCCAGGACGAGCAGCCGCTCGGTCCCTTTGCCGGTCCAGGCGCTCTTCCCGCGCAGCAACAGGCCCGCGTCGACGACCATGACGATGCGGCCGCGCAGGTTCATCACGCCGGGCAACGCGGGCGGCGCCTTCGGGATGCGCGAGAGGATTCCGGGGAGCGCGACCTCGCGGATCGCCGCGAGCGGCACGCTGAAGGTCTCGTCGCCGACGCGGAAGAAGAGGAGCGGGGCCGGCGGCGCCGGCATCGAGGCGACGGCCACCTAGCCGAGCCGGAAGCGCGAGACGATGCTCTGGAGCTCGAGCGACAGGTTGGTCAGCTCCTGGGCCGAGGAGGTCATGTGCGCGATGCTGGTCGTCTGCTCGCGGATGGCCGAGGAGACGTCGTCGGTCGCCGCAGCGTTCGCGTGCGCCACCTGCGAGATGTGCTCGATCGAGCGCACCATTTCCTCGGAGCGGCGCTGCTGGTCCTTCGCCGACGCCGTGATGAGGTCCACCTTCTGTGCGCCGGTGCGGGCCGTCGCCGAGATGGCCTCGAGGCCGAGGAGGATGGAGTTGAGCTGCTCGCGGCCCTTGGCCAGCTCCTCGATGCCCTCGCTCATCGCCGTGACGACCGCGGTGGAGCGCCCGGCGATCTCGCTGGAGAGGCGCGAGATCTGCTCGGCCGAGCCGCCGGCGCGCTCGGCGAGCTTGCGCACCTCCTCGGCGACCACCGCGAAGCCGCGCCCGGCGTCACCGGCGCGGGCGGCCTCGATGGTGGCGTTCAGCGCGAGCAGGTTCGTCTGCTGCGCGACCGAGGTGATGGCGTCGACGATCTTGGAGATCTCGTGGGTCTTCTCGCCGAACGCGAACACCTGCTCGCTCGCCGCCTCGATGCGCGCGAAGACAGTCTTCACCTTCTCGGCGGCCTCGCGCACCGCCGCGCCCGAGGCCTGCGCGGTGCCGGCCGTGTCGTTCGCGGCCTGCACGGCCTCGAGGGCGCTCTGGCCGGATTGCTGGATCGACTGGGCGATGGCGGCGATGACCTCCGAGGTCTGCTCCACCGAGCGCCGCTGATCCGACGCGCCGGAGGCGATGCGGCCGGCGGAGCGGGCCACCTCCTCGGTGGAGCCGTTCACGTCCTCCGACCAGTGCAGCATGTCGCTCGCCGAGTCGGAGACGCTGCGCGCCGTGCGCTGGATGTGGGAGACCAGCTCGCGCAGGTTCTCCTGCATGATGGAGATGGACTGCGCCAGCTCGTCGATCTCGTCCTCCCCGAAGCGGAGCGCCCGCTCCTGCACCACCGGCTTCGAGAGGTCGCCGCGGCTGATCTCGAGGGCGCTGCGGTTGAGGAAGCGGACGCCCGAGAGCACGCGGCTCGTGGCCCAGGCCAGGCCGAGCGCGAGCCCCACGCTGAGCGCCAGCTCGACGACGGAGCGCGACGAGGCGGGCAGGCCGAGCAGGCCGACCACGCGCGGCAGCAACAGGAACAGGAGCGCGAGGACGAGGTACCCCGCGAGGATCTTGGTGAACAGCGAGACGCGGGGGGTGCGCCGCTCCACCGGCGCGGGGGTGGGCCGGTAGCTCTGCAGCGGGGAATCGGACCGCCCCGGCCGCAGCGGCACGACCTCCGGTTGTTCTCGCGCGGCCCGCATCCGGCGACCATCTTACCAGACGCGGGCCGATAGACGAGAAGGGCTTAGAACGGAATGTCGTCGCGGGGCGCGCCCGAGGGCTCGCCGCCCATGTCCGGCGGGGGCGGGCCGAAGTCCTCGGCAGGCCCTTCGCCGCGGCCCTGGCCCGGCTGCGCGCCATCGCGGCCGCCGAGGAAGGTCACCTGCTGGGCGACGACCTCGGTGGTGTAGTTCTTGTGGTTTTCCTTGTCCATCCACTCGCGCGTCTGTAGCCGCCCCTCCACGTAGACCTGCCGCCCCTTGGTCAGGTACTGGTTGCAGAGCTCGGCCAGCTTCCCCCACACGACGATGCGGTGCCACTCAGTGCGCTCCTGCGCCTGCCCGTTCTTGTCGTTCCACTTCTCGTTGGTGGCGATGCGGAAGTTGGCCACCGCCTGACCGCCCTGCGTGTAGCGGAGCTCCGGGTTCGCTCCCAGGTTGCCGATCAGGATCACCTTGTTGACGCCGCTGCCTGAAGCCATTTGCTACTCCTTGGTATCGAGGTATCGAACCGAAAGGCCCAACCCTAACAGACGCGGCTGACGACCGGTAGACGGACGTCTCAGCCGCCGCGGTCGACCGGGTCCTTGCGCGGCACCGCGGGGTTCACCAGGCTGTGCAAGGTCTCCGGCGGCGGCGGCTTCTGGCTCGCGAGGGCGCCCTTGACGACCTCGGCGAAGGGCGCGAGCGCCGGGGTGGAGGCCGCCTCGGAGAGCGCCTGCTGGAAGCGGCCCGCCGCGTCGGCGTTCGCCGACAGCCCCTGCGCGAGCCACTTCATGTCGCGGAGGGTCTGGGCGCGGTCGGCGCTGGCCATCGCCTCGAGGAGCTCGCGGGGGGCCTGCTGGGCCACGTCGGAGAGCCCCTGCGCGAGCGCCTGCTCCCAGGGGGCCTGCTGATCGCCCGCGGCGTGCGCGTCGACCGCGGCGAGGGTCAAGAGGCCCTTGAGGCCGTTGGGATCCCCGTCCTCGCCGAGGTCGACGAGGGAGCCGAGCAGCGGGGGAGGGAGGCCCAGGTCGCGGGCGAGGCCGAGCAGCTCCGAGAGCTCGGCGGGCGTGGCGGGCAGCGCGTCGACGAGCGCCTGCGCGGCCTCCGCCTCGTCGGGCTCGCTGCGGTAGAGCGCCTCGGCGGCGATGGCCTTCACGGCGGGGTCGCTCTCGCGGCCGAGCGCGGCGAGGAGCTGCGGCACGTTCGCGGGATCCTGCGCGTGGCCCATGCGCGCGTAGCCCTCGGCGCGGGTGCGGCGCGAGACGGGATCGTCGGCGAGGGCGAGGGTGGGCGCCTGGGCCCCGTTGCCGCCGGCCGAGGCCAGCGCCACCGCCACGGCGTCCTCGGCGGCCGTGGCCTGCCGGAGCGAGGAGGGGTAGTCGTTCACGAGCAGGGAGAAGGCGTAGCGCTGGCCGCCGAGGCTCTCCACGTAGCCCGACAGCGCCGAGACGTCCTCGAGCGTGCCGGTCTTGGCGCGCACGCGCCCCGCGGCCGGCGTGTCTTCCATGCGGAAGCGGATCGTGCCGTCCTTGCCGGCGATGGGCAGGGACGAGAGGTACTCGGGCGACAGCGTGAGGTGCGCGTACATGTAGGCCAGCGTGCGCACCACCTGATCGGCCGAGAACCGGTTGACGTCGTTGAGGCCGCTGCCGTTGCGCATCACGTAGCTGCCGCGGGGAATGCCCACCTCGTCGGCGAGAAAGGTCTCGATGGCGTCGATGCCGTTGGGCCAGCTGCCCGGCACGCCGCGCAGCTCGGCGCCGAGCGTCTTCACGAGCATCTCGGCGACGAAGTTCGAGCTGTGCTTGTTGAGCCGCTTCAGGATCACGTCCAGGCTGTCGCTCTCGGAGGCGTAGAAGAGGCGCGCGCTCGAGGACACGCTGCCGCGCCGCACCCGCCCGCTCACCTTGATGCCGCGCTGCGCGAGGATCTGCTTGAACGTCTCGCCGGTGTAGCGCGTGGGGTCGCCGACGCGGCGCCAGAAGGCGGCCGTGGGGGAATCGATCGGGATGCGGCCCGAGACCTTCACGTGGTAACCGTCGCGCGAGGTGAAGCCGCTCGTGCGCACGCGCCGCGAGCCGCGGGCCGTGGTGGTCACCTGCGCGTCGAGCTTGAAGTACGGGCTCATCGGCTCGATCTCGACGCGCGCCTTGGCGCCCACGTGGTCGCCGGGGGACACGTAGATCGCGAAGCTGCCCCAGTTGCTCGCGAGCGCGCTGATGGGCGCGAGGTAGGCGCGGTCGGTGTCCTCCTGGTCCCAGCCGGGCCCTTGCGTCACGGCGTCGAAGAACGTGTCGTCGAGCACGAGGTCGCCCTTCACCTGCCGCAGCCCCTGGTGCCACAGCTCGGCGGCCATCTCCCAGAGCCGCTCCGAGATCAGCGCCGGGTCGCCCTTGCCCCGCAGCGTGAGGTTGCCGTGCTCCACGCCCTTCTCGAGCGGGGCCTCGAGGAACACCTCGGTGGTCCAGCGGTAGTCGGGGCCGAGGCGCGAGAGCGCCGCCGCGCTCGTGAAGATCTTGGTGTTCGAGGCCGGGTTCAACAGCTCGTGCGCGTGGCTGGCGAAGAGGAGCTTGCCGTCGGGGAGGCTGATCACCTCGACGCCGGCGTGGCTGAAGTTGAGGGGGCCCGAGCGCACCAGCTGCTGCAGCTGCGCGGGGAGGTTGGGATCGGGGGCGGCGGCGAGGGCAACGAGGGCCAGCAGCGGGGCGAGCATGGGGGCCGCCGCAGGATATCAGAAATGATCGAAGCCGCGGGCGGCGATCGGGCGCGGCGTCCCGCCCGGGGCGGGGGCGAGGCGCAGGCCTCGTTCCGCGACCGCGCGGCCGATCTCGGTGAGCGCGGTGCCGGCCGCGGCGAGGCGCCGCTCGAGCTGTGGCCAGCGGCGGGGCGAGACGCCCAGGAGCAGCTCGTAGTCCTCGCCGCCCGCGAGGCAGAGGCGCAGCCGGTCGCGGCGCCGGCGGACCCCCGCGGCCGCGGGCAGGCAGGAGGCCCAGAGCTCGGCGCCGCAGCCGGAGGCGTCGCAGAGGTGGCCCAGGTCCTGCGCGAGGCCGTCGGAGACGTCGATGGCGCAGCTCGCGATCCCGCGCGCGGCGCGCCCGGCGGCGAGGCGGGGGGTCGGCCGCAGCTGGGCGCGGGCGGCGCTCGTGCGGCGGCCCGCCCGTAGATCCTTCCGGCCGAGGGCTGCGGCACCGAGGGTGCCGGTGACCGCGAGGACGTCGCCGGGGCGCAGGCCGTCGCGGCGCAGCGCCGTCCCCGCGGGGAGCTCGCCGAGCGCGGTGATCGTGACCGCGAGGGCGCGGCCGCGGCTCAGGTTGCCCCCGGCGAGCGTGCAGCCGTGCGCCCGGGCGAGTGGCGCCATGCCGCGGGCGAGCCCGTCGAGGACGGAGGGCGCGACCCCGGCGCGGAGCTCCAGCGCCACCAGGAACCAGCGCGGGACGGCGCCCATCGCGGCGAGGTCCGACAGGTTCACTGCGAGCGCCTTGTGGCCGACGTCTTCCATCGTGAAGCGGCGGTCGAAGTGCACGCCCTCCACGACCGCGTCGGTCGTGGCGCAGAGCTCGTGTCCCGGCGAGGGGCGCAGCACGGCGCAGTCGTCGCCGGGGCCCAGGACGAGCCCCCGCCCGCGCCGCGGGAAATGGCGCGTGAACCGGTCGATGAGCGCGAACTCGCGGGGCATGGCGCGGCGGCGGAACTCCCGCTACCTTGTCGCCTCTTGCCCGACCTCTTGCTCACCGTCAATGCCGGCAGCTCGTCCCTGCGCCTCGCGGCGTTCCGGGCCGAGGGCGGACGGGTGGAGGCGCTCGCGCGCGTGCGGCACGACGCGCGCCCCGAGGCGGGGCCTGCGCTCCTGCGCGAGTTTCTCGAACGGCAAGGGCTGGGCCCGCCTGCGACCGTGGCGCACCGGGTCGTCCACGGGGGGCGCGAGCCTGCGCCGCGGCGCATCGACGACTCGGTCGAGGCGCTGATCGACCGCTTCGCCGAGGTGGCGCCCCTGCACAACCCGCCCGCCCTCGCGTGGATCCGCGCCTGTCGCAGCCTCTTCGGACCGACGGTGCCCCAGGTGGCCGTCTTCGACACGTCCTTCTTCACGGCGCTCCCCGAGGCCGCCGCGGCGTACGCGCTGCCCCGCGCGCTCCGCGAGGCCCACGGCCTGCGGCGCTACGGCTTCCACGGCCTCGCTCACCGTTCGATGTGGCGGCGCCTCTGCGAGCTGCGGCCCGATCGCCCGCGCGGCGGTCGCCTCGTGACCCTCCAGCTGGGCAGCGGCTGCTCGGCGGCGGCCATCGACCACGGCCAGGCGGTCGATTGCTCGATGGGCTTCACCCCACTCGAGGGCCTCGTGATGGCCACGCGCGCCGGCGACGTCGATCCGGGCCTCCTCTTGTACCTCGAGCGCGTCGCGGGTCTCGACGCGGCCGCGCTCGAGCACGTGCTCAACGCAGAGTCGGGCCTGCGCGGCCTCTCCGGGACGAGCGGCGACATGCGCGAGCTCCTCGCGCTCGTCGAGGCGGGCCACCACCCGGACGCAGCGCTCGCCGTCGACGTCTTCTGCCACCGCGCGCGCAAGTACGTGGGCAGTTATCTCGCGGTGCTGGGCGGCGCCGACGCGCTCGTCTTCGGCGGCGGCATCGGCGAGCACCTCCCGCAGGTGCGCGAGCGCGTGCTGCGGGGCATGGAGGGGTGCGGCCTCGCGCTGTCGCCACAGGCGAATGCGCAGGCCGTGGGCGCGGAGGCGCGCCTCGATGTCGGGAAGGGCGGCACGGAGATCTGGGTCGTGCAGGTCGACGAGGAGCGGATCCTGGCCGAGGATGCGCTCGCGCTGCTGGCGTGAGGCGAAGCGCGCGGGCTTCCTGCGCGCGGCGGCGAAGCCCACGCGCCGACCCGCACCCTTCGCGCGCTCGGTGGATCGCCACACGGCCGGACTGGTGACCGATGCTGGCCTGGTGAGTCGCCTCACGGCCGGTCACAGGCTTCGTGCGAGTCGGGTGAGTCGCCGTATCACCGGACGCGACGACTTGATGACTTGATCCGCGAACTTCCTGCGTCCGGCGACAAAGAGATCGACCGGACGCAATTGCCGACGCACGGAAGTCAAAAGGCCAGAGAACAGACACGCGTTCCATGTGGCCAGACCGATGCCTCATCCGAATCTGGTCTTGAACTTCATTGGCCGACGCGCACTTCCGTCGAGCCGACACCCGTTGTTCAGGTGTCCGCCCGTGCTTCCAATGGCAAGACTCCACGCTCTCCTGGGTCAAGTGATCTGGCATGAGAATGGACTTCCGAGCGCTCGGCTTCCGGTCGTGAACCTCATGGCCGGACTCGATCGCCTCGTGTGTCCTGTCGATCGAGCGAACACCTCGAGCGTGTCCAATTCGGCAAGACTTTCGACGACATCGTGTCCGGTCAATCGCTTCGAGATTGGGTCCGCTGGCGCAAGCGCTGGCCACACGACCGGACATCGTGCGATGCTGAACCGGACGGCCGAGCCGTGACCGGCGCTGCGCCCGGCCGTCGTCCTCTCCACGCGCGCCGACGAGGCCACGATGCAGCACCATGCCCTCACCACCAGCGTGCTCATGCGCATCATGCAGGCCGCGGACCTCAACCAGCGCGGCCTCGCGAGCTTGCTCGGCGTCTCGGACCGCAGCATCACGCGCTGGATGGGCGGGGTCAGCGGCATCCTCATGCCCGCGCAGCTGCAGGCGGCCGCGAAGGCGGTCTACGCGAAAGACCCGGCGCTCGCGACCGACCTCGCCCAGCGCGGGGGGACCACGCTCGAGGCGCTGGGCCTCGTAAAGCCGCCGCCGCCCCCTCCGCCCCCGCCCGCGCCGCCCTTGCCGCCGCCGCACGTCCCCGCGGCCCTGCTCGATTCGATCGTCTGCGCGGCCGCCGAGGTGAACCACGTGGCGCCGCGCGAGGTGCGCCCCATCGTGGTCGCCGCCATCCTGCGCGCCGCCGATCTCGGCCTCACCATCGAGGCGCTCGCGCGCACCCTGAAGTCGATGCCGGTCGCTGCGCCCGCGACGGGCCCGGCGGAGACGCTCGCGGCGAAGGCGCCCAAGGCGGGGTAGGGCCCCAGAAGAGACGCCTCGCCCCGCGCGGCCCGAGCCGCTCTTCTCGCGTCAAGGGCCGCGGCCCCCGCGCCAAATCCGCGTCGCGGCTGCGTTTTGCCGCGCGCGCCGGAGCGGAAATAGGGTGGCTGGGAGGCCCCCGCCATGTGGCTGCCAACGCCCGCGAGAAGGTTCAAGTGCCCGGAAGCACTTGTCTTCAGCACGACATTCCGGCGCCTGCTATGCTTGAACTGGAAGGGGGGAGGTCGGTGTATGAAGTGCCTCCTCCTCTGGCTGCCCCTCGCGCTTTGCTTCTCCTGCGCAGGAAATCAGCCGCTCGTCGCGGCGCCCGACCCGCGCTGCGGCCAGCCCTGCTACGCGGGCCCGCCGGACGTGGGCGCGTGCCAGCTCGGGCAATGGGCGTGCGACGCCGACCACCAGGTCACGGAGTGCGAGGGCTGGGTGGCCGGGCCCGTCTGCGCCGGCGGCGTGCCGGCCGACGCCTGCGCGCGGATCGCCGGGGCCTGCCCCTGCACGCCCGGCACCGTGCGCGGCTGCTACGACGGCCCCTCCGGAACCGAGGGCGTCGGCGTCTGTCACGGCGGAACCCAGCTCTGCGGCCCGGACGGGGGCTGGGGCGCCTGCGGCGGCGAGCAGCTGCCGCAACCCGAGAGCTGCGACTGCCTCGACGACGACTGCAACGGCGTCGTCGACGACATCGCGCCGGATCAGTACTGCTACGACGGCCCCGAGGGGACCGCGGGCGTGGGCATCTGCCACCCCGGCGTGCTCGCCTGCGGCAGCGGACCGAGCTGCGCGCCGTTCTGCCAGGGCGAGCAGCTGCCGCAGCCGGGCAGCTGCGCGGGCGCCGACTCGGCGTGCAGCGGCGCGCCGCAGGCCCCCGCGGACTTCGTGTTCGTGCTCGACGACACCGACTCCGCGTGCGCCAGCGGTCTCGGCGTGACGGAGCTGATCCAGGCGCAGCAGACGCTCGAGAGCTTCGCCTTCGAGAACCCCCAGGCGAGCTACCGCTACGGGCTCATCGTGATGCCCGGCTGCGGCGGCGCCTGGGTGCCGGGGCCGTCCGACGGCGGCTTCACGCTGGAGGTCCCGCTCGGCGGCGAGGGGCAGTTCCTGCCGGCGGCGAGCGTGCAGTGCGCCGTCGATCCCGCCGACGATCCCGCCTGCGCCACGGCGCCGTTCGACTCCTTCGACGTCCTCGACGCGCAGGCCAAGGGCGCGATCATCCCGTGGGACCCGGCCGCGCAGCAGCGCTACCTGGTGCTGTTCACGGGCGCGCAGGGGGAGAGCCGCGAGGGCGTCACCGCGGCGCAGCTCCCGCAGGCGTTCGCGCAGAACGGCGTCACGCCGATCCTCTTCGTGGGCAACGGGAACCGCGCCGACTACGACGCCTGCGTGGCCGGCACGCAGGGCGCCGACTTCGACCTCGGAGACCTGCCGCACATGCTCGCCGAGCTGACCCTCTCGCTCACGCCCGCCTGCAGCGCCAATCCCTGAGCTCACGCCCGCGGCGGCTTGGAGCCGCCCGATGCGGTGACGCGGTTGCGGCCCGCCGCCTTCGAGACGTAGAGCGCGGAATCGGCCGCGCGGAACAGGTCGTCGACGTTCTCGGCCTGATCGGCGACCCCGAACGAGGCGGTCACGGGCTCCTGCGCGCCGCCGTGCGTCGCGAAGGGCGTGGCCGCGAGCGCGGCGCGGATGCGCTCGGCCACGGCGCGGGCGGCCTCGCGGGCGCTGTCGGCGCAGATGATGCCGAACTCCTCGCCGCCGATGCGGCAGGGCACGTCGCTCAGCCGCACGTTGGCCTCGATGGTCCGCGCCACGTGCACGAGCGCGCGATCGCCCTCGGCATGGCCGTGGCGGTCGTTCACGTCCTTGAAGCGGTCGATGTCGAGGACGATGAGCGAGAGCGGGACGTTCTGGCGCCGGGAGCGTGCCCACTCCTGCGTGAGCCGCTCGTGGAAGTAGCGCACGTTGCGCAGGCCGGTGAGCGAGTCGGTCACCGCGAGCACGGCGAGCCGCTCGTTGGCCGCGTCGCGCTCGCCGATCAGCCGCCCGAGGACCGCGCCGAACGCGGCGAAGGCGACCGCCGTGGAGGAGACGAGGTAGGCGTAGAGCCACCGGTGGCCGGCGATCTCCCGCGCCACGGCGGCGGGCAGCGGGCCCGTGCCGAACGCGCCCGCCAGCAGGCGCAGCCCGAGCCAGCCGAGCGGCGCGCCGAGCGCCAGCGCGGCGCCCGTGAGGGCATAGACGAGCGGCCGGTGGAGGCGCGGCAGGGCCACGTCGGAAATCATACCCTGCGTCTCTGCAGGAAAGTGCTACCTTCGGCGGTGCTTGAGCCTGCTTCCAAAGCTCGTGCACCCGGACGTGCGGCGGCGGGTCGAGCGTCTCGACGTCGCCTTCGACCCGCACGGCTTCGACCGCTACGGCGCCTCGCGCGAGGCCCTGGGGCTCTTCTTCACCGCGCTCCGGCCGTTCTACCGGCGCTACTTCCAGGTTCGCGCCCACGGCCTCGAGCACGTGCCGGCGCGGGGCCGCGCCATGCTGGTGGGCAACCACTCGGGCGGCATGCCCATCGACGCCCTGATGGTGATGGCGTCGCTGTTCTTCGAGCTCGAGCCGCCGCGGCTCGCTCACGGCATGGTCGAGAAGTTCGTCGCGCCCTTGCCGTTCGTGGGCGACATCGCGCGGGGCGTCGGGCAGCTCACCGGCCTCCCCGAGCACGCGCTGCGGCTGCTCGGCGACGAGCGCGTGCTCATGGTGTTTCCGGAGGGCGTGCGCGGCACCGCCAAGCTCTTCCCACAGCGGAACGAGCTCGTTCGCTTCGGCACGGGCTTCTTGCGCCTGGCGTTGCAGGCGCACGCGCCCATCGTGCCCGTCGCGTGCGTGGGGGCGGGCAACGCGGTGCCCACGGTGGCCAACGCGGGACGGCTCGGCCGCGCCTTCGGCCTGCCGTACGTGCCGCTCACACCCTACCTGCTGCCGTTGCCCCTGCCGGCGCGCATCGAGCTGTACTACGGCGCGCCGCTCACCTTCCCCGGCGACGGCAACGAGGACGACGAGGTCGTCGAGCAGCACGTCGAGACCGTGAAGGCGGCGATCGCGGGGCTCATCCGTGAGGGGCTCGGCCGGGGCGCCGCGTGAAGGTCCTCGTCGCCGGAGTCTCGGGCAAGCTCGGCCGCAAGACGGCCCTCGCCCTGCACGCCCGTGGGCACCAGGTGGCCGGGCTCGATCGGCGTCCCTGGCCGGACGCGCCCGCGGGTCTCGAGATCCACGCCATCGACGTGCGCAAGCGCCCGGCCGAGGACGTCTTCCGGCGCTTCCGCCCCGACGTGGTGGTGCACCTCGCGACGATGGCGCAGCTCTCGCTGCACGCGGGATCGGAAGACCAGCTGCGGCAGAACCTCGGGAGCACGCGCGCCGTCTTCGACAACTGCCACCGGCACGGCGTGAGGCGGGCGATCTTCGTGGGGCGGCACACCTTCTACGGCGCCGCGTCCGACGCGCCGCTGTACCATACGGAGGACGAGCCGCCGCTCGAGGTGGCGAGCTTCCCCGCGCTCGCCGATCTCGTCGCCGCCGATCTCTACGCGGGCTCCGCCTTCTGGCGCTTCCCTGCCCTGGAGACGGTGGTGCTGCGGCTCTGCTACACGCTCGGCCCGAGCCGCCGCGGCACGCTCGCGTCGCTGCTGCAGGGCCGGCTCGTGCCGGCCGTGCTGGGCTTCGACCCGCTCTTCCAGATCCTCCACGAGGACGATGCGGCCGTCGCGGTCGCGCTCGCCGTGGAGAAGCGCTTCCGCGGCGTCTTCAACGTCGCCGGTCCGCCGCCCTTGCCGATGAGCCGCGTCGCGCGGCAGGCCGGCCGGCGCCTCGTGCCGCTGCCGGAGCCGCTGCTGCGCCACGTGCTCGGCCGCTACGGCTTCACCGGGCTCCCCGCCGCCGCGCTCTCGCACCTCAAGTACCCCGTGGTCATCGACGATCGGCCCTTCCGCGAGGCGACCGGCTTCCGCCACGAGCGCGACGCGGACCGCGCGATCGACGACTTCAGGCTGGGCGAGGCGGGGGCGTTTCCGCTGCCGTAGCCAGGGTCGCGGACGCCTGGGGCCGCGACGACCGGGTCGGTGGGTCTCGCTGGTGCGGTGGGCATCTGCCTGGGAATGCAGCTCCTGAACTACAATGGCAGCTCCCGGGGGAGCAGACCGGTCCGTCGACGCCTCCGGCTGCCGAGGTAGAGGAGCACGCATGTTTGCTTCGAGGCCACTACTTCTGATGGTAGCGGCCTGCATCGCCAGCGGCTGTTCTCCGTCGAGCCCCGCCGGAGCGGAGAGCTCGAGCAGCGGCGCAACGGGCACGGCGAGTACGACGGGCGCGTCCACGAAGCCTTCCTCGAGCGGGACTTCGGCGACGGCTGGTGGCACGAGCGCCGCCGGCACCAGCAACGGGATGACGACCTCGACCGCGAATACGACCACGGCCGGTACGAGCTCGGGCACGGCTGGCGCAGGCACGGGCACGGGCGGCGGCGCGAGCAGCACGGCCGGCGCGGGCACGAGTGGCTCGGCGGGCACGAGCAACGGGACGACGACTTCGACCGCCAGCACGACCACGGCCGGTGCGAGCTCGGGCACGACCGGCGGCGCGACCGGCACGGCCGGCGCGGGCACGAGTGGCTCGGCAGGCACGAGCACGGGCGGAGGCACGACGGCCTCGCCGGAATTCTACATCGACCCCTGGATGAGTGGTCTCAACTGCTCCGACCCGAACTACAAGAACTACGTCGAGCCTTACATGGTGGCCCATCCCGGTGGCTACCTGGTCTTCACCATCCGCTGGGCGTCCAACGACACCGGAACGACGGCGCCCAACTACACCTGGGGAGCAGACGGCGCGAGCGGACTGCTCAGCTGCGTCCCGACGGCCAACGGCGGCACGTACACGGGCGCTCACCCGCAACCGATCGAGCTGCTTCTTTGGGTGGCGACGAACGACACCGGCACCCCGGCCTACAATTATGGCACGCCGATCTACGTCTACGACCCGACCTACGCTGCGTCGGTCGGAGCGTCCCGCCCGAACGACAGCCTCATGTGTGCGGAGTATCCGGCGAGCGGGATCTGGACCAACGCCTCCCACTACTACGGGGACGGGGCCGGCTTCACCACGACCCAGCTGTCGCAGGGACTGCCCGTTCCCTGGGAGACGCCGTTCATGACGGCGCGGAACGCCTACATGACCGCTGCTTTCGCGCACTACTCCGGGCTATTGGGAAGCCAGCTCTACCGGCTCAAACCCGGGATGATGGCCGGGTCCACCGACGAACAACACGACGTGTGCGCGGCCCAGCAGGACGTGCTTCCGGGCATCAGCCCTTCCGGCACGATTGGAACCAACGTCACCGGGAATGGCCTGTGGGCCGCGTGGATGAGCACCATCGATGCTTTCCTCGCCAACGACACTTCGCCGGCGAACAATCCGAGCGGCATCCCTCTCGTGTATTCGATCAATCGAGAAAACCAGCAAACCGGGCAGTGGATGGACGACGAGGCTGCTCTGGTCGCTTCCTACGGCGCCGCAATCGGCTACCAAGGCGTCACGCAGGCGGATGTTTCTTGCTGGCTGGGCGGTGATCCGAAGTGTTCAGAGTACTGGCAGTACATTTTCGGCTTCTTTTCCGCTTCGGACGTGCAGATCCAGACGGCCGCGCCCACGCGAACCGACGGCACGGGCGAGGGGACGATGACCGAGATCCTGCCGGAACTGCTTCAAGCGTGCGGCGACAGCCAGCGCCGCTGCGACTTCGAACAATTCTCGGTGGACGTGCTCTGCGAGACGGGACAGCCGGGCTACAGCAGCTCGACGTGTGCGCCGACGGACACCTACTACCCTCTGTATCCCCTCCTGACCACGCTGCTGACGCCGTGCGAACCGACCGGTTCCATCTGGGGGTGCGGATATGGCAGCGGAGCGGAGTCCGTCTGGGACACCTCCCAGACCTGCAATGGTACGAGCTGCACGTATGGCACTCAAACGGTGTCGCCGTCGTTCGGATCGTACCAGGACGCGACGGGAGGCATTCACGCGATTTCGGGGGGCACCGTCCCGGTGGGCTCCGAGCCCGTCTTGCTGTTTCCGTGAAGTCGGCGAACCGTCAACCGGGCATGATCCGGGAGCACGCTCGCTCCGTCGTCCACCGCCCGGAGGGCGGGGCCGCTTCGCCCCGCCCTCGATCGGGCTCGCTCACTTCGCTTCGTTCTTCTCCGCGCTCGTCGCGGTGATCTCGACGATCTTCGCGCCGGTCTCGTCGTAGGCCGCGCGCACGTCGTCGCCCGGCTTGAGATCGCTGAAGCTCTTCTTCTCGCCGTCGATGGTGACCTTGGCGTGCTGGTCGACGACCAGCGGCGCCGCCTGGTCGCTCAGGAGCAGCTCGTGGTCGCTCTTGAGGACCTGGGTGATCTGCCCCTTCACGGTCTTGCCGGCGTTGGCCGAGTTCTCCATCGTCGTGTCGTTCTTCATGGTGTCGTTCTCGGCCGCGAGCGCCACCCCGGACAAGCCCAGCGACGCGGACGCCAGAACCCCGAGCCATCGCTTGTTGAGTTTCATCGAGTCCTCCTTCTCGTCGTTCGCGCCGGGCACTCCCCGACGCCGGCACCATTGCCGCAGCGTTACGCTAGGGACCCCGCGGGTCGGTGCACACCCTGGCCACGCGGCGAAGCCGTGGGCGCGGCGCTGGATGTAGCTTCAGCGGCATGTGGAAAGCGCTCGCCATCGGCGGGTTGCTCGGCCTGCTGTCGGGCTTCTTCGGCCTCGGCGGCTCGAGCGTCGCCACGCCGCTCCTGCGACTGGTGCTGGGGCTCGGCCCGTTGCTCGCCCTGGCCACGCCGCTGCCGGTGGTGATCCCGGGATCGGCGCTGGCGGCGTGGACCTACCACCGCGCGGGTTGCCTGGACTTGCGCGTGGGTGCCTGGACGCTCGCCGCCTCGCTGCCGGCGGCGCTGCTCGGGACGGAGCTGTCCGACCGCGCGCCCACGCGGGCGCTGATGCTCCTCACCGGCGCGCTCGTCGCCTCGGTCGGCGTGGCGTTCGCGGTCCAGCCGTTCTTCCGCCCCGCGCGGCGCCCGGGCGGCCCCGCACAGCGGCAGCCGCGTCCCTTGCATCGCGGGACGGTCCTGCTGATCGGCGCCCTCGTCGGCTTCCTCTCGGGCCTGCTGGCGAACGGCGGCGGGATCCTGCTCGCGCCCGCCTACATGCTCCTGCTGCGCCTCACCACCAAGGAGGCGTTCGGGACCTCCCTGTTCGTCGTCGTGGGCACGGCGCTGCCGAGCAGCGTGCTGCACGCGTGGCTGGGCCACGTCGACTACGCGCTCGTTCCCGCGCTGGCGATCGCGATGATGCCCATGGCGGTGCTGGGCGCCCGGCTGGCCCTCGCCGCGCCGCCGCGTCGCATCCGGCAGGCTTACGGCCTGGCGATGATCGCTCTCGCCGTGGTGTTCGTGGTGGGAGAGTTGCGGCCTCACTGAATGCAGAAACGTTTGCCATCGTCGAAGACCTGGCGGTACACTCCGACCGGCTCATGACGCGCCTCGCCATATTCTATCTCCTGGGCTGCTCCTTCCTGACCGTGCAAGCGCACGTGATCCGGGAACGAGCGCTGCGGCGCGAGAGCCAGATCGTCGCGCACCACACCGCGGGCAGCGGCGAGCGGCCGGCGGCCACGCTGGGGGGCGGCACCACGCGCGCGATCAGCGAGGCACAGGACCCGAGCCGGCAGCCTCCGGCGGCCGCGGCCGCGCCGGCGCTGCCCCAGATCGCATTCGTGGGGGGCGGCCCGGTCTCGAGGCCGTGGGTGAGAGTCGCTGCCCCACGGGGCCAGCGGCTCATCCTGCGCATCTAGCCAACCCGGCGGCAGGCCCGCGGACCGCGCGGGTGTCTTCATCCCCCACACTCGTCGTCTCGCCGGAAGCGCCCTCGCGCCCGGCAAGGAGAAAGAGAACCTCATGCCGGTCTTCTCTCCAGTCCGCCGCTCGCACCTCGTCGCCCTGTCGCTGGCAGCGTGCGCCGGCTGCCGCGGCGCCTCGGTCGGACAGGCGGACGCCGCCGAGTCCGATCTCCCCACGGTCACGGTGGCGAAGCCCATCGTCTCCGACATCCCCGTCACGCTGCCGTACACCGCCAACATCCAGGCCATCTTCCAGGCGAAGTCCGTGCCCGAGATGGTGAGCGGCTACCTCACCGCGGTGAACATCGAGGACGGCCAGGTCGTCCACAAGGGCGACGTGATCGCCTCCATCGACAAGGCGCCTTACCAGCAGCAGCTCCAGGAGGCCGAGGAGCGGCTCGAGCAGGCGCGCGCCGAGGTGAAGAACCAGAAGCTGCTGGTGGAGCGCTACGGCAAGATGCTCGCGGCCAAGCTCATCGCCGAGCAGGACTACGACAACCAGGAGACGGCGCTCGAGGTCTCCCAAGCGAAGTTGAAGCACGCGGTCGACGCTCTCGCGCTCACGAAGGTCTACCTCGACTACTGCGACATCCGCGCGCCGTTCACGGGGTACGCCACCGAGCGGCTCCTCGACCCCGGCCAGTACATCTCGCCGCAAGGGCCGGCGGTCGCCACGGTGATGAAGATCGACATGCTGCGCGTCTTCATCGACGTGGTGGAGAAGGACATCCCGCGCATCAAGGTCGGCCAGGACGTCACCATCAAGGTGGACGCGTACCCCGACCGCATCTTCCACGGGAAGGTGACCTTTCTCGCGCAGGCCGTACATCCGACCACGCGCACGATGCGCGTGGAGGCCGACATCCCCAACGCCGACGAGGCGCTGCGGCCCGGCATGTACGCGCAAGTCGGCATCATCGTCGGCGAAGACAAGGGGGCCGTGCTGGTGCCGGATCTCGCGCTCGCGGTCTCGGCGCAGGGGGCGGCGGTCTTCCCGGTCCGCGAGGGGCGGCTGGCGCGCCAGTCGGTCGAGATCGCCTACGATCTGGGAAGCTTCGTGGAGGTGAAGGGCCTCGATGCTGGCGAGCAGATCGTCGTGGCCGGCCGCGACCTCGCGAAGCTCGGGGAGCGGGTCCAGGTGGTCCCGACCAAGCTCGAGCTGAAGCTCAGCGAGTAATCCCATGACCCGCTTCTCGCTCAGAAACCCGATCGCAGTCCTGATGGGCTGCATCGCGGCGCTCGTCATCGGCACGGTCAGCCTTCAGCGCATGCCGGTCGATCTCTTCCCCGACCTCGGCATCCCCGTGGTGCTGGTGGGCACGCTCGTTCCCGGCGTGGGCGTGAAGGACGTCGAGAAGACGATCACCTACCGCTTCGAGAAGTACATCTCCTCGGTGCCGGACGTGGCCTTCGTGCAGTCCACCTCGAAGGTCGGCCTCTCCATCATCCAGGTGGTCTTCAACTGGGGCGCGGACATCGCCGGCGGCGAGGTCATGGTCATGGCGCAGCTCCAGATGGCGATGGCGGCCGTGCCGAAATCGCTGGGCGTGCTGCCGCCGTTCGTCGTGCAGTACGACATCTCGAACCAGCCGGTCTGCTTGATCACCGTCGCGGGCGGCGGCCTCGACCAGACGCAGCTCTACGACCTTTCGTTCAACACCATCGAACCCCAGATCGAGCACCTGAAGGGCGTCGCCAGCGCCACCGTGAACGGCGGCAAGGTGCGCCAGATCAACGTCTTCATCGACCGCGACCACGCCATGGCCAAGGGGACGGACGCGCTCTCGGTGTCGAACGCGGTCAACCAGGCGAATCTGATGATGCCCGCCGGGGACATCAAGATCGGCAAGATCGACTACAACCTGTACTCCAACGCGCTCTTCGACGTGATCCGGGACATGCAGTCCATCGTCGTGAAGTACGACGAGAAGACCGGCACGCCCGTGCGCCTCGAGGACATCGGGCGCGCCGAGGACGGCTTCGCCATCCAGACGCAGGTCGTGCGCGCGGACGGCAAGCACGCGGTGTACCTGAACGTCCTCAAGCAGCCGGGCGGGAACACCATCGCCATCGTCGACCGCGTGCGCGAGGCCATTCCGCACCTGGTGGGCCTGCCGCCCGGCGTGAGCGTCGCGGTAGTCTTCGATCAGTCGAAGTTCATCCGCGAGGCCATCTCGGGCCTGGAGCACGAGGTCGTGCAGGGGCTGATCCTGGTCGTGCTGGTGATCCTGCTCTTCTTGCGCAGCGGCCGGAGCACGATCATCGTCTCGGTGGCGGTGCCGCTCTCGATGGCCGTCGCCATCGTGCTCCTCTACTTCACCGGGAACACGCTCAACAACTTCACCCTCGGCGGGCTCACGCTGGCGCTCGGCCGCCTCGTCGACGACGCCATCGTCGTCATCGAGAACATCAACCGACATCTCGAGGAGGGCGAGACGCCCTCGCGTGCTGCGCTGGACGGCGCGAGCGAGGTGGCGCTGCCGGTCCTGGTGTCGACCATCACGACGGTGGCGGTGTTCCTGCCGGTGGTCTTCCTCGCCGGCATGGCCCGCAAGCTTTTCACGCCCCTCGCCGTGGCCGTGGGCTTCTCCATGGCGGCGTCGTACTTCGTCTCGATGATGGTGACGCCGGCCGCCTGCCAGAAGTGGCTGCACGCCGAGGAGCACTACACGAAGGACTCGCCCTGGTTCTTCCCCCGGTTCTTCTTCCACTGCGAACGGCTCCTCTCGGCGCTCGATCAGAAGTACGAAGCGGCGCTGGCCTGGTCGCTGGGCCACCGCCGGCTCGTCGTCGGTTCGATCCTCGGTCTGTTTGCCGCCTCGTGCCTGTTCGTCCCCTTCATCGGTCGCGAGTTCTTCCCCGCCACCGACGAGAGCACCATCACCCTCCACGTCCGCGCGCCCATCGGCCTGCGCATCGAGGAGACCGAGAAGATCTTCGGCCGCATCGAGGACGAGATCCGTCGCACGCTGCCCAAGGATTCGATCCAGACCCTGCTGTCGAACATCGGTATCCCCATCCAGGGGCGCGCGGCGATCTACGCCGTCAACACCGGGCCGCACTCGGGCTTCGTCCAGATCGGCCTCGTCGACCCCGACAAGCGGAAGATCACGCAGGCCGAGGCCGTGGAGGCGCTGCGCGCGCCGCTCGCGAAGGCCTTCCCGGGCATCCAGTTCACCTTTCAGCCCGGCGGCCTGGTGAGCGGCATCATGAACTTCGGCGCGATGGCCCCGATCACCATGGAGCTGTCGGGCGACAACTTGAAGGAGTCGCACGAGATCGCCCAGCAGGTCGCCTACATCATGCGCCACACCCGCGGTCTCGCGGACGTGCGCATCAGCCGCGAGGACGACTACCCGGAGTTCGACGTCGACATCGACCGCACCAAGGCGGCGATGATGGGGCTCAGCGAGGACCAGGTCTCGCAGGCGCTGCTCGACATGTCGAACGGCAACATCAACCACCCGGGCGTCTGGGTCGATCCCCACAACGGCAACGCCTACTACGTGGTCACGCAGTACGACGATCCGTACCGCACGCACCTCTCCGACCTGAAGCAGACCTTCGTCGCCAAGGGGCACGACGGGCAGCCGCTGCTCATGGAGAACATGGCCTCGATCCGCCGCGGCGAGGGGCCCATCCAGATCGAGCGCAAGTACCTGGAGCGGGTGGTCTACGTCTCCGGCAACCCGGTGGGCCGCGACCTCGGCGACGTGGCCTCCGAGCTGCAGAAGAAGTTCGCGGCGCAGGTCAAGCTCCCGAAGGGGTTCGAGCTCCACTTCGGCGGCCAGGTTCGCCAGCAGAACCAGGCCTTCGGCGGCCTCGGCGGGGCGCTCTTGATGGCCCTCATGTTCATCTACATGCTCATGGCCTCGCAGTTCAAATCGCTCCTGTACCCGCTGATCATCATGCTGGCCGTCCCGCTCGGGCTCACCGGCGTCTTCGCGACGCTGTGGGCGACCCACACGACGTTCAACATCGAGTCGTTCATGGGCATCATCATGATGGTCGGCATCGTGGTGTCGAACTCGGTGCTGCTCGTGGACTTCGCGAACGTCCTGCGGGCGCGCGGCCTGTCCGTCCACGACGCGGTCGTCAAGGCGGGCCGGACCCGGCTGCGGCCCATCATCATGACCGCCCTGGCCACGGTGGTCGGCCTGCTCCCGGTGGCGCTCGGCCTCGAGGTGGGCAGCGAGGCGAACCTGCCGCTCGCCCGGGCCGTCATCGGCGGTCTGAGCGTCTCGACGTTCCTGACGTTGTTCCTCGTCCCGGCGATGTACGAGATGCTGGCGAAGTACGAGAAGAGCCCCGCGCCCGAGGGCGTCCTGCAGGGGTCCGAGGCGTGATCGCGCCCCTCGCCGCCGCGCTGCTCGCGCTCGGGGCCGCCGACGAGCCCCCCCGCCCCTACGCGCTCGACGAGCTGGTGCAGATGGCGCTGCGCAACCAGCCGAAGCTGCGCGCGGCCGCGGACGCCGAGCGCGCGGCGCTCGAGCGGCTCGGCGAGGCCCACGCGCCCGACTACCCGCAGGTCGACGGCTACGCCGAGTACGTGCGCTCGACCTACAACAACACCGTCACGAGCTTCTGGTCGATCGACGGCATCCCCCGCATCGGCGGGCACACCGCCGTCGACACTTCGATCCTGGGCGCGGCCGGCGGCGGCGCCCAGAACGCGATCACCGCCGACAACAACGACAACTATCT
This sequence comes from Myxococcales bacterium, assembly GCA_035508175.1. Taxonomy (GTDB): domain Bacteria; phylum Myxococcota; class Myxococcia; order Myxococcales; family JAKAPL01; genus DATJNL01. The sequence goes on from DATJNL010000485.1 coordinate 21,420, forward strand.
GCTGGGGCTCGTGGCCAGCTACGACGTGGTCGACTTCGGCCGCACGGCCAGCGGCATCCGCGCCGCGCAGGCGGACATCGATCGCGCCCGCGAGGACAGCCTGGTCGCCACCGAGGGCGTCGTGTTCCAGGTGCGGCAGGCGTACTACGGCATCCTCGCCGCCGAGGCCCTGCAGGCGACGGCCATCAAGACCCTCGCGGAGGCCAAGACGCACTTCGACTGGGCGCACGAGGCGGTGAAGGACGGCCTGCGCGCGCCGGTCGACGAGGCGCAGGCCCGGGCCGACGTGACCCGCGCGCAGCTCGCGCTCGTGCGCGCGCAGGCGGGCGTGCGCGTCGCCAGGGTGCGGTTGCTCCAGGCGATCGGCGAGAAGGGCACGCTGGAGATCGAGGTGGCCCCCCCGGCGCCGATCATGGACGTGCCGCAGGACGAGGGCGCCCTCCTCGATCGCGCGTACCGCGAGCGTCCCGATCTCCTGTCCCTCGCGGCCCAGCGGCGCCAGGCAGAGGCGCAGGCCTCCCGCGTCCGCGCCGACTTCCTGCCGTTCCTCGACGCCCAGGGCGCCGCCTACCTCATGGGGGCGGATCCGGGGCTGCCGACGTCCCTGTCCACGGTGCCCAACGTCAACCTCGGCCTCGTGCTCGGCGTGCCGATCTTCGAAGGCTTCCTCACCACGCACCAGCTGAGGGAGGCGCAAGCGAAGATCGACATCGCCCGCGAGCGCGAGGCCGATCTCGAGCTCACCGTCCACGAGCAGGTGCGCGAGGCCTACGTGAACTTCAAGTCGGCGCTCGAGGCCATCGCGGCCGCCGACGACAACCAGAAGGCCGCCGAGGAGGAGCTGCACGTCACGTCCGGGCGCTACAACAACGGGCTCGGCTCCATCCTCGATCTCCTCGTAGCGCAGGCCGCCGCGGTGGCGGCCGAGGACGAGGCCATCGGCGCCCGCTACCAGGCCGGGGTGGCCAGGTCGCTGCTCGATCTCGCGGTGGGCGCGCCGCCACCGGCGCTGGCCAAGGGGGGGTCGTGAAGTTCACGCTCATCGTCTGCTACGAGACGGACCTCGCCAAGGTCGTTCAGGAAGTGGAGGCGGCCGGCGCGACGTCCTACACGTTCCTGAGCCGTCTGCTCGGCCGGGGAGAGACCGGACGGCGCCTCGGGACGGAGGCCTTTCTGGGCTTCAACTCGGCGCTCCTGGTCGGTTGCGAGCCGGTCGTCGCCGAGCAGATCCGCGGGCGCCTGCTGGCGCTGCGGCGCAGGCGCAAGCGAGGGTTGCACGCGTTCAGCTGGGAGGCCGAGCAGTGGCTCTGACCGCGCGGCCGCGGTGGCTGGCGCCCGCGCTGGCACTGGCCGCGGTGGGAGCCGCCGTTCCCGCCACGGTGAGCGGGCTCGGGCTCGCGGGCGAGCTGCGCCCGGGCAACTTCTGCAACCCGTCCGCCACGATCGACGCGCCCACGGCGCTGCGGGACGCGAGCCTGCGCCGCTTCCACGAGCGGATCGCGCTGCCGGTGGGAGCGTGCGTCGCCCTGTGCGTGGCCTTCGGCGCCTCGGCCGGCGCGGCGCTGCGCCGGCGGGCCAGCCGCTGGCTCGTCGCGGGACTCGCGGCCCTCGCGCTGGGGGGCTTCCTGGGCGCCGACTTCAGCGGCAAGAAGGAGGCCTGGCACACGCTGTCGCCGGGCCTCTCCGGCTGGTCGAAGATCCCGCTGCCGCCCGGGTTCGCAGGGGGCGGTCTCTCCGTCACGCGGCCGGAGTGCGCTCCGGAGCTGAAAGCGAAGATGGCGCGGCGGGTGGCGACGCTCTACTGGGCGCACCTCGCCGCCGGTGGCGCGATGGCCCTGGCCGCCGGCGCGCTCGGGCTGCTGGGCACCTCCTGGCGGCCGGAGGAGAAGGTGGCATGAGCGTCCGTGGCCTCGCTGGGTTCGCATTCGTGGGGCTGTGGGGGGCGCTGGCCAGACCCGCGTTCGCGCTGGCGGCCCCGGGAGATGGTTGGCTGCCCGCCGCCGCGATCCCCGAGGCCGCGCCGCTGCTCGACGAGACGGAGGGAAGGCTGCTTCACCCCGGCCGCGGCGGCTACCACGTGCCTGGCGGACCGCCCGATGGGTACCTGTTCGGGGTCGACGTCGGGGCCGCCGTGCCGCTGGCCACCGGCGGTGAGGAATCGGCCGTCGGCCTGAGCCTGTCGGGTCGCTTCGGCTACCAGTTTCACGACGGCCTCTCGCTGGCCCTCCGCTACGAAGATCTGGGGCTGAGTCCGAACCTGATCAATGGCACGCAGCTGCAGTTCGTCGCCGCCGACGTCCGCTACAGCTTTCCCTTCATCTTGCCCATGCCGTTCGTCGAGGCCGCCGTGGGCCTGGGGGTCGGGACGTCCAGCGCCGCGCTGGCGCCGGGGCAGGGCACGACCGCGGTCGGTCCCGGTGGAGCGCTGGGGGTCGGCGTGTCGTTCCCCCTGACGCACCACTTCGCCATCGACGTGGGCGTGCGGGACTGGCTCACGTCCATCGCTGGCGATCTCTACCAGGTCTTCTCCCTCGAGGCGGGCGTGGGGTTCGCCTTCGGCGGAGGTTGAAGGAGGCAGTCATGAACCGAACCGTCGTCGCTGCGCTGGCGCTGCTGGCCACGGGTTGCGCGTACGTCGACGTGCCGCCCGGGCACGTCGCGGTGAACTGGACGCTCAACGGGATGGATCCCAAGATCTACAAGGAGGGCGAGTGGAACATCGGCTACTACGACAAGGCCACCGTGCTCGACGCGCGCTCCCAGGAGCGTGAGGAGCGGCTGTACGTGCTCACCTCGAACGGGGAGCGCATCGTGCTCGACGCCTCCATCAGCTACCACATCATCGCCGACCAGGCGCTGCAGCTCATGGAGGACGAAGGCATCCACTACTACTCGAAGCTCATCGGACCGGTGCTGCGGTCCCAGGCCCGCAAGGTCATCGGCCGCTACTTGCCCGAAGAGATCTACTCGACCAAGCGCGAGGCCATCGAGCGCGAGATCCGCGAGGGCATCGAGGACCGGATCAAGAACCACCACCTCGTGCTCGAGGCGGTGCTCATCCGCGACATCACGCTCCCCGCCGAGATCCAGCAGGCCATCAACGACAAGCTCCAGGCCGAGCAGCAGTCGCTCAAGCAGAAGTACCTCCTCGACACGGCGCGCCAGGTGGCCGAGCGGCAGAAGCTCGAGGCCCAGGCCGAGGCGGAACGCGCCCGGATCAAGGCGCAGGCGGACGCCGAGGACGCCCAGATCGCCGCCCAGGGGGAGGCCGAGCAGATTCGCATCCGGGCCAAGGCCCAGGCCGACGCCAAGGAGGTCACCGCGAAGGCCACCTCGGAGGCCGAGCGCCTCATCCAGCAGCACTTGACGGCCCAGGTGCTCGAGTGGGACCGGATCAAGGCGACCTCGGACCTGAGCGACTCGCCGAACTCGAAGGTGGTGGTTCTCGGAGGCGGCGGGAAGGCCGCTCCCCTGATGCAGCTGCCGTGACGCTGGTTCCCCGGGAGCCGCCCGGCACGGGAGGCCCTGGGGCGCGAGCCCCGGGCGGCACGGCGAAGGCCCCGCCCGCGGCGGCCCCGATTGGCCTCTCGAGCGCGGAGGCCGCGGAGCGCCTGGTGCGCTTCGGCGCCAACGAGGTCGAAGAGCGGGCGCCCTCCGCGCTGGCCGTGTTCCTGCGCAAGCTCTGGTCGCCCGTGCCGTGGATGCTGGAGGCCAGCATCCTCCTCGAGCTGACCCTCGGGCACCGGACGCAAGCCGTCATCATCGCGCTGCTCCTGGTGATGAACGCCGCGCTCTCGTTCCTCCAGGAGGATCGCGCGCGCCGCGCCATCGAGCTGCTGCGCCAGCGCTTGACGGTGCGCGCCCGCGTGCTGCGCGACGGCGGCTGGAAGGCGATCTCGGCGCGGGAGCTCGTGCCCGGGGACGTGGTCCGCGTGCGCATGGGAGACGTCACGCCGGCGGATTGCCGGGTGCTCGAGGGCCAGCTGCTCGAGGACCGATCGGTCATCACCGGGGAGTCGCTGCCGCAGGAGGTGGCCGCAGGTGGCGCGGTGTACGCCGGCACGACCTTGCGCCGCGGGGAGGCGACCGCCGAGGTCGTGCACACGGGCGCCGCGACGCGCTTCGGGAAGACCGCCGAGCTGGTGCAGCGGGCGCGGCCGACCGGGCACGTCGAGGCCCTCGTGCTGCGCATCGTACGCGTGCTGGTGGCGCTGGACGTGCTCGTCGCGGCCGTGATCGTGCTGCGCGCCTGGACGTCCGGCTTGCCGCCTACCGAGATCGTCCCGTTCCTGTTGATGCTGCTCGTCGCCTCCGTTCCGGTGGCGTTGCCGGCGACCTTCACCCTGGCCACCGCGCTGGGCGCGCGCGAGCTCGCCGCCGCGCACGTGCTGGTCGCGAAGCTCCAGGCCATCGAGGCCGCGGCCTCGATGGACGTCCTCTGCTGCGACAAGACTGGCACCATCACCGAGAACCGGCTCTCGGTGGTCCGGCTCGTCCCCTTCTCGCCCTTCGGCGAGAGCGAGCTGCTGCGTCTGGCCGCCCTGGCCTCCGATCGAGCGACGCAGGATCCGATCGATCTCGCGATCTTCGACGCGCTCGACGCGCGAGGCCTGCACGCCGACGAGCGCCGGACCCACTTCGAGCCGTTCGACACCTCGACCAAGCGATCGGAGGCGCAGATCGAGACGGCAGCCGGGTCCCTCCGGGTGGCAAAGGGGGCGCCGCAGGTGGTCGCGGGCCTGGCGCTGCCCGAGCCTCGGCTCGGCGACGCGCTCCATTCGGCCGGGGCGGGCGGCGACCGCGTGCTCGCCGTGGCGAGCGGTTCGCCTGGCGCGCTGGCGCTGGCGGGGCTCGTCGGTCTGGCCGACTCGCCGCGCCGCGATTCGAAAGAGATCGTCGAGCGGATCCGCGCCCTGGGGGTGCGGATCCTGATGCTCACCGGGGATTCGCTCGCCACGGCGCGAGCGGTGGCGGGCCAGGTGGGTCTCGAGGGCGATGCCCATTCCGCCGAGGATCTTCGCAGCGGCGCCGTGGATCTGTCTCGCGCCTCGCTGGTGGCGGAGGTCTTTCCGGAGGACAAGTTCGCCATCGTCCGTGGCCTGCAGGGAGGCGGGCGCGTCGTCGGCATGACCGGCGACGGCGTGAACGACGCCCCCGCGCTTCGCCAGGCGGACGTGGGCGTGGCCGTCTCCGCGGCCACCGACGTCGCCCGCGCCGCCGCGGGCTTCGTGCTCGTGGACGAGGGGCTCTCGGGCATCCTCCACGTTCTCGAGATCGGGCGGCAGGTCTACCAGCGGCTGCTGACCTACACCCTCAACAAGATCGTGAAGACGCTCCAGACGGTCCTCTTCCTGGGCGGCTGGTTTCTCTTCGACGGCACGATGGCGGTGACGCCCCGGCTCATCGTGCTGCTCCTCTTCGCGAACGACTTCGTGACGATGTCGCTGGCCACCGATCGGGTCTTTCCGTCCCGGCGGCCGGAGCGCTGGGACGTGCGGGCCCTGAGCTTCGCCGGCCTGCTGCTCGGGACCTTCTGGGTCGCCTTCGGGGTGGCCCTGCTGCTGGTGGCCCGCCGGCTGTGGCATTTCGACCTGCCCAGGCTGCAGACGCTCTCGTTCCTGATGCTGGTCTTCACCGGCCAGGGGACCGTGTACCTCATCCGCGGGCGGAACCGCTTCCTGGGCCGCGCCCCGAGCCGCTGGCTCGCCGGGAGCTCGCTGTGGGCCCTCGGCGCGACGTCGTTGCTCGCGTTGCAGGGCTGGTGGATGGCTTCGCTGCCCTTGGCGGTGATCGCCGAGCTGGCGGGCGCCGTCCTCGTCGCCACGGCGCTCGCCGACGGCGCGAAGGTCCTGGGGCTGCGCTGGGTCGACCGCGCGCGCGGGGTTTCGCGGTGACCGCCCCTCCTCCTTCGCCCTCAGCCGCAGCCGCCGCCGCAGCCCCCGCCGCCGCAGCCTCCACCGCCACAGCTTGCGGCACCGCAACTCGCGGCACCGCAGCTCGCGGCGCCGCAGGAGGCACCGCAGCTCGCGCCGCACGCGGCCCCGCAGCTGGCTCCGCAAGCGTACCCACCGCACGCGGCGCCGCACGCGACGACGCCGACGCCGCACCCGCAGCTCGACACGACCGCGCCGACGTTGCACTCGACGCCCGGATTCACTGGTCCTTCGATGACGCAGCCGGTGCCGGGCGTGCACTGGAAGCGGCAACCGAGCTCGGGCCGGCGCGGCGGGCCGCAGGCCGCCAGTCCGAGCACGACTCCCAACGCGACTCCAGCGTTTCGCATGGGACCTTCCAAGGTGGCGCTCGACACGGCCGGCTCCTCTTCTCGCCCTCGACTGATTCGACGAATAACGAGACCAGATATTCGTCGACACGAGCAGAAACGGAGGTGCGGGTCCGCGCGCCTCCGAACCTCGAACGGAGGCAGTCATGGAATCGATCAAGCTCGTTGGAAAGCGCGCGGCGGCCACCTGCGTCGTTGCCACCATCGCGTTCACCTACCTCTCCTGTGCCGTCACGACCGAGGCGGACACGGCGTCGGAGGAGCAGCGGGCCTACGGCCGCTGCCTCGATGCCTGCCGGACGGATCCGGCCGAGATGAACGAGGCGCCGGACGACGCCGCGCTGCGGATGTGCCAGGCGGACTGCAACGCCGAGTATCCCCAGGACGACTGGCAAGATGACGCTCGCGACAATGCGATGGGTGCCGACGCGCACCCGGGGCCGCATCCCGTGCCGCCGCCGGTGGCCGCCGAATAGCCGGGGAATGTGGGAGTCGTGCCATACTCGGGGTGCCGACCTCGGAGGGCTCCGGGAGGGTCGATGAAGAGTCTCGCTCGCCTGGTGTTCGTCCTGGGGGTCGTGCAGGTTTGCGCTTGCGTGCACTATGGCCCCACGTCGTCCAGTGGCGCGTCGTCGGTCTCCGCGACGCAGCCCGTTCCTGCGGGGGAGGCGATTCCCGCGGCCCCGCCTCCACCTTCGGCGTCCCCGCCCGCTTACACGGGCTACCGCGACGCCGTCGAGCAGCTCCGGAAACGGTGCGACGGAGGCCAACTGGGCAGCTGCGTCGGCCTCGGGTTGGTGTACCTGGAAGGCAGTCTCGTTCCGGCCGACCGCGCCAGGGCCAGCTCCCTCTTCCAGAAGGCCTGTGAGGGCGGCGACGCCGTGGGCTGCCGGGAGCTCGCGAAGCTCGGGAACCCGCCCATCGCGGTGACCGTTCAGGCCTCCCCGGGCGCCACCGTGACCACGAGCGAGCAGGTGTGGGTGAACGGCAAGCTCGTGAGCCAATCGTCGTCCGGCCCGCCGACGGCGGCCGTCGAGACGGTGAGGCTGGGCAGCCTGCCCGGCATGTTCCAGAAAGAGTGCGACGGCGGGAACCAGCAGGGCTGCGTCGCGCTCGGGATGGAGTACTGGGAGGGCAACTTCGTCGCGCAGGATCGGGCCAAGGGCCGGCAACTGCTGCAAGCCGCTTGCAACGCGGGCGACAAGGGAGGCTGCACCGTCCTCACTGCACTCGAGCGCGAAGCGGCGATGCCGGCGCCCGGCACCGTCGCCATCGTCTCCGACGGCAGCAAGGCCCAGGCGTACGTCGCCGACACCGCCACGGCCACGACCCTGCTCAAGGGAGTCCTCGACATGCTCCAGACGACCTGCACGGCGGGGAATCCCCAGGCGTGCGCGAGCCTCGGGGTCTTCTACTGGAAGGGCAAGTTCGTGCCCCAGGATCGAGCGAAGGCGAGGCGATTCTTGAAGACCTCGTGCGACGCAGGTGAGAAGCAGGGATGCGTCCTGCTTCAGGCGTTGGGGGCTTCCCGGTGAGTCGGGTCTGCCTCCTGGTCCTCGCCGTCGCTCTGGGGGCTCGCGCGGAGGCCGACCAGACGGCACTTCAGGACGCGATCGTTCTCTTCGATGCCGCGGAGTATCGGGACGCCGTGCCGCTTCTCGGCGCCGTCGCCTACGACGGCCGGGAAACGTCCTCGCACCGGGCCAAGGCGTTCCTGTATCTCGGGCTGTGCCAGGTGGCTCTCGGAGACAGCGAAGGCGCCGCCGGCTACCTGCGGGAGGCCTTCCAGCTCGACGCGGAGGTTGCACTGCCCGCCAGCGTACCGCCCGGCGGGCGAGCGCTCGCCCGGCAGGTTCGAGCGCAACTCGGCCTTTCGACCCCCATGTCTCCCGAGCCGGTGGTCGCGCAGCCCCCGCCACCACCGGTGGGTAGCGCCTCCGACCTGAATGCATCCGCGGGGGTCACGGACGAACAGGCGCGTCTCGGGGCGGCGCGGGCCGCCCTCGATCGAATGGCGGCGCAACTGCAGGCCCTGCGCGAGCAAGGGGCGCCGCAGGCCCGAGTCGACGAGGCCGCCGCGATGATGCGGACGCTGCAGGAGCAGATCGACGCGTTACAGGCGGCCTCGGTGCAGGCGGCTCCGGCGGCTCCTCCCGCGGCCCCGCCGCCCAAGCAGATGGGGCCGTACGTCCTCGGCGCCGATCTGATCGACGTGGGCTTCATCGGGACCCGCCAGTTTTCACCGACGCCCGAGATCGAGCTGGGTTTGGGCGACGACGTCACGCGCATGTCGCTGGTCCTGGGCGCGATGCTCGGCCAGCAGCCGGGCTACTCCGAGAAGCTGCGCTGGGCCTTCCTCGGTACCTCGGCCAACCCGGTCGGATGGAACTGGACGGTCGAGGCCGGCTTCGTGGAGGTGTCGGGACCGCAGGGCACGACGTACCTCGAGCTCTCCAGCTGTCCCGTCAACGTGACGTGGAAGGTGGCCAAGCGGCTGCTGCTGGAGGCGCGGGTGATCGGGTTCGGCTACTACCTGTCCCTCGACGGCAATGGCCTGTCGACCTGGTCCTTGGAGGGTGGGCTGGCCATGAGGTGGTTGCCGTGAATGACCGTCGGTCGGCTCCGTGGCTGCTGGCGTGCGCGTCGCTCGCGTGGGCGGCCTCCGCGGCCCCCCAGGAGCAGAGCTGCAACGTGCTCGACACGCAGCTCGGCTGCGCGTTCAGCGCCTCCCTCACGATCTGCGAGAGCTGCACCACGGCCGGAGGGTGCACGTGCGCCTATGTCGTCGCCCCGTCTCCCCCGGGCGGCGTCTTCGTCTGCGACAGTTGCTCGGATTGCACCGCCGCCGCGCAGCAGGCTGTCGCCGCCTGTCTTGCCGAGGACGAGCCCAGATCTACCGAGGCGACCGACGACTTCTGTGGGTGCGGCAGCCAAGGCGTCTGCTGCGCCAGTGACACCTGCCAGCCGGTCGGCAGCGTGTGCTGCGGCGACGACGGCGACGCCTGCTTGCCCAGCCAGCAGTGCTGCAACGGCGCGTGCATTCCCGGCGCCGCGACCTGCTGTTCATCGGAGGCGGAGGTCGAGGACGGGCTGGTAGGCGATGCGGGGTTGTTCTGCCCACCGGGCGAGGGTTGCGTCGCCAACGGCTTCTGCGCGCCCCCGGATGCCGGCGTCTGCGACGACGGGACCTTCTGCCCGGTCGGCGACGACTGTAGCCTCGATCATTTCTGCATTCCCACGGGCTCCGTCGACTGCGGCGGTGGCAGCTACTGCGCGTTCGGGCAGAGCTGCAACCAGACCTCCTGCATTCCCGGCGGGGCCGCGCCTTGCGCGAACGGCGGCTACTGTCCGCCCGGAGAGGCCTGCGGGGCGGACGGCGGCTGCTGCCCGGCGAGCGATCCCGGGTGCGGCGCGGTGCCGCCGGGAGGGGTTCCTTGCGGGGAGGGCTACTGTGTCGCGGGTACGGCCTGCTGTCCCGGCGGCCTGTGCGCCGCGACCGCCGCCGATTGTCCCGCCGTCTGCGGCGCCGGGACGGTCTCGTGCGGTCCCACCTGTTGCCCGTCCGGGGCTTCGTGTTGCAACGGGAGCTGCTTCCCTGCGGACGCTGGCTGCGCCGAATGCACGCCGGGAACCAGCTGCGCGAGCGGGGCGGTGTGCTGCAGCGGCGGTTTTTGCCCGCCGGCTGGCTATGTCTGCGCAGGTCCGTCGTTCTGCCCCGGGTCCCGGCCGTCGTTCTGCCCGGATGGCAGCTGCTCGGCCATCGGCGCCGCTTGCTGCGGCGGAGGGCTGTACTGCCCCAATGGCCTCGCGTGCGTCGACTGCGGGGATGGCGACACGGAGTGTGGCGCCTGCGGGAGGGGCAGCCCGGCGCTGCGCGGCCAGCCCGCGGGGACGCGAGCCATCGCGCCCCTCGGATCCGCCGTGCTTCCCGCCGGATCTTCCACCCCGGCTTCGCTCTCGACCGTCAGGTCGACGCTGTCGCCCCAGCAGGCGGGGAGCGCTCCGGCCGGCACGCCCGGTCCGGCGGGGCAGATGCCGCTCGGTTACAGCTGCGGCAGCGCGGGAGGCGACGCGACGCCCGCGGCGATGCTCGTCCTGGCAGGGCTACTCGCGCTCGTGCGGCGGCGAGGAGCAGAGCGATGAGGCTCTCTCTCGCGGCGCTGGGCGGGGCGCTGGCACTCGCCGCCTGCCACTCCGGCCTTCCCTTGAACGATGCCGGGTTCGTCTGTGGCCTCGCGGGCAACCCATGCAGCTCCGCGGCGGATTGCTGTGCCGGTTTGATCTGCAGCTCGAGCGGCTGCGCCTTCCCGTTCCTCTCGGCCACCACGGGGAGCAGTGGGGGCGGTACCTCGTGCCTGAACACGGGCGGGTGCCGGAGTGACGCCGACTGCTGCGTCCCGGGGGCGTACTGTGCCGGCTCCGGGTCGTGCGAGGATTACCTGCTCGTCGGCGACAGCTGCACGGACCCGACGATCGATCCCGGCAGCCAGCTCTGCGTGCCCGGAGCGGCCTGTGTCTCGAGCGTTTGCATATTCGGGTGGCAGAACGGCTGCGGCGGCACCGGCGGGAGCCCGGCCGGAACGACGGGTGCCGGTGCGTCGGGAGGTACCACGAGCGGGGGCGCCACGTCGGGCGGTACCACGGGCGGCGGCGACGGGGGCTGCGTCTGCGAGCAGCTCTGCGCCGACGCGGGCAGCGCCGATTGTCTGTGCGACTCTCACGGCGGCTGCGTTCAGTGCCTCGGAGATTCGGACTGCGCTTTCGCGTATTGCGACACGCAGCCAGGCGACCCCGGCTACGGAACGTGCGGCCCCTGCGTCTCCAGCACCCAGTGCGACGGCGGTGTCTGCAACCCGAGCAGCGGCAGTTGCCAGACGGATTGTCGAGCGCCGGGATTCCCCGGGTGCTCGGCGGGCACCTCCGCCGGCATCTGCGATCCGGACACCGGCCTCTGCGTCGGCTGCCTCACCTCGGCCAATTGCACCGGGGGACTGAAGTGCGATCCCCAGATCCGGCAGTGTGTCACGTGCGTCACCTGGGCCGATTGCCCCTATGACGTACCAGGGTGCCTCGACGGAACCTGTGGCGGCTGCGCCTCCGCGGCCGATTGTCCCCCGGACGACGGCTGCTCGCCCGACGGCCGCTGCTACTGCACCGACGACCAGGGTTGTGGAGGCGACGTTCCCACCTGCGTGGCGCCCGGCCCTCACCCCCTCGGCGACGACTCGAGCGGCTGCGGCTGCAGCGACTCCAGCCAGTGCTGTGGCTCCGACGTGGTCTGCGCGCCTGTGGCCAGCGGCTCCCAGGCGTCCTTCGATGGCGTCGACGCGAACGGCGTCTGTCTTCCGTCCTGCACGGTTGCCGGCTGCCGCCAAGGCCTGTGCAATCCCGAGAATGGGGTCTGCCAGAGTTGCCTCGTGGATGCCGACTGCACCACCGCCCCGTTCTGCGATGGGGGCACGTGCGTGGGCTGCTCGATCGACGCCGACTGCGCATCTCTGGATGCCGGCACGCCCTTCTGTACCTCCGGTAGCTGCGTGGCCTGCCTTTCCTACACGCAGTGTCCACCAAGCACGCCGGGTTGCTCGAGCTCGGCGCACAGCTGCGGGAGTTGCGCCGGAAGCTCCGACTGCCCTCCCGGGTCGGGCTGCTTCACCGGCCAGGTATGCGCGCCCTTCTGCGGCCTCGACGGAGCCAACCAGGGCTGTGCCGCTTGCACTTCGAATGCAGACTGCGAGGGCCGCAACTGCGACGCCTCGACGGGCTTCTGCAGCTGAGCCGATGAGCGACGCGATACACGTCGTGCTCGCGGCAGCGTTCGCCCTGGCGGCTTGCTCCGGCACAGCTGCTCCGCCGCCGGCCCGGCGGAGCTTTCGTTGCGAGCGGGCGGCCGGTTGCACGGTGACCATCGATGGGAGACCGACGCCTTTCGCGCCGGGCGGCGCCGTGCCGGTCGCGTGCGCCCCCGGGGTGGTCGTCGTCGCCGGTTGTGACTGCGGGCCGCTGCCGACCGGGGTCGTGGTGAGCTGCGGTTGCAGCGCCACCCCTCCGCCCTCGTGCGGCTGTGGAGCCAACCTCGCGCAGCCGTCCAGCTGCGGCAGCTGCGATGATTCCTCTTGCAGCTGTGGCAGCGACTGTTGCGGCTGAGCTGTCGAAGCCGTGGAGATGGGCAACGGAACCCCGGCGCTGGGCCCCAGCGACGGCATTCCGCCCTCCCCCAGCATGCCCGTGTCCGCCCCGAAGGTCCGGGAGGTCGGTCAATAACGAGGCGCCCGTTCGGGCTTGCGCCGTTGCGGGACGTGAATCGACGGGGGCGTCGGACGTCCAATGGTTCGACGGGCACTTCACGAGAAGATCGCCATGGAAATCAAGCTATTCGAGACGCAGATGTTCCCTCAAGCAGTACCGATGCCCGTAGGCGGCACGCCGCGAAGAGATCCTCGCCAGCCTTGCTACCTCTTGGCGGACGTGGGGGTGGCCGGCCATCACCGGATTGGCATCGTCTACGACATGAGTCCGGGCGGCGCGTTCGTCTGCCTGGACCTCGGCGACGAGGCCCCGCCTCTGGGCAGCGCGGTCGACCTCGTCATGCTGGACTCGGGGCAACCGCCTCTTCGGGCGCACGTCGCCCACGTCATCGAGACTGGCCTGGGCGTCCAGTTCGACCAGCGCCTCAGCGCGCTCCCGGCGATTGTCGGGAAGCTGGCGGAGTAGGCGCGAAGGTCCAGGACTGCCCAGGCCTTCCTCCGCTTGCCAGCTGAGCCGCACGGCGGGTAGACTGCAGCCGTGCCGAAGGGTCTCACTTGTGCCGTGCTGTGTGCGTCCTTCGTGGCGGCACAGGCGCACGTGATCCGAACGAGAACCGAGCGCCGCGCCGACCAGATCTCCGCGGCGCACCGTGTGGGTGCAAGGCCCCTGGATCAGCCCGCGGGCGATCGTCTCGGAGGGGGAACCACGCGGGCATTGTACGAGAGCAGCGATGTTTCGCCGGCCGCTTCGCCGTCCGGGCTTTCGCTCGCGCTTTCGCGCGACAGCGCGTGCATGCGCGTGCAGTTCACGGGGCCGCCACAGCCTCGCGGTCGCCTGTCCCCCGTTCGCCTGATCTGACGAGCCGATCCTTGCCGGATCGCGGCAAGGATTTCACCGTCGCAGCCCAGCCATTCTCGATGGCCCGGTTGCCGGTGACTTGCGAGGGCTTCTCCCCCCGTCGCCTTCGCGGGCCCGGCAGCCGGGCCGCCAACCCGGACCCTCGGAGGCGCTCGATGCGGAAAGTGGTCGTGGCCGTGGCGTTGGTGCTGGCGGCCTGCTCGTCCGCCCCGAGACGGACCACCGAGACCAGAAGCTACCGCTGCGAGAAGGACGGAGGGTGCACGGTCACGGTGCAGGGCCGCCCGACTCGCTACGGGCCGGGCGCCGTGGTGCCGGTGGCCTGTGCGCCCGGGATCGTCATCGTCGCGGGATGTGGCTGCGGCTACCTGCCCCCCGGGGTCATCGTGAGCTGCGGCTGCGGTCCCGTGGCCGCATCTTCCTGCGGGTGTGGGGCGGTCGCGAGTTGTGGAGCCGGCTGTGGGGCCAGTTGCGGTGGCGGTTGCGGAGGTTGCGGCTGCGGCTAACTGATTGAACACCGCGGGTCGTCTGGACCCGCCGGGAGGAGAAATGCACACGACGTTGCTTGGTCTCGCAAGCGCATTGGCCTTGGCCCAGGTTCCTCCCGATCCCTGCGAAGCGACCGCCGGGCATCGGGGCTACACCATCCTGTTGCAGGAGGATGGACGCTTCGTCCATTGTCGAGGCGGCGAGACCACGGAGGACGAGCCCGTCTCCCACGAGCGCGTGGTCCTGCAGTTGCCGCCCCAAGGGCCGGACGAGCCGTTCCGGTATCGCCTGTTCGATCCCACCCGCCCGCTCGCAGGCCGGCGAAATCCCCTGTTGCTGAGCCAACTGGAAGTGATCCGGGCGTACCAGGGGGCGCTGCGCGATCTCGCGAACTCGCCCGAACCACTGGGAGAGGCGCTAAAGCACCTGGAACCCGCCGCGGGGGCGCCCCCTGCCTCGGCGGATGGTCAGGCTCCGGCGGCGGCGGAGAGCGGTACTCCAGAGAGCGCGGACGCGCTGGCCGCCGAGGCGGCCCAGGCCAAGTACCTGAGCTACGCGACCCCGGCCTTCGTCGATGCCCTCCACGTTCTTCGCCGCACGCACCGTCGGTTCGAGCGGGCGGCGGAGAACGTCGACGATCTCTGCCGCGCTTCGGGTGCGAGGGTCCGCGAGGGCCCGCTGCGCGAGCGGATCGTGAGGCTGTGCGCCGCCAATCCGGGCAAGCGCGAGCTGGACTCGCTGGCGGGCTTCGAGGCGTCAATCGGCGGGTACCTCGAAGACCGCGCCGCGGTCCGGAACGCCGTGCTCGATCTCGACCTCATGCCCACGTCGCCGGCCACGCAGGATGCCGCCGCGCGCAAGGCGACCCAGGCGCTGGCGACCGCGACGGCGGCCGCGGCCAGGCTCGTGGCGGACGCACATGACTTGGCCGAGAAGATGGAAGACTTCGTCGATCAGGTGAGGCTCCTTCGGGCCGCCGTCGTCATCTCGGCGTCGCCGGAGGGCGAGAGGCTGACGCTCGGGCGCTTCTCGGCCAACGGGCTCTTCACCGCCCCCGACATTTTCCAGGTCCGCGTGCTCAAGCGGCCTTCCCTGTTTCTGGAAGGGGAGGATCTCGGCGAGGGCGGGGCCGTGGAGGAGAAGCCCGAAGAGCAGGAGGTTCTCGTCGATCGCTTCCAGCCCGCGTCACGAAACTACGTCGAGATCGGCCTGGCGGTGATGTTCTCCAGCGGCCTGCCGGACCACCCGACGCTGGCCGGTCAGCTGGGCCACCAGCAGCTGGTGCAATCACGGACGACCGGTTTCAACGGGGGCGTCCTCGCCAGCCTGGAGCCTCTCGAGTTCACGACGATCGCCGACCCCTGGGCGGAGCTGCTGCACTTTCCCACGATCATCATTCCGTTCACGGTGGACCCGACGCGCAACTACTTCATCGGGGCCGGCGTGGGAATCTTCGACGTCGCGTCCATCGACGTGGGCGTGCATCTCGCGCTCACGACCCAACCCGCCTACGCCACGGGCAATTATTACGGGGAGACCTTCAACACCTCGCCCATCGACCTCGATCACCTGACGCAGGCGGGGCCGCTCGCGGGCGGCTGGTTCCTCAGTCTGAGCGTGGACCTGGTGGGCGTCGTGCACCTGATCGTCGATCAGTTGAAACCGACCGTTCGCGACGTCCACGGTGGCGCGACGTCCCCCCAGGGGTAGGATGTCTCAGTGACAGCGCGGGTTCGGGCAGGGCGCGTCGAAGCCGATGAGCTTCCAGCCCGTCTTGTCGCGGTTGCCGCCATAGACGGGATCCGCGAAAGCGCCTTCCATGGTGAGCAGCACGAGCTGCCGGACGAAGGCATAGGCCTCGTCCCCGCCCTCGGCGGCGAAAGAGGCCAGGGCGTCGTCCTGTCCGTCGGGATCGAGCGCCAGGAAGGACTTGCGGCTTCGCTTGCGGGACCATTGGTCGAGTTGCTCGAGCCCTCGCTTCAGCCGCCGGCGTTGCCGGACCGCGCGCCGCCCCGCGCGGGCGAGCCGGAGATCGATGTAATCGACCACCCCCATCTCGCGCGCGCCGGGGTCTCCGTCGGCGGGAAGCACGCGCTCGCAGGCGGCGGCGCACAGAGCGAGCTCGCCGGCGGTCAGGGACTTGCCGTCCGGGCTTTCTGCCTTTCCGGCCCCACGGCGGCACGAGGAAAGCGCGAGGCCGCTACTGGCTGCGGCGAGGCCGCCGAGGAAGGCCCGACGAGAGACGCGGCCGTTCGCAGCCATGGGAAAGCCTATAGCGCGCGAAGGCCTCGGGCGGCAACGGGCGGGAACTCTGATATGAATAAGCGGTGCTCTCCGGGCGTCCGACGGTCAGCATGGCCGATGTACGCCTGATGCGAGGCATCGGGCTTTCTTTGGAGGTGCCTATGAAGCGATGGCTCTGCATTCTGACGTTGATGGTGCCCGCGGTGGCGCTGGCGGACGGACCCGCGCCTGAGCCGGCCGATACCGTCGATGAACGGCCGGTCGACCCCGTCCAGCCGCCGGCCACGATCTCGCACTGGACGGATGCCCATCCGGCTGCGACATTCGCGCTCGTGGCCTGGATTCAAAAGAGCCCGTCGAGCGCCCGGCAGTTCTTCTGGTGGGATCGGAGCCATCCGCTGCGGGCCCAGGCCTTTCTTCGCTGGGTCGTCGAGCATCCGACCGGAAACGTCGAGGACTTCGAGTCCGCACACAAGAGCTGGCCGGCGATGGACCTGGTCCTGAAGCCGAACCGGGAATCGGTCGATGGCCTCATGGCGTGGGCTCGCGCTCATCCGGCGGCGGTGCAGGACCTGATCTCGACGCCGCGTGGCTTCGCCTGGGTGGGCTTTCACCCCCTCCACTCGCTCTGGTCCAACGCGGTCGCGGCGCCCTCGGCCGAGTGACGGAGCGTGCCCTCGCGCCGACATGGTCCCGGGAGCGGTGGCCTGCTGGCGGCTGCCGCAGTCCTGATCGGTGTCCTCGCGAGCTGTCCGCCGGCCCGGTCGTTCGTGGAAGGGTCCGGCGGGGAAGGCACGGGCTCCCGCCGGAGCGGCGGCTCAACGGGAGGGCACGCATCGGACGGCGGCAAGACGTATGTGTGCAAGCGCCGGCAGGGATGCACCGTGAAGGTGGGGGGCGGCTCGGTGTCAGTCGGCTACGGCGCTTCAGCGCCCGGCGTCTGCGGGACTGGCATCGTCGTCGTCGGCTGCGGTTGTGGCTACTACGTCCCTGCGTCCTGCGGCTGCGGGGAGACTTACGTTCCGCTTCCATCCTGCAGCATCGGAGCCTGCGCGCCGTCGTCCTGTGCTCCCCCGGCGTGCGCTCCCGCCAGCTGCGGCAGCGCTCCGAGCTGCGGCAGCGCTCCGAGCTGCGGTAGCGCCCCGAGCTGCGGCAGCCCTCCCCCGAGCTGCGGCAGCGCTCCGAGCTGCGGCAGTGCCCCGAGCTGCGGCAGCGCCCCGAGCTGCGGCAGTGCCCCGAGCTGCGGCAGCGCCCCGAGCTGCGGCAGCGCCCCGAGCTGCGGCAGCGCCCCGAGCTGCGGCAGCGCCCCGAGCTGCGGCAGCGCCCCGAGCTGCGGCAGCGCTCCGAG
>DATJNL010000486.1:0-2482 GCA_035508175.1 Myxococcales bacterium
TGGGGGACAAGAAGTCCGCGACCGAGGCGCTGAACGCGGTCCTCGAGACCATCCAGTCGGCAGTTGCCAGCGGCGACAAGGTCGCGATCACCGGATTCGGCGTATTCGAGAAGAGCGAGCGCCCGGCTCGGACGGCTCGCAACCCCGCGACCGGAGACCCGATCCAGGTAGCCGCGTCCTCGGTGCCCAAGTTCCGGGCCGGCGCCGACTTCAAGGCACTCGTCAATGGCGACAAGCACGCTGCCGCCAAGGCGGCCCCGAAGGCCGCGTCGACGAGGGCCAAGAAGAAGTAACAGCGCGCGCGGCGGCACGGGAGACGCCTCTTCCGCTGCCGCCGCTCGTCGGCGGCTAGCCAGCCTGGCGATGGCCGGGCGAAACCTGGGAACGAGCGCGTGAGCGCCGGCCTAGCGCGGCCCCTCCCGCTTGGCCAGCGCCGTCTGAATGATGCGCTCGACGAGCGCTGGCAGCGGCAGCCCGCTCGCGGCCCACATCTTGGGGAACCCCGACGCTGGCGTCATCCCTGGCATCGTGTTGATCTCGTTGACGAGGACCTCTCCGGCCGGTGTGTAGAAGAAGTCCACCCGGGCCAGCCCCTCGCAGGAGATGGCGTCGAACGCCGCGCACGCGAGTTGCCGGATCTGCTCAGCGGCATGCGCCGGTACCGGCGCGGGGATGATCATGCCGGTCTCCGCGCCCAGGTACTTGGCTTCGAAGTCGTAGAACGGCGAATGCGGGTCCACCACCACCTGCCCAGGAACGCTCGCCTCCGGCGGCCCGCCGTCGGTGCCCTCGAGCACGGCGCATTCCACTTCGACGCCTTCGACGGCCGCCTCCACGAGGACCTTCCTGTCGTGCTTGCGGGCTTCCTCGATCGCCGCCTCCAGATCGCAGGCCTTCGTCACCCGCGAGGTCCCGATGCTCGACCCGCCACGCGCGGGCTTGACGAACACCGGCCAGCCCAGCTCCGCGACCTCGTCGAGCACGCGCTTGCGCTCCGCATCGGGCGCGGACGGCCCCCAGTCCCTGTCGCGCACCACCACGTACCTGCCGATCGGCAGCCCGCGGGCCGCGAACAGGACCTTCATGTACTCCTTGTCCATGCCCGCCGCGCTGGCCAGGACTCCGGCCCCGGCGTACCTGATGCCGGTCATCTCGAGCAGTCCCTGGATGGTGCCGTCCTCGCCGTAGTTGCCGTGCAGCAGGGGCAGCACCACGTCGACGTCGCCCAGGTCGGCCGGGACCTCGGCCGGCCCGCTGATCACGAGCGCTCCCGCGCCCGGCCCGGTCTGCGGCGTCACGGATACTCCCGGAGTGGCGACCGCGTCCACGGATGGGAGCTCCCCGGGACCGATCGCGAGCCGGGCCGGGTCACCCGAGGTCAAGACCCACCGGCCGTCGCGCGCGATGCCGATCGGAACGACCTCGTACCGCTCGCCGTCGATCGCCCCGAGCACTAGGCCCGCGCTGGCACACGACACCGCATGCTCAGCGCTCCGCCCGCCGAACACGACGGCGACCCTGATCTTGCGCCGCTCCGTCAACGCGCCACCTCCGCTTTGCTCGCCCGACCCCCAGATGGTAGTGCCTGACCAGCGGTCTGGATGCTCAGGCGTCGTGTTGGCCTGCCGCGCCCGCCCCCGTATCAGCCCAGCTCTGGCCCGCATTCGGTGCTCATTTTGGTTATCAGGAACGAACCGTGGCGTCGCGTGCGCGGTCAGCGCCCGCCTCGCTCGAGCCACGCCAGCCGCCACAACTGCCGCCCCTGTCTGAACGTGCGATGGAGGGGCAGCCAGGCCACGATGATGACGAGGAACGGCCAGAGCTGAAGGCTTGTCCGCTTGCTGAGCTGCCAGGACATGAAGTCGTCCACAAGGAGGAGCATGAGGGGCGGCAGAAAAGCGACGCCCACCGTGAGGTCCCGCACAGCGCGGAAGCGCAGGAGATCGTGCCACCCGAGCTCGACCTCGCCGCTGGCATTCGACGGCCGGGCCATGATGGCCCTGGCCGCGCACCACCAGGCGAGCAGACCAGCTCCGAAGGCAACGGCGCACGCGACCCACCAGAACGCGGGCACGGTAACCCGCCAGAGTCCCCAGGCGCCGAAGGCCGCGCCGAAGACCGGGCCGATCAGCAGCGCGGCGCACTCAGGCGGAGTGAACGCCTCCCGGACAGGCAGGCTGCGCAGGTGCGTGACGCGGCGAGCGCCTGATGCCTTCCAGCGCGGCCAAACGGTCGTCGCGAAGAGGTAAGCGGTGTAGAAAAGCGGCATACCAGCGAGAATCCAGGGAAACCACAAGGTCCAGTCGCGTTGTTGCCTGTTGCCGTAAAGCACGACGTCGAAGACCACGACACCCACGCCCAGCACGGGCGCCGAGAACAGGTACTGGGCGCGCAAGAAGCGCGCGACCCGTCCGGCGAGATGGGCGGGCAGCGCGATGTTTGACTGCCCCGCCAGCCGGTACGCGCGCTCGAGCCACATACG
>DATJNL010000487.1:0-5930 GCA_035508175.1 Myxococcales bacterium
CGTCGTTGGCGGAGACTTCGGTCTCTCCGGCGGCGCCCACGCACCCCGGCTCCCGATCCGTGTGGCCGGGGTCGAGGCAGACGAGGGGCTGCGCCGGCGCCCCCGCCGCGGCCAGGCAGAGCAGGCAGGCGGCGGCGAGCAGGCTACTGCGCCCAGTTCTTCTGGCCGACCAGGTCGTCGCGGCACTGGCCGGTCTTGCACTCGCGCGAGCGGTCGCGGAGGAACTCGGTGCGCGCCCGGTTGACGTCGTAGTTGCACTGGACGTCGATGGTGCCGCCCGCCGAGCACTTCTGGTCGCGGAAGGCGAGCCACTCGCGCTGCGCGCCGAGCAGCGCGTGCTGCGAGTCCTTCTTCAGGGCCTTGCGGAGCTCCTGGTAGACCTGGTTCAGCTCGCCGTCCGACTCGACGAAGAGCTTCGCGAGGCAGTAGGTCTTGTCGTAGGGGGTCTTGGGATTCTCGCAGCCGTTCCCGGCCCGTGCCTGCGAGGGCGCGGCGAGGGCTGCGATTGCGACGAGTCCCCATCCCCAGCGCGAGTGGTTCACGATCCTCCTCCTTGTGAGATGGTCGGGAGCTTAGCAGGCCCGGCCGCCGCGCGACCAGCGGGCACGTCGACCCTGCTGGCAGGCGCGGGCGCGCTTTGCTATATGCGGAGCCCATGAGCGAACCCGCCCGCCTCGGCGCCGTCCGGCACGACTGGACCGTATCCGAAGCCCTCGCCGTCTACCAGCAGCCGCTGCTCGAGCTCGTGCACCAGGCGGCCACGGTTCACCACGAGAACCACCCGCCGAGCTCGGTGCAGCTGTGCACGCTCCTCTCGGTCAAGACCGGCGGCTGCGCCGAGGACTGCGCCTATTGCCCGCAGGCGGCCCGCTACGACACCGCGGTGGGCGCCGAGCGGCTGATGGACGTGGGCGAGGTGCTCGGCCACGCGAAGGCCGCGGTCGGCGCGGGCGCCACGCGCTTCTGCATGGGCGCGGCCTGGCGCGAGGTGAAGGACGGCCCGGCGTTCGACCGCGTCCTCGAGATGGTGCGCGGGGTGAAGCGGCTCGGCCTCGAGGCCTGCTGCACGCTCGGCATGCTCACCGACGCCCAGGCGCGCGCGCTCAAGGACGCCGGGCTCGACGCCTACAACCACAACCTGGACACCTCGCCCACGTTCTACGGCGAGATCATCACCACGCGGACCTACGAGGACCGGCTCGCGACGCTGCGCCGCGTGCGCGAGGCCGGCATCACGGTGTGCTCGGGCGGCATCATCGGCATGGGCGAGAGCGCCGCCGACCGCGCCGCGATGCTGCGCGAGCTGGCGAACCTGTCGCCCCAGCCGGAGAGCGTGCCCGTGAACGCGCTGGTGCCGGTCGAGGGCACGCCGCTCGCGAACCGGCCGCCCATCGACCCGCTCGAGCTCGTGCGCACCATCGCCACCGCGCGCATTCTCATGCCCAGGGCGCGCGTGCGCCTGTCCGCCGGCCGCACGGCGCTGAGCCGCGAGGCGCAGACGCTCTGCTTCCTGGCCGGGGCCAATTCGATCTTCTACGGAGAGAAGCTGCTGACCACGCCGAACCCCGAGACGGACGCCGACGAGAAGCTGCTCGCGGAGCTCGGCTTGACCGGCCTGCCACCGCAGGCCCCTCAGGCGGCCGTCGACCCTGCCGATCCGGTGCTCCCGGATGCGAACCCCCCGCCGAACGCGGCGCCCCGGGCCTCGCGGCCCGCCAGCGTCCAGCCGGTGAGCGCCAGGCCGGCCAGCGCGGCCGTTCCCGCCAGAACCACCGAGTAGCTTCCCCCGAGGTGCGCCGCGATCGCCGCCTGCACGGGCGCATTCGCCGAGGCGAGCAGGTTGCCGAGCTGGTAGGCGAAGCCGGGGAAGGTGCCCCGGACGCCCTCGGGCGAGAGCTCGTTCAGGTGGGCCGGCACCACGCCCCAGGCCCCCTGGACGGCGAACTGCAACAGGAACGCGCCGGCGCCCAGCACGACCGCGGTGTGGCCGAAGGCCCAGAGCGGGATGAAGGGCAGGGCGAGCAGGGTGGCCAGGGCGATGGCGCGGCGGCGGCCCAGCCGCTCCGACAGCGTGCCGAAGACGACGCCGCCGAGGAGCGCACCCACGTTGTAGATCACCGCGATGGCGCCGACCTCCCGCGGGCCCAGGTGGCGCTGGGCCTTCAGGAAGGTCGGGTACAGGTCCTGCGTTCCGTGGCTCAACAGGTTGAAGAGGGCCATGAGGACGACCAGGTAGGCGAAGCGCCGGCCGTGGCCGCGCACGGCCTCCCACATCTCGGCGAGCGGCCGCTCGGCGCGTTTCGCCTGGCCGGCGGCGAAGACCGGCGATTCTTCCACGTGCGTGCGCACGAAGAGCGCCAGCAGCGCCGGCGCGACGCCCACCACGAAGAGGCCGCGCCACCCGACGAGGGGAAAGAGGGCGGCGTAGGCGAGCGCGGCCAGCAGGTAGCCGATGGCGTAACCTTCCTGGAGCAGGCCGGACACGACGCCGCGCGCCTCGGGCCGCACGGTCTCCATCACCAGCGAGGCGCCGACCCCCCACTCGCCGCCCATCGCCACGCCGTAGACCGCCCGCAGCACCAGAAAGACGGCCAGGGACGGCGCGAAGGCGGAGAGCAGCTCGATGAGGGAGAACAGGAGCACGTTCGCCATCATCGTGGGCCGCCGGCCGTAGCGATCCGCGAGCACGCCGAAGAGCAGCGCGCCCACGGGCCGGGCGGCGAGCGTCACGAGCAGCGCCGCCGACACCGCCTCGACGCTGGCGTGGAAGTCGTGCCCGACCTCCGGGATCACGAACACCAGCAGGAAGAAGTCGAAGGCGTCGAGCGCCCAGCCGAGGAAGCTCGCGACGACGGCGTTGCGCTCGCGGGGCGAGAGCTCGAGGAGGGTGCGCAGGGCCATCGGCCGAGCTTACCGCGTTGCTGCCGCGCAAAGGTGGGCGGGCCATGCCCGCGGACCGGCTACGAGCCCGGGTGCCTCAGTGCAAGAGGTCGTGCTTGAAGCTGACCATCTCGACCGGCTGCTCGGCCATGCCGAGGCTGAGGGTCTCGCGGTAGCCCTCGGCGTCGCCGCCGATCTCGAGCGGCATGGCGCGGTCGAACTTCACGCTCACCCGATCGCAGACGTAGTCCCAGCAGACGTCGGTGTTGTCGTACTTGCCCTTCCAGATGGAGGGCAGGTTCCCGATGATCCCCGTGGTCGGCAGCTTGGAGATGCGCAGGTGCATCATCCCGGCGACCTTGCCGGCGAAGGGGAAGAACTTGAAGTTGAAGCCGAAGCAGGGGACGGTGCTGCCCGCGAGGACGTTGCAGGGCCCCTGGTAGAGGATGCCGCCGCGGGGCACGGGCTCGCCGATGCGCTCGAGGCCGCGGTGCACGCGCTGCGCCTTCGCCCCCTCGTTCACGACGACCACGTTCGCCATGCCCCGGCCGGTGAGGTAGTGAGGCACGGTGCGCCCCGCGATGGCGGCCGCGTAGCCCGCCGCGCCACTGGCCAACCGGCGCCACGGAGTCGATCCGTAGCGGCGGTTGAGCCAGGCGTAGTCGTTGATGATGGCCGCGTCGATGCCGAAGCCGGCGAAGGGGCAGCGCTTGCCCTCGACCTCGAGGAGGTCGAGCTTGAAGGTGCCGGGGATCTCGCCCGAGCGGGCGCGCAGCAGATCGTCGAGGATGCCGCCGCCGCGCACCGAGGAGGCGCCGACCAGGCCGGCGACCGCGTTGCCGGTCCCCAGCTTGAGCATGCCGAAGCGGGGGAGGGAGGGGCGCTCGCGGCCGAGGAGCTCGAGCGCGGGGGGCTGGTCGAACGCCTCGCAGATCTCGTTCACGAAGCCCACGAACGTCCCGTCGCCGCCGCCGATGAAGACGGTGCCGTAGCGGCGCTCGAGCACGGCGCGGGCGATGGCCTTCGCGTCGCGCTTGGTCTTGGAGAGGAAGATGTCCTCGGGGGGCACCACGTGCGAGATGGCGCCTTGCACCCGGCCGGTCACCTGCTTGGCGTTGGCATTCAGAAGGACGGCGACGGGAGAATCCATGCGGTGACCTCCGGACACCTGGGAGGCAAGCAGAAAGGATGCCATCGGTCCCTCGGTTACAACCGGGTGAGATCACTGATCTGACCAGGTGTCGGCCGCGAAGGGCGGGTGGCGGTCCCGCGAAGTGTTCTACGCGCTGCATCATGGCCAGGATCCCGAGTGATTCTCGTGTTTGACAGCCCCCGGCAGGTGGTTAGGTTAGCGCCGGCTCCGGGAGACGGAGCCACCCACGGAGGCAGCCGACACTTTTATGGCCAAGGTCATCGGAATCGATTTGGGCACCACCAACAGCGTGGTGGCCGTGATGGAGGGGCGGGAGCCCGTCGTCATCACCAACGAGGAGGGCAGCCGGCTCACGCCGTCGGTCGTCGGCTACCTCAAGAACGGCGAGCGCGTGGTCGGCCAGGTGGCCAAGCGCCAGGCGATCACCAACCCGGAGCACACGATCTACTCGATCAAGCGCTTCATGGGCCGCCGCTTCGAGGAGGTCACCGAGGAGGCGAAGCTGGTGCCCTACAAGGTCGTCAAGGGACCCCACGGGGACGCCCGGGTCGACATCGACGGGCAGCAGATCTCGCCTCCCGAGATCAGCGCGCAAGTTCTGCTCAAGCTCAAGCGAGCGGCCGAGAACTACCTCGGCGAGACGGTGACCGAGGCG
This sequence comes from Myxococcales bacterium, assembly GCA_035508175.1. Lineage (GTDB taxonomy): Bacteria > Myxococcota > Myxococcia > Myxococcales > JAKAPL01 > DATJNL01. The sequence goes on from DATJNL010000487.1 coordinate 4,689, forward strand.
GTGATCACGGTGCCCGCCTACTTCAACGACAGCCAGCGCCAGGCCACCAAGGACGCGGGCGAGATCGCCGGCCTGAAGGTGAAGCGCATCGTCAACGAGCCCACCGCGGCCGCGCTGGCCTACGGACTCGACAAGAAGAAGAACGAGAAGATCGCCGTCTACGACTTCGGCGGCGGCACGTTCGACATCTCGATCCTGGAGGTGGGCGAGAACGTGGTCGAGGTGCTCGCGACCAACGGCGACACCCACCTCGGCGGCGACAACATCGACCAGAAGATCATGGACTGGCTTATCGCCGAGTTCAAGAAGGACACCGGGCTCGACGTCTCCAAGGACAAGATGGTCCTGCAGCGCCTCAAGGAGGGCGCCGAGAAGGCCAAGATCGAGCTGTCGAGCATGCTCGAGACCGAGATCAACCTGCCGTTCCTCACGGCGGACGCCTCGGGGCCGAAGCACCTCAATCTCAAGCTCACGCGCGCGAAGTTCGAGAGCATGATCGACGAGTTCGTGCAGCGCTCGCTCGAGCCCACCAAGAAGTGCCTGGCCGACGCGAAGCTCGCGCCGAACCAGATCGACGAGGTGGTGCTGGTGGGCGGGCAGACGCGCACGCCGCTCATCCAGGAGACGGTGAAGAAGTACTTCGGCAAGGAGCCGAACCGCTCGGTGAACCCGGACGAGGTCGTGGCCATCGGCGCGGCCGTCCAGGCGGCGGTCCTCACGGGCGAGGTGAAGGACATCCTGCTGCTCGACGTGACGCCGCTGTCCCTGGGCGTCGAGACGCTGGGCGGCGTGATGACCAAGCTCATCGAGCGCAACTCGACCATCCCGTGCCGCAAGAGCGAGACGTTCTCGACCGCCTCCGACAACCAGATGTCGGTGGAGATCCACGTCCTGCAAGGCGAGCGCGAGATGGCCAAGGACAACCGCAGCCTCGGCCGCTTCCACCTCGAGGGCATTCCCCCGGCCCCCCGCGGCATGCCGCAGATCGAGGTCACCTTCGACATCGACGCGAACGGCATCCTGAACGTCTCCGCGAAGGACAAGGCCACGTCCAAGGAGCAGAAGATCGCCATTACCCACAGCTCGGGCCTGGCCAAGGACGAGGTCTCGAAGATGGTCGCCGACGCGGCCAGCCACGAGGCCGAGGACAAGAAGCGCCGCGAGCTCATCGAGAGCCGCAACCGCGCCGAGAACCTCGCCTACCAGATGGAGAAGCTGCTCAAGGACAACAAGGGCAAGCTC
>DATJNL010000488.1:0-3416 GCA_035508175.1 Myxococcales bacterium
CCCGAAGGTGCGGACGTAGAAGCCGGTCTGGATGACCACGAGGGCGCCCGTGAGCGCCGCCGTCAGCAGGCAGAGCGGCAGCACCTGCGTGCCCGAGCGGGAGATGGAGCGCAGCAGCTCGCGCGGGTCCATGCGCGGCGCCGCCACGAGGAGGCGCCAGGAGAGGACCACCAGGGCGCCGATGCCGCGCACGAGTCGCAGCGCCAGCCGGCCGAGGAGGCGCAGGGCATCGGTCACGGCCCCTCCCCGAACGCCTCCCGGGCGACCGGCGAGCCCAGCAGCTCGCGCGGCGCCCCGAAGGCGGCCAGCCGCCCGGCCGCGAGCAGCACGACCAGGTCGCAGCGCTGCCAGAGCTGCCGGGGATCCGAGGTGGCGACGACGGTCAGCCCGGAGGGGTCGTGGCTGCGCCAGAGCAGGTCGAGGATCTCCCGCTCCGTCGCGGGATCGAGGCCGGCCGAGGGCTCGTCGTAGAGCTTCACCGGCGGTGACCCGCAGAGCGCGCGGGCGATGCCGGCGCGCTTGCGCATGCCGCCGGAGAGCTCGGCGGGCAGCTTCTGCGCGTCCGCCGGCGAGAGGCCGACCGCGGCGAGCGCGCGCGTGGCTGCCGCCTGGGCCTCGCCGGGCGGCGCGTCGCGCAGCGGCAGCTCGACGTTGCGCAGCAGCGGCAGCGAATCGAAGAGCGCGTCGCGCTGGAAGACCATTCCGATGGCGCGGGGCGGTTCGGCCCAGCGCAGCTCGCCGCGCGACGGGTGGAAGAGGCCGGCGATCAGCTTGAGGAGCGTCGTCTTGCCGCTGCCGCCGGTGCCGAAGAGGCCCACGCGCGCGCCGTGGGGGAAGGCCGCGGAGATCTCGCGCAGGGCGACCGTCCCGCCGCGGACCGCCCAGACGTCCTTCAGCTCGAGGAGCGGCGGAACCATCGCGAGAGCCTGATCTTCCGGAGGCGCACCACCACGAAGTACCAGCTCCCCACGGCGCCGAAGAGCATGCCGCCGAGGGCGATGCCCAAGAGGCCGAGCACCGGCACGCCGTGGAACGTCCACGGGCGGCGCGAGAGCGCCACGAATGCGCCCACCACCAGCGACGCGCCGAGCATCCCGCCCATGAGGACCACCGCGAGCCGCCGCACCGCGGCCGTCAGGTCGTCGAGCTGGCGCGCCCGCACGTTGACGAGGAACTTGCCGCCCTCCAGATCCATGAGGACCTGCGAGAGCTGCACCGGCACGTCCTGCGCGAACTCCTGGAGCCGGAGGAGCCCCTTCATGAGGCCCCCCTGCAGCGATCCCGGCGACAGCTGGCCGAAGAGCACCTTCTGTACGAACGGCAGCGCCGTGGCCGCGATGTCCATGCCGGGGTCGAGCTGGCGGATGATGCCCTCGGTGGCGATGGAGGCGCGCGAGAGCAGCGCGTACTCCTTGGGGATGCGGATGTGGTAGCGCACGGCGAGATCGAGCAGGTCGCGCAGCAGCGTCGCGGCCTCGATCTGCTCGAGGCTCTTGCCCAGGTAACGGCCCAGCACGGACGCGATGTCGTCGCGGAAGGCGGCGAGGTTGGTGCGCGTGTCGGGGATGCCGATCCGGTACAGGATGCGCGCCACCGTGTCCGGGTCGCGCAGCGCGACCGCGAGCGTCAGCATCACCAGGGTCTGCCGCATCGCGGGCGTCAGGCGGCCCACGAGACCGAAGTCGAGGAGCCCGACCCGCTTGTCCGGCAGGACGATCAGGTTGCCGGGGTGCGGGTCCGCGTGGAACAGCCCGTCCTCGAACAGCTGGTTGAACGACTCCTGCACGATCAGGCGCGCGAGCTCCTTCCGGTTCATCTGCGCGTCGGTCACGTCGGTGATCTTGGTGCCCTGCAGGTACTGCATCGTGAGGACGGTGCCGCCCGACAGCTCGTCATAGACCTTGGGGATGACGAGGTGAGGGCGCTCGCGGTTCTTCTCCTGGAAGGCCCGGATGTTCCGGGCCTCGTTCTCGAAATCGAGCTCCTCGTGGATGGCGCGGTCGAACTCCTCGACGATGCCCGAGGGCGTGTAGACGCCGACTTCCTCGATGACCGCCTCCAGCGCCCGGGCGAGCGTGTACACGAGGTCGAGGTCGGTCTCGATCTGGCCGCGAATGTCCGGCCGCTGCACCTTCACGACCACCTGGTCGCCGCCGCGGGTGGTGGCGCGGTGCACCTGCGCGATGGACGCGGAGGCGAGCGGGGCCTCGTCGATGGTCGCGAAGGCTTCTTCCCAGGGCTTGCCGAGGCAGCGCTGGATCTGGGTCCGCACCACCTCGAGCGGGATGGGCGGCGCCGAGTCCTGCAGCTTGCGCAGCTCGTCGATGTACTCGGCCGGGAGGATGTCGGCGCGCGTCGAGAGCACCTGCCCGAGCTTGATGAACGTGGGACCGAGCTCGGCGAGCAGCTCCCGGAACCGCGCGGCCGTGCTCTGGCGCAGCACCTCGGGCGAGGGCGCCGCCTCGCCGTCGCCGATGCCGAGCCGGTCGCGGAGGCGCGAGCGCTTCAGGAGCTCGCCGAAGCCGTGCCGCGCGACGATCGCGGAGATCTGGCGCAGCCGCGCGAGGTCCTTGAAAGCCTCTCGGATCACCGGGGGAGAGTCGAGAGTCCCGCCAGCGGAGTCAAGCGGCGAATCGGCGGCGAGAGGGCCCTCTCGACTTCGCGCGCGCCGCTCGACTAACCTCCGCCCCCCATGGCTGCGAGCCCCGAGGCGGCGCCGACGACGCCGATGATGCGGCAGTACCTCGACGTCAAGGCCCAGGTGCCGGACGCGATCCTGATGTTCCGGCTCGGCGACTTCTACGAGATGTTCTTCGACGACGCCGTGACCGCGTCGAGCCTGCTCGACATCACGCTCACCGCGCGCAGCAAGGGCGACGACAAGGTGCCGATGTGCGGGGTGCCGCACCACGCGGCGCGCGCCTACATCGCGCGGCTGGTCTCCGCGGGGCACAAGGTCGCGGTGTGCGATCAGGTCCCGGAGGGAGCCGGCTCGGGCGGCAACCCGGCGGAGGCGGGAGCCCGGAGCAACCGAGCGGGCGGCGGCGGCGCGAAGCTCTTCCGCCGCGAGATCACGCGCATCGTCACCCCCGGGATGGTGCTCGACGACGAGCTCCTCGATCCCCGCGCGAGCCGCTGGCTGGCGGCGGTCGCGGCGCAGGAGGGGCGCCTCGCCGTGGCCTTCCTCGACATCTCGACCGGCCAGCTGCAGGTCGCCGACGTGGGCGCCGAGGACGCGGCGCAGGCGGCCCTCGAGGAGCTGTGGCGGCACGCGCCGTCGGAGGTTCTGCTGTCGGCCGGGCTCTCCCTGCCGGGCCTCGCCGCGCTCGGCGCCGTGGTGCACCCCCTGGAAGGCTCGCCCGACCGCGCCGCGCTCGCCTCGCTGCGGGGCGGCCCGGCGCTCGCCGGCGCCGCCG